>NZ_JAUSVA010000002.1:6973564-7289628 GCF_030813695.1 Kitasatospora herbaricolor
GCAACGAGTTCTGCCTCGACTGAACACCCCCGCGGGACGGGCGGCCCGGCCGTGCCGCCCGGCTGACCTGGGCGTCCGTCCCGCCGGGCGGGCCGGCCGGGGCGTCGGACCGATCTTTCGCCGGTCCGATTCCGGCCGGTACAGTGGCCGGATGGCGATCCAACGGGAGCAGATCCTCACCGAGCTCGGCGTGAAGCCGACCATCGTGCCCAAGGTCGAGATCCGGCAACGGGTCGACTTCCTCAAGGCGTACCTGCGGGCGACCTCGACCAAGGGATTCGTCCTCGGGATCAGCGGGGGCCAGGACAGCTCGCTGACCGGCAAGTTGTGCCAGCTCGCCGCCGAGGAGCTGCGGGCCGAGGGGGTCGAGGCCACCTTCGTCGCCGTGCGGCTGCCCTACGGGGTCCAGGCCGACGAGCACGACGCGCAGATCGCGCTGGAGTTCATCCGGCCCGACCGCTCGGTCGCGGTGAACGTCAAGCCCAGCGCGGACGCGGTCTCCGCCGAGGCCGCGCTCGGCCTTCAGGAGCTGCTGGGCGGCGAGCCCGTGCTGCGGGACTTCGTGCGCGGCAACATCAAGGCCCGCGAGCGCATGGTGATCCAGTACGCGATCGCCGGTCAGCTGGGGATGCTCGTGGTGGGCACCGACCACGCGGCCGAGGCGGTGACCGGCTTCTTCACCAAGTACGGCGACGGCGGCGTCGACATCACCCCGCTGACCGGCCTCACCAAGCGGCAGGGCGCCGCCCTGCTGGCGGAGCTCGGTGCCCCGCCGAGCGTCTGGGAGAAGGTGCCGACCGCCGACCTGGAGGACGACCGGCCCGCGCTGCCGGACGAGGTGGCGCTCGGCCTGAAGTACAGCCAGATCGACGACTACCTGGAGGGCGCCGAGGTCGCCCCCGAGGTGGCGCAGAAGCTGGAGTCCATCTACTTCGCCACCCGGCACAAGCGGGCCGTCCCGGTCACGCCGCTCGACGACTGGTGGCAGGCCTGACCGTACGTCGACCGCCCCGGATCCGCCGAAGCCGCTGAGCGGCGGGCGGATCCGGGGCGGGTCACGTCGGGCCGTCGCCCGTCGGTGTCTCACCGGGCCACGGACAGGCCGAACGGCACGGGCCCGAGCGCACGGACGAGGCCGCCGACCATCAGGACGAAGGCCTCGGGTGCCCGGGCGCTCTCCACGCCCCCGAGGTCGATGATCCAGTCCGCCGGCCAGCCCAGCTCGCCGAGCAGCTCGCCGACGGCCTTCTTCGCCTCGGCGTCGTCGCCGGACAGGAACGCGGTGGGCGGTGTGGCCAGCCCGGTGGGATCGGCCATGACCGACTCGTGCACGGTGTTGAGGGTCTTGACCACCCGGACGTCCGGCAGCACCCGCTGGATCTCCTCGGCGAGGCTGCCGCCCGGGTACCGGAGCCCGGACGCGAAGCCGCCGGCGTCGGACTCGGTGGCGTTGGCGACGTCGACCAGCACCTTGCCGGCCAACGGGGCCGCCAGCCCGCCGAGCACCTCCACCGAGACCGGCCCCGGCAGGGCGTTGACCACCAGGGCGGCGGATTCCGCCGCCTCCGCCAGGCCGGTCAGGCGCACCCCGGAGCCGGCCCAGCGCCCGGCCGCCCGTCGCGGGTCGCGGGACCCCACGACGACCTGGTGCCCGCCGTCCCGCAGTCTGCCGGCGAGGGTCCGGGCCCCGGTGCCGGATCCGAGGACGGCGATGGTCGTCATGGCGTGTTCTCCCCTTGGTCGTGCCGGGCCCGGTGCACCCGGACCGGGTTCGTCCCGGACGACGTTAGGCGGCGCTACGGTTGTCGGGGAGTAGGCACTTCCAAGTGGCCTGCGTACCCGAAGGGATGCCATGACCGCCCGCACCGCCGCCGATGCCCGCGCCGGGGCCCGGGACGCGCACCAGGCCGACTCCGCCGCCTGCCCGACCAGCCGGGTGCTCGACCGGATGGGCGACAAGTGGGTGGGTCTCGTCCTCAAGGAGCTGACCGAAGGCCCGCGCCGCTACGGTGAGTTGGCCCGGTCGATCCCCGGCGCGAGCCAGAAGATGCTCACCCAGACGCTGCGCCACCTCGAACGCGACGGGCTCCTCGCGCGCACGGTCACCCCGGCGGTGCCGGTACGCGTGGACTACGAACTCACCACCCTGGGGCAGAGCCTGCTGCCCGTCCTGAACGCCGTGACCCGGTGGGCCGAGCGGAACATCGGGCAGGTCGACCGCGCGCGTGAGGCGTACGACGCCCAACAGGGCTGAAGCACCGGGGCGTCCGGCTGGAACCGCCCGCCGGCTCCTGACCGAGGCGCTGGCCGCGTCCCGGCCTGATAACAAGATCCGCGAGCCTGTCCGCAGGCCCGCCCCCGAGCCAGTCGGCGATGCGACGAGCCTGCTCGCCGCCGTATCAGTCCCGGAGCCAGACCTCGTCGATCTCGTACCGGACGTCCTCGGTGCGGGTGACCTTGAAGACGGACACCATCAGGTTCTCCCTGGCCCAGACGGAGTGCAGGTTGCAGGTGATGAGGTTGAGGTACTCGACACCGATGTAGGGCTCGTCGTGGGCGGGGTCGAGGCACTCGGCCCCGGGGTCGCCGGAGTCGGCGCCGACGGCTCGCAGGAGCTGCGCGGGGTCACCGGTGACGGACTGGCCGGCCCAGCCGTCGACGGCGAGGCTGGGCTGCCCGGGGACGTGGGCGAGGTACTTGCCGTAGCTCTCGGCCGAGGACATCTCGCAGACGGCGGTGATGCGGGCCTCGGGGTACGCCTCGACCTGGGCTTCGAACGCGTCGTCGAGGTTGGTGGAGAGGATGCCGTCCTCACCGAAGGCCGGGTCGCTGATCTGGACGATGTTGCCCCAGCATCCGACGGTGACCTGGTCGAGGTCGTCGATGTGACCGGGGTGGCCCAAGTCCCGGCGGAGCATGGGTTCGAGTTCTTCGGCGACCGTGGCGACGGTGGAGAGCCCGGCGACGACCGCGCGGGCGCGCACCGGGTCGTGGGCCGGCGCGTGGCGGATGGTGTGCTGGTCGTAGGGGGCGGGGCAGGGCGGGTGGACGCGGGTGATCTGGATGACGGACTGCCGCCAGCCGACATGCGGGTTCGGGCTCATGGAGGCGAGCCTAGGACAGGCCACCGTCAGGCAAGGGGCCGCGAACCAGTCCGAAAGCCCCCGTCCCGAGCATGAGTTGCTGCTCGGGACGGAGCGCTTGGGGCGCGCTGCCCGGTGGCGGATGCGGGCCGGGAGCGGTCACTTCGCTCCCGGCCCGGACGCCGCCCCCGGGCCCGCTACTTCACGGTGCAGGCCGTCCCGTTGAGAGTGGCCGCGGTCGGGCTGGTGTTGCTGCCCGTCCAGCTGCCGTTGAAGCCGAAGGAGGTGCTGCCGCCCCCGGCCGCCAGCGAGCCGTTGTAACCCAGGTTGCTCACCGAGACGTCGGCGCCGCTCTGGGTCCAGGCGCCGTTCCACAGCGAGGTGACCTGCTGGCCGTTGGCGTAGGCCCACTTCACCGTCCACCCGGCGAGTGCGGTGGAGCCGGTGTTCCTCACCGTCACGTTGGCGCCGAACCCGCCGCCCCACTGGCTGGCGACCGCGTAGGTGATCTCGCAACTCCCGCCCGCCGTCGGGCTGCTGGTGGCGGTGGGCGAGGTGCTCGCGGTCGGGCTGCTGGTGGCCGTCGGCGAGGTGCTCGCGGTCGGGCTGGTGGAGGTGGTCGGGGTCGCGGTGGCCGTCGCCGAGGGGGAGGCGGTCGCCGTCGGGCTCGGCGGGGTGCTGCCGGTGTCGCCGACGATGATGCCGCGCCCGTTGGTGCCGATGTACACCCGGCCGTAGACCCGGGGGTCACCGGTGATCGTGGCGCCGGTCCAACCCCACTGCTGGGAGTCGTTGTTGATCCTGGTCCAGCTGGCTCCGGCGTCGTCGGAGCGGAAGATGCCCCGGACGCCGCCGATCTTCGCGCTGGTGTAGAGCGCGGGGTAGGTCCGGCCGGGGGCGGGCTTGCCGAAGCCGATGCTGTCGGCCTGGTCGGCGGCCGCGACGCGGGTGAAGGTCGCCCCCGAGTCCGTGGAGTGCCACAGGCCGTACGCCGCGCCGGCGCCGGTGGTGCCGCCGGCGAACCAGACGTCGCCCTCGGTGGTGGTCAGCGCCTTGAAGCGGACGTTGCCGGTGGCCGGCAGGCCGGTGGCCGCACTGGCGGTGAAGGTCAGGCCGCCGTCGGTGGAGGTGTAGAACTTCCCGGCGGAGAAGGCGTAGAACTTCTTCGGGTTGACGCGGTCGGAGGCGACCCGGGCGCCCGCGGGCACACCGGTGGCGGCCGTCCAGGAGTTGCCGCCGAAGGCGGAGCCGGAGACCGCGCCGCCGTCCGGTGCCCAGAGCACCCGGCTGCCGTCGGCCGCCAGCGCCACGGTGCCGCCGCCGGTGGTGCCGGCCGGCTCGCTGTTGGCCTGGTACCAGTTGGCGCCGTTGTCGTTGGAGAAGGCGATCCGCTTGCTGGTGCTGCCGCTGTCCAGGTTTCCGGTGCGTACCACCATGTTCCCGTTGGCCTCGGCGTAGTCGAGGCTGGTGCTGGTGGTGAAGTTGGGCGAGGTGTACATCATCGCGGGTACGGCGGTGAGCGAGGTGTGCCGGAACCCGCCGATGTCGCCGAGAGCGCTGAGCAGGTTGGCGCCGGTCGGCGGGCTGATCAGGTCGTTGACGGCGGTCTCCTCCAGGCCCTGGACGACCGGCTTGATGGTGATTCTGCCACCGGCGTCCCAGCCGGTGAGGTTCTCGGTGCCGTAGAGGGTGGCGCCGGTGCCGTACATCATCCGGTCCGAGTTGAACGGGTCGATCTCCAGCGACTCGGTCATCCAGCCCAGCTTCGGGGTCTCCTCCGGCGGGCTCGGGTTGGCGCCCCAGGTCAGCCAGGGGGAGCTGGAGACGTCCATCGTGTAGTGGTCGACCCGGGTCGGGTAGGAGCTGTACTCCCAGATCGGCTTCCACGTCGCCCCGAAGTCGGTGCTGCGGTAGATCTGGGTGTCCGGCCACCAGGAGCTGTAGCCGGTCGCCATCAGCACGTTGGGGTGCTGGCGGTCGATCGTCAGGCCGCTGTAGCCGAAGTACGCGCCGGAGTCGGTGGAGGGCAGCGGACTGATCCTGGTCCAGACGCCGGTCGCGGTGGCGTACCGCCAGATGTCGCCCTTGCCGCCGTCGTACGGGCCGCCGGTGTCGCTGGTCGCGATGTAGAGGTAGCCGTTGACGGGGTCGAGCACGCCCTTGTGCGGCAGGAAGCCGGTGGGCTGCCCGGCCACGCGGGTCCAGGTCGCGCCGCCGTCGGCCGACTTGTAGATGCTGTTGTCCTTGTCGGCGACACCCACGTAGATGGTCCGGGTGGTCGCGCCGGCCGCGGCCGAGCTCTTGTCGAAGGTCACCCAGAGGACGCCCTGCTCGGCGCTCAGATAGCCGTTGGTGTCGCTCGGATCGGGCGCGTAGTGGCCGACGTTGGGGAAGGCGGTGACCTGCGCCCAGGTGACGCCGTAGTCGGTGCTGCGCCAGAGGCCGTTGCCGCTGGGCGCGCCGAAGTACAGCACCTTGTCGTTGTTCGGGTCGACCGCGAGGCGCTCGCCCATGCCCCGGCCCGGCATGTTGCCGCCGATCTTGAACGGCAACGCCGTCCGGGCCCAGGTGGCGCCCTTGTCGGTGGAGCGCAGGATGGCGCCGTCGTCGGGGTCCCAGCCGTTGGTGTACATGCCGGCGGCGACGTAGACGCGGTTGGTCTGCACCGGGTCGGTGGCGAGGCTGGCCACGCCGGTGAGGTTCCAGTCGTCCCAGCCGACCGAGTCCAGCAGCGGGATCCACTTCTTGGTGGCCGGGTCCTGCCGGTAGGCGCCGCCGATGTCGGTGCGGGCGTAGACCAGGTTCTTCTCGGTCTGGTTGAAGACGATGCCGGGGACGAAGCCGCCGCCGTCGATCCTGGCGTTGCTCCAGGTGTAGGAGTCGGCGGTGGCCGCGTCGGGCGCGGCGGCGGCCGTGCCGCCGAGGCCGGTCAGTGTGGTCAGCGCCAGGCCGCAACTGACCGCCACGGCGGTGAGAGCGGCTCTGGAACGGGGTGTGAGCATGGCTCGGGTACTCCTCGGGGCTGGCCGGCGGGTGGGGGCCGGTCGGGGTGGGGGCGTAGCGGTGCCAGGGCTTGGAGGTGCGGGGGCCCAGCGGTGTGGGAGCGCTCCCATCGTTGACCTGCCGTCTGTGCCCGTCAAGAGCGGAAGCAAGCTTCGATGCGCTTCGACACCTATTCGGACGGGCGGGCAACAAACTAGGATGCCGCGAGCCCCGCCGCGAGAGCCGCCGAAGGAGCATCCCCCCGTGAATCCCCCCGAGAACAGCGCAGTTGACGACGGCCCGGCAGGCCCGTCCGCCGCACCCGCGCCCACCCGCGCCACGTCCACCGCGCCGGCCCCCGCCCCGCCCGCCACCGGGTACGGCAGCCACGCCGTCCACGACACCGCCCCCGCCGGCCGCTGGGAGGACGCCCACCTCTCCGGCAACGGCGAGTACGGGATCATGGTCAACGGCGGCCCGCACCGCGAGCGCGTCGTCCTCAACCACCACCGCTACGTCCTGCCCAACGGCACCCGCCACCTCCGGGCACCCGGGACGGCCCACCGGCTGGAGGAGATCCGCGACCTCGTCCTCGCCGGCCGCGCCCCCGAGGCCCAGCGGATCTGGGCCGGCGGCGCCGAACTCCGCTGGACCCAGTCCTTCCACCCCGGCCACGCCCTGGAGATCGCCACCCCCGCCCACGGGCCGGTCCGCGACTACCTGCGCAGCACCGACTTCGCCACCGGCGAGATCACCGTCGGCTGGCAGGACGACGCCGGCCCCTGGCGGCGGCGCTCCTTCGTCTCCCGGGCCGACGCCGTCGTCGTGCAGGAGTTCACCGGCCCGCCCGCCGAACTGCGGCTCCGCCTCACCGGGGACCTGCCCGACTGCCCCGAGGACGTCCAGCACCGCTGCACCGCCACCGAGGCGGCCCCCGGCCTCGGCCTGCTGGACGCCCGGGCCACCTACCCGCCGGGGCAGGGCGCGTACGGCTTCGAGGCCGTCAGCCTGGTGCACGCCCCCGGCGCCCGGATCGACACCGACGGGGACGTGCTGATCCTGCGCGGGGCCCGGCGCGTCCTGCTGCTCACCGCCCTCGACCGCCAGGAACAGCCCGGTTGGAGCACCGGGACGATCCGCCGCCGTCTCGGCCGGCTCCCCGCCGACTACGACACCCTGCTCTCCGCGCACACCGCCCTGCACACCCCCGCCTACCGGCGCGCCACCCTGGACCTCGGCGGTGCCGAGGCGGCCGCCGGCAGCGTGGACCTGATCGAACGCCAGCAGAGGAACCCGGAGCGCCTCGACCCCGCCCTGCTCGAACTGCTCTTCCACAGCGGCCGCTACCTGCTGCTCTCCGCCAGCGGCGTGCTGCCGCCACGCCTCACCGGGCTCTGGATCGGCGGCTGGGGCGCCGCCTGGGCCGGCGACTTCACCACCGACGCCAACCTCAACCTCCAACTGGCCGGCGCCAACCTGGCGGCGCTGCCGGAGGCCGTGCACGCGCACGCCGCGCTGGTCCGCGGCCAGATCGCCGACTGGCGGGCCAACGCCCGCGCCCTGTACGGCATCAGGGGTCTGCTCGCGCCGGGCCGCACCGACGGCGAACACGGCCACCTGTTCCACCTCGACGACGACTGGCCGTGGCCGGCCTGGCTGGCCGGCGCCGACTGGCTGCTGCACCCGCTGCACGAGTACTGGCGCACCACCGGTGACGACGAGTTCCTGCGCGCGGAGCTGGTGGGCTGGCTGATCGGCGCCGCCGAGTTCTTCGAGGACTTCCTCACCCGCACCGACGACCGGGGCCAGGTCGTCTTCGTCCCCTCCTACTCCCCGGAGATCGCCCCCGAGGGCGTGGCCGGCTCCGCCGCCGTGAACGCCGTGATGGACGTCGCGGCCGGGCGGCACGCCCTGGAGAGCGCGGTGGAGGTCTGCGAGCACCTCGGCATCGAGCCGGCGGCGGTGGCCCGCTGGCGGGCCCTGCTGCCCAGGCTGCCGGCGTACCTGGTCAACTCCGCCGGCAGCCTCACCGAGTGGGCCTGGCCCGGCCTGGACGGCAACCTCGACCACCGGCACGTCAGCCACCTGTACCCGGTCTGGCCGCTGCACGGGATCACCCGGGACACCACCCCGGCGCTCGCCGAGGCCGCCCACCGCGCCCTCGCCGGCCGCGGCGACGAGAACCTCTCCGCCCACGGCAGCCTGCACCGCGCGCTGGCCGCGGCCCGGCTGCGGGACACCGGCCTGGCCCGCGCCAACCTGCTGAAGATCCTCGGCGCCGACATGCTGTTCCGCTCGCTGATGACCTCGCACAACCCCGGCCTGGAGATCTACAACGCCGACGCCGCGATCACCCTGCCCGGCCTCGTCCTGGAGCTCCTGGTCGACGCCCGCCCCGGCCGGCTCGACCTGCTGCCCGCCCTGCCCGAGGAGCTCGCGCGCGGAACCGTCCGGGGGGTGGCCTGCCAGGGCCGGGTCACCGTGCTCGAGCTCGGCTGGGACCTGGCGGAGGGCACCGTACGGGCGCTGCTGCGCTCCGCCGTGGACCAGGTGCTGGCCGTGCACTGCCGGGGCGAGGGCCGGCAGGTCACCCTGCCGGCGGGCGGGGAGCGGGAGGTGCGGTTCGTCCTCCGGGCGCCGTAGCCGCGGCCCCACGCAGGCCGGCGGCGTCCGCCCGGCCGGCGCGGCCCGGGCCGGGGCCCGGAATCCGGTGGCCCCGGGCCGCGCCGGGTCGTACCGTCGGCCCCATGCAGCTGCTCTCCCTGAACATCGGCCGGCCCCGCCCCAACCCGTGGAAGGGCATCGCACTGACCGGCATCGACAAGCGCCCGGTCGACGGTCCGGTGGCCGTGACGGCCCCCGGGCCGAAGGGCACCGGCGCGGTCGGCCTGGCCGGGGACCGCGTCTACGACGTGAAGCACCACGGCGGCGCCGACCAGGCCGTGTACGCCTACGCCCGGGAGGATCTCGACCGCTGGGAGCCCGGGTTGGGCCGCCCGCTGGCCGACGGGTGCTTCGGGGAGAACCTCACCACGGCCGGTCTCGACGTCAACGGCGCGCTGATCGGCGAGCGTTGGCGGATCGGGCCGGACGTCGTCCTGGAGGTCTCCTGCCCGCGCATCCCCTGCGGCACCTTCCAGGGCTGGCTGGAACGCGCGGGCTGGATCAAGGAGTTCACCCGGGCCGCGCTGCCCGGGGCGTACCTGCGGGTGATCGAGCCCGGTGAGATCCGCGCCGGCGACCGGATCGAGATCGTCCACCGGCCCGAGCACCAGGTGACGGTGGCCGTGTCCTTCCGCGCCCTGACCACCGCCCCGGAGCTGCTGCCTGGCCTGCTGGTGGCGGACGCGCTGCCGGCGGAGGACCTGGAGCAGATCCGCGGACGGGTGGCGCGACAGCGCCCCGGCCGGTGACCGGGCCGGGGCGCCGCCGGCGGCCGCGACGGGAGTGGCCGGGCCCGGTCTAGGCGCGGTCCACCCGGAAGGACGCCAGGCGCTGCTCCCCGCGCAGCACCAGGTGCAGGTCGTGCACCCCGCGGGGGCTCTCCGGCAGGTCGACGCGGACCGTGCTCCAGGCGTAGCGCCCGCCGGTGGACGGTACGGCGAGCCTCGCCAGCAGCCTGGTGCCGTCCGCGGCGCCGTCGAGGTCGCGGCCCGCGTCGCCGGCCCGTAGCTCCAGCACCGCCGTGCCCGCACCCTCGCGGGCCAGCTCGGCCTCGAAGACCAGCGGCCCGCCCGGCAGTTCGACCGCCCGGAAGAGCAGCCGCCCGGCCTGCGCCCCCACCGCCGGGGCCACCGCGTCGCCGCGCTCGCGGTGGGCGTCCACCAGGGTGATCCCGGCGTGGTCGTCGAAGTCGGCGGCCCGCACGGTCCGCCCGAGCACCTGGCGCGGGCCGGGCGCCGGCCCGTCGACGGTCAGCGGTGCGGTCAGCTCCACCGCCCCGGCCGAACGGCCCACCAGGATCTCGTAGGAGCCCGGGTCGACGGTGAACCGGCCCTCGGCCACGTCCCAGTGCGCGAGCGCCGACAGCGGCAGGGTGAAGTCCACCCGCCGGCCCTCGCCCGGTGCCAGCCGCAGCTTGCGGTAGTCCGCCAGCCGCAGCAGCGGCGCCTCGTACCGGGCCCGCAGCGCGCGGGTGTAGAGCTGCACGGTCTCGGTGCCCGGCCGCCCGCCGGTGTTGCGGACCTCCACCGAGACGTGGATCGCCTCGCCGTCCAGGTCCGCCGTCAGCCCCGCGTACCCGAAGGACGTGTACGACAGCCCGTGCCCGAACGGGTGGAGCGGGGCGGCCCGGTGGTACTGGTACGTCCAGCCGGCCTTGACGATGTCGTAGTCCAGGCGCTCGGGCAGCGGGTCGTCCGCCCGGTACCAGGTCTGCGGCAGCCGGCCGGCCGGGTCGCTGTCACCCAGCAGGACGGCGGCCACCGCGCGGCCGGTCTCCTGCCCGCCGTGCGAGGTCCACAGCACCGCCGGCACCTGTTCGGCGGCCCGGTCGACGGCGTACGGGTAGCTGCTCATCAGCACCAGCACGGTGTCCGGGCACGCGGCGGCGACTGCGCGCAGCAGGGCCTCCTGGGCCGGGGGGAGGTGCAGGTCGGTGCGGTCCTGGGTCTCCCGGCCGTTGATGTGCGGGTCGTTGCCGAGGACGACGACGGCCGTGTCGGCGGCGCGGACGGCGGCCAGTGCCTCGGCCGCGCCGTCCCTGACCACGGTCCTGGTCCACCGCTCGGCCCCGGCCGGGGTGCCGGCGGAGACGGTGACCAGGCCGGTGGCCGGGTCGACGGCCGCGTACCCGCCGCTGTACACGTTGCGGAGCAGCTCGGTGCCGTCGGGGCCGGGCTCCAGCCGGAAGGTCTCGTGCACGTCCCAGCCGTTCGGCTGGGTCTGGTCGGCGGCGAGGCCGAGGCCCGCGTCCTTGAGGGTGACGTAGCGTCCGGAGGCGGCGCTGCGCAGGGTCAGCACGCCGTCGCCCCAGTCGAACAGGTCGAAGGAGGCCTCGTCGGTGGCCTTCCCGTCGCCGCCGCCATGCGCCGACGTCACGGCCATCGGCCCGGCCGGGTCGCCGGCGGGCACGGCGAGCAGCCCGCCGGTGGAGGCGGCGCGCAGGGTGATCCGGTCCACGCCCTCGGTGCAGGACACCTCGCCGCCGCGGGCGCCGAGCGCCGCGCCGAGCCCGGCCGCCACGGTGATCCGGTACGGCATGGTGCCGCTGTACCAGTCCTCGAACAGGGTGTCGGCGAGCGGTCCGACCACGGCGACCCGGCGGCCCTCGGCCGGGTCGAGCGGCAGCACGGCCCGTTCGTTGCTGAGCAGCACGACGGACTCGGTGGCGGCCCGCAGCGCGAGGTCGCGGTGGGCGGGGGAGTCGACCACCGACCAGGGGGTGGTGCCGTACGGGCCGGGACCGGGGTCGAACTCGCCGAGCCGGAAGCGGACGGTCAGCTGGCGGCGGACGGCCCGGTCGACGTCGGCCTCGGTGAGCAGGCCGCGGGCCAGGGCCTGGGTGATCCGGGCGACGGTGGTGCGCGGGTCGTCGGCGTGGTCGGTGAAACTGTCGACGCCGGCCCGCAGGGCGGCGGCGTGCGATTCGGCGTGGTCCCCGAAGTAGTGCTCGGGGTCGACCAGGTTGGAGGGGGCCTCGGCGTCGCTGCAGACGTACAGCTCGTGCCCGGTCGGCGCGGCCCAGCGCCGCAGTTCGTCCTCGATCAGCGGACTCACGTGGCAGGGGCGGCCGTTGACCAGGTTGTAGGCGGGCATCACCCCGGTCGCGGAGCCGGCCGCGACGGCGGTGCGGAAGGCGGCCAGGTCGTACTCGTGCAGGACGCGCGGGCGCAGGCCGGAGGAGGTCACGCAGCGTTCGTCCTCGTTGTTGTAGGCGAGGAAGTGCTTGAGGATCGGCGCGGTGCGCAGGTGGTCGGGGTCGTCCCCGGCCAGGCCCCGGCAGAACACGTCGGCGAGGCGGGCGGTGAGCAGCGGGTCCTCGGCGTAGCCCTCCTCGTTGCGGCCCCAGCGCGGGTCGCGCAGCAGGTTCACCACGGGCGCCCAGGCCTGGAGGCTGATCCGGCCCTCGCCGGCGAGCGGGGCCCGGTGATGGTGGAAGGCCCGGAGCTCGGTGCCGATCGCGGTGGCGACCTCCTGCAGCAGTTCGTCGTCCCAGGTGGCGCCGAGGCCGACGGCCTGCGGGAAGACGGTGGCGACGCCGAGCCAGCCGACGCCGTGCAGGGCTTCGGTGCCGGTGCGGAAGGCGGCGACGCCGAGGCGGGGGACGGCGGGGGAGTACTGGTGCAGCATGGCGATCCGCTCGCCGGGGGTGAGCCGGGCGAGGAGGTCCCCGACGCGTGTCTGCAGCGGCCGTGCGGGGTCGCGGAAGGCGAGTTGCTCGATGGGCGGCCGGTCGGGCACAGCGGTGGTCGTCACCTGGGAAACCCCTCGGGGATGGGCGTGCGGGGAGAGTGGCCGCGGGGCGGGGCGGGGGAGGTCCTGGCCCTGACAGCGTCCCGCCGGGCCGCGATGTTGAAACGCTTCGAAAGTGGCATGGCAGGTGGAGCGTGTCAACCGTCCGGTGGTCACGTGGCCTCATCTGGCCCGGTAGTACAGGGGGTTGTGAAGGGTCACGGGGGCGGCAGGTGCCGGGAAATGATTTGTTCATCCCCTTGTCGAACCCGAAACCCGCCGTTAGTCTCGCCGCAACATCGAAGCGATTCGACGCACCGGATCCTGAACGATGAAGGGCCGCACCGATCATGAGCTCCCAGATCAGCCGTAGAACCCTCCTCAGGACCGCCGTCGGCGTGGCCGGCGCAGCGGCCATGACGCCACTGCTCACCGCCTGCGGGAGTGGCGGCGCCGCGAAGAGCGGCTCCAACAGCAAGACCGGCCTGGCCGGCGCCCTGCCCGCCTTCGTCGCCAACACGGCGGTCACCGCGGACCTGCCCTCGGTGACCGGCCCCGGCGGCGGATTCAGCGACCCGGGCTTCCTGACCTACCCGGCCGCGCCGGTCAAGACCGTCGCCAAGACGCCCGGCTCCGGGGGGAGTTACTCCGCCGTGACGCCGCTCTGGGGGACCATCCCGGCGGCCGACAACTCCTTCTACCAGGCCGTCAACGCCGCGCTCGGCGTCAAGCTCACCATGCAGCCGGCCAACGGCACCACCTACAACACCGCGATCCCCACCCTGACCGCGGCCCAGAAGCTCCCCGACTGGATCCAGCTCCCCACCTGGTGGAACCAGCTCTTCAACGTCGGCGGGCTCGCCGGCACCCAACTGGCCGACCTCACGCCCTACCTGGCCGGGGACAAGGTCAAGGAGTACCCGAACCTGGCGGCCATCCCGACCGGCGCGTGGCAGGCCGGGGTCTGGGGCGACAAGCTCTACGGCATCCCCTGCTTCTCCTCCGGCACCGCCTTCGCCGGCGCCTTCTACTACCGCAGGGACGTCTTCGAGGCCAAGGGCATCGCCGCCGACAGCGTGAGGTCCGCCGACGACCTGATGAACCTCGGCAAGGAGCTGACCAGCGCCGGCGCCGGCGTCTGGGCCTTCGACGACCTCTGGACGTACCTCGCCCAGCCCTTCGGCCTGGCGCAGCTCTACACCGCCAAGGACGGCAAGCTGATCCGCAAGTACGAGCAGCCGGAGTTCCTGGAGGCCCTCAACTGGGCCTGGAAGCTCGCCAAGTCCGGCTACGTCCACCCGGACGCGCTGGCCGGCAACAACAACGACGCCAAGGCCCGGTTCTACGCCGGCAAGGTGCTGGTCACCGGTGACGGCACCGGCTCCTGGAACATGGCCGACGCCCAGGCCGGCCAGGCCGCCGACCCGAAGTACCGGCGCGGCGCCCTCCCGCTGTTCGCGGCGGACGGGAAGTCCACCCCGAGCATCTTCCTCGGCCCCTCCACCAGCATGGTCAGCTACCTCAACGCCAAGCTGAAGCCGGAGCAGATCAAGGAACTCCTCGCGGTCGCCGACTACCTCGCGGCGCCCTGGGGTTCGGCCGAGTACACGCTGGTCAACTACGGCGTCGAGGGCACCGACCACACCCGGGTGAACGGCACCCCGACCTTCACCCCGCAGGGGCAGAAGTCCGTCCAGCAGCAGACCTTCCCGTTCCTCGCCTCCAGCCCGCAGGCACGCAGCAACCCCGGCTTCGACCAGATCACCAAGGACATCTGCGCCTGGGACGCCCAGGCCGTCAAGTACGCCTACAAGCCGGTGTTCTGGAACATGAACATCACCGTGCCGACCCGCTTCGCCACCGCCGACGCGGCCCAGGCGCTGGAGGACACCATCAAGGACGTCCAGCACGGACTGAAGACCGTCGCCGACTACCAGAACGCGCTGACCTCGTGGAAGCGCAGCGGCGGCGACGAACTCACCGCCTGGTACCAGACCGAGGTCTACGACAAGCACGGCTCGGGCCAGTAGCCCCACCGCTCCCCGTCCGAACTACCCGGTCCGAACTACCTAGGAGGTGCGGTGGTCGTGGCGGCAGTCACCACGAACAGCGCCGACGTGCCCGGCCGCGAGGAGACGGCGGCCCCGGGCGCCACGACGGCGGCCCCCGGGGCGCCCGGCCCCCGCGAGCGGCGCCCGCGGGAGCTGAACTGGCGGATCCGGCTGCGCCGGGACCGCTCGCTGCTCCTGATGACCGTACCGGTCGTCGTCCTGCTGCTGGTCTTCAACTACCTGCCGCTGTTCGGCACTGTCACCGCCTTCGAGTACTACGACCCCATCGTCGGGGTGGTGAACAGCCAGTGGATCGGCCTGGACAACTTCCGCCAGCTGTTCGGCGATCCGCTGTTCTGGGGATCGGTGTGGAACACCCTGGAGCTGGCGGCCGTCCAGCTGGTGCTGTTCTTCCCCGTCCCCGTCGCGCTGGCGCTGCTGCTCAACTCGGTGCTCAGCCCGCGGATCCGCGGCTTCGTCCAGTCGGTGACGCTGATCCCGCACTTCTTCTCCTGGGTGCTGGTCATCACCCTGTTCCAGCAGATGATCGGCGGCGCGGGGCTGCTCAACCAGTTCCTGCGCCAGCACGGGACGACGCCGTGGAACATCATGATGGACCCGTCGGTCTTCAAGCTGCTGGTGACCTCCCAGGTGATCTGGAAGGACGCCGGCTGGGGGATCATCGTCTTCCTGGCGGCCCTGGCCGCCATCGACGAGAACCTGTACGAGGCCGCCGCGATGGACGGCGCCGGCCGGTGGCGCCGGATGTGGCACATCACCCTGCCGGGCCTGCGCGGGGTGATCGTGCTGATGCTGGTGCTCCGGCTCGGCAACATCCTGAACGTCGGCTTCGAGCAACTGCTGATCCAGCGCTACGCGGTGGGGCACGACGCCGCCGACGTGCTGGACACCTTCTCCTACTACTACGGCATCGGCACCAACAACTACGGCTACGGCGCCGCGGCCGGCATCTTCAAGAGCGCCGTCTCGCTGCTGCTGATCTACGGGGCCAACAAGCTGGCGCACTTCTTCGGCGAGGACGGGTTGTACCGGAAATGAGCGAACTCACCACCGGCTCCCGGCGCCGCACCGGTCGCCCCGCCTGGGAGGAGGCCCCGACCGCCGTCGGCCAGGGCGTCAAGGGCGTGACGCTGGGCGGCATCCTGCTGCTGGTCCTCGGCCCGCTGTGGTGCGTGGTGATCACCAGCTTCTCCACCCAGGGCTCGGTCAACCGGGCCGGCGGCCTGGTGATCGTCCCGCACGGCCTGACCCTGAACGCCTACCGGACGATGCTCGGCGACGGCCCGGTGACCCGCGCCCTGGTGGTGAGCCTGGCGGTCACCGCCGTGGGCACCGCCTTCTCGATGCTGGTCTCCGTGCTGTGCGCCTACGGGCTGTCCCGGTCGCGCTCGCTCGGCCACCGGTTCCTGCTGATGATCCTGGTCGTCACCATGTTCGTCAGCGGCGGCCTGATCCCGTCCTACCTGGTGGTCACCGGGCTCGGCGGCTTCGACCAGTACTGGGCGCTGATCCTGCCGAGCGCCGTCAGCGTGTTCAACATCCTGGTGCTGCGGTCCTTCTACGCCGGCACCGCCGCCGAACTGATCGACGCTGCCCGGATGGACGGGGCTGGCGACTGGCGGATCCTGTGGTCGGTGGTCCTGCCGACCTCCCGAGCGGTCACCGCGGTGATCACCCTGTTCTACGCCGTCGGCTACTGGAACTCCTTCTTCAACGTGATGCTCTACATGCCGACCAGCAGCCAGAAGTGGCCGCTGCAGTACGTGCTCTACCAGTACGTCAACCTCGGCACGAACATGCCCGGCCAGGTCAACTCCGGCTTCGGCAACGCCGCCAACGCCACCGCGCCGCTCTCGCTGCAGATGGCCGTGGTGGTGCTGACCCTCGTCCCGGTGGTGATCGCCTTCCCGTTCGTCCAGAAGCACTTCACCAAGGGCGTGCTCACCGGCGCCGTCAAGGGCTGAGCGCCGCCGCACCCGACCGCCGTCACTACGCTGGGCCGCACCGCGCGGCACCGGAACAGGGCGGCACCGCAGCACAGACGTCCGACACAGCACAGGGGGACCAGATCCAATGGTGACACTCGCCGAAGTGGCCCGGCACGCAGGTGTTTCCCCGAGCACGGTCAGCTACGTCCTCAGTGGCAAGCGCAGCATCTCGGAGCCCACCCGCCGCCGGGTGGAGCGGGCCATCAGCGAACTGGGCTACCACCCCAACGCCGGCGCCCGGGCGCTGGCCGGCAAGCGCTCGCACATCATCGCGCTGGTCGTGCCGCTGCGCACCGACGTCTACGTCCCGATCATGATGGAGATCGCCATCTCGGTGACGATGACGGCCCGCAGCCACGGCTACGACGTCCTGCTCGTCACCAACGACGAGGGCCCGGACGGCGTGCGCCGGGTCGCCGCCAGCGGCCTCGCCGACGGCGTGATCCTGATGGACGTCGAGCTGGACGACGAGCGCATCCCCGTCCTGCGCGAACTCGGCAGCCACGCCGCGCTGATCGGCCTGCCCGCCGACACCACCGGACTGTCCTGCGTGGACCACGACTTCGCCACCGCCGGCGCCCTCTGCGCCGACCACCTGGCCGACCTCGGCCACCGCGACGTCGCCTTCGTCGGCTACGCGCCGCAGGTCTACCAGCGGCACGCCGGCTACGCGGAGCGCACCCTGAGCGGGTTCCGCGAACGGGCCCGCGAGCGCGGCCTGCGGATCCTGCACCGGCCGTGCGAGGGCAGCTTCGAGAGCACCGCCGGCGTGCTCGGCCGGATCCTGGACGACCGGCCGGCCACCACCGGCTTCGTGGTCCAGAACGAAGGCGCACTCGGCCCTCTGCTGAGCCTGCTGCGGACCTCCGGGCGGATCGTCCCCGAGGACGCCTCGGTGGTGGCGCTCTGCCCCGAGCCGCTCGCCGAGCAGAGCTCGCCACGGCTGACCGCCGTCACCGGTCCGGCCCAGGACCTCGGCCGGCAGGCCGTCGAACTGGTCCTGAAGCGGATCGGCGGCGCCGCCACCCCCGAGGTCACCCTGCTCACCCCCGTCCTGACCCCCCGGGAGAGCTCCGGCCCCGCCCCGCTGACGGCGGCCCCCGCCCGGCGCCTCCCTTCCCCGCAGACCCCCGCAGACGTGGAGAACAGCCATGCCCAACCACTTCCATGACCTCGGCGGCGCCCTCGAATGGCGGGCCCGGGGCGAGACCCTGCGGGTGGAGCCCTGGGGCCCCGACGCCGTCCGGGTCCGGGCCACCCCCGGCGGGCCGCTGCTGCACGACCTGCCCGGCGCCCTGCTGGAGCGGCCGCCGGCCGAGGCCGTGGTGAAGATCGAGGGCGCCACCGCCACCCTGGTCAACGGCGCGCTCACCGTCCGGATCGACGGCAACGCCCTGGACGCCACCGACCCCCAACTGCACCCGGCCGCCGGGCGGATCACCTTCCTGCGGACCGCCGACGGCGGCGAGCTGCTGGCCGAGGAACCGCACCACTTCTGGTGGCCGGGCCCGCGCCTCTACACCGCGACCGGCAACGGCCACCACCGCCTGGAGCAGCGCTTCCGCGCCTACCCGGGCGAGCGGCTGTACGGGCTGGGCCAGCACACCCACGGCATGCTCGACCAGAAGGGCGCCGTGCTCGACCTGGTGCAGCGCAACGGCGAGGTGACCATCCCCTTCCTGCTCTCCGACCGGGGCTACGGCCTGCTCTGGAACAACCCGGCGATCGGCCGGGTCGAGCTGGCCGAGACCGGCACCCGCTGGGTCGCCGACAGCGCACGGCAGTTGGACTACTGGGTGACCGCCGGCAGGCCCGCCGAGGTCCTGCGTCGCTACGCCGACGCCACCGGCCACGCGCCCGTCCTGCCCGAGTGGGCCACCGGGTTCTGGCAGTGCAAGCTGCGCTACCGCACCCAGGACGAACTGCTCGAGGTGGCCCGCGAGTACCGTCGCCGGGGCCTGCCACTCTCGGTCATCGTCAGCGACTTCTTCCACTGGACGCACCTGGGGGACTGGAGGTTCGACCCGGCCGAGTGGCCCGACCCGGCCGCCATGAACGCCGAACTCGAAGAGCTGGGGATCAAGTTGATGGTCTCGGTCTGGCCCTCGGTCAGCCCGCTCAGCGAGAACTACCACGAACTGCTCAACGAGGGCTTCCTGATCAACACCGAGTACGGCCCGGTGGCCCACGCCGACTGGCCCGACAAGGGCCTGGACGCCTACTCCGCCCAGGTCGCCTTCTACGACGCGACCAACCCCGACGCCCGCTCCTTCGTCTGGGACCGGATCCGGCGCAACTACCACGAGCTGGGCATCAAGGTGTTCTGGCTGGACGCCTGCGAGCCCGAACTCAAGCCCGGCCACCCCGCGAACCTGCGCTACCACGCCGGCCCGGGCCTGGAGGTCGGCAACCTCTACCCCCGGGAGAACGCCCGGATGATCCACGAGGGCCTGACGGCCGCGGGGGAGAGCGAGATCGTCACCCTCAACCGCTCCTCCTGGGCCGGCGCGCAGCGCTACGGCGCCGCCCTGTGGTCCGGCGACATCGGGACCGACTTCGCCAGCCTGCGCACCCAGATCAAGGCCGGCCTCAACGTCGCCGTCTCCGGCATCCCCTGGTGGACCACCGACATCGGCGGCTTCCACGGCGGCGACCCGGACGACCCGGCCTACCGCGAGGTGCTGATCCGCTGGTTCCAGTACGGCACCTTCTGCCCGCTCTTCCGCCTCCACGGGTTCCGCGGCCCCGAGCAGAAACTGGAGCCCGCCATGACCGGCCTGCCGAACGAGGTCTGGTCGTACGGCGAGCAGGCCTACGGCATCCTCGCCGAGCACCTGCGGCTGCGCGAGCGCCTGCGCCCCTATCTGATGCGGCAGATGGAGACGGCGGCCGCGGAGGGACTGCCGCCGATGCGCCCGCTGTTCGTCGAGTTCCCCGACGACCCCGCGGCCTGGCAGGCGGACGACGCCTTCCTGCTCGGCCCGGACCTGCTGGTCGCCCCCGTCACCGAGGCCGGCGCCCGCCAACGCGACGTCCGCCTCCCGGCCGGCGCCGACTGGACCGACGCCTGGACGGGCGAGCGCCACCGGGGCGGGCGCACCGTGCGGGCGGACGCCCCGCTGGAGCGGATCCCGCTCTTCCTGCGCGACGGCGCCGACCTGCCGGTCCGCGGCTGATGGCGGCCCGGCTCCCGCTGCCGGGGCTGGCGTTCGGCGGCGATCACAACCCCGAGCAGTGGGACGAGGCGACCTGGAAGGAGGACGACGAGCTGATGCGGCGGGCGAGGGTCAACCTCGTCACCGTCGGGGTCTTCTCCTGGGCGCTGCTCGAACCCGAGGAGGGACGCTACGAGTTCGGGTGGCTGGACGCCCAGCTGGACCGGCTGCACGCGAACGGCGTCCGGGTCGACCTGGCCACCCCCACGGCCTCGCCGCCGCCCTGGTTCACCCTCGCCCACCCCGAGGCGATGCCGGTCACCGCCGACGGCACCCGGCTCACCCACGGCAGCCGCGACACCTACTGCCTGGCCGCCCCGGCCTACCGCCGGGCGGCGGCCCGGATCGCCGGCGCCCTCGCCGAGCGCTACGGCCGGCACCCGGCCCTCGCCCTGTGGCACGTCCACAACGAGTACGCCACGGTCTGCTTCTGCGAGCAGTCCGCGGCCGCCTTCCGGGTCTGGCTGCGCGCCCGGTACGGCACCCTGGACGCCCTGAACGAGGCCTGGGGCACCGCGTTCTGGAGCCAGCGCTACGGCTCCTGGGAGCAGATCGCGCCGCCGCGGGCCACCCAGTGGCACCACAACCCCGGCCACACGCTGGACTTCCGCCGGTTCTGGTCCGACGAGGCGCTGGCCGCCTACCGCGAGCAGCGCGACCTGATCCGCCGCCACACCCCCGCCGGCGTCCCGATCACCACCAACCTGATGCTGCCGGGCTACCAGACGCTCGACCTCTGGGCCTTCGGCCGCGAGGTCGACCTGGTCGGCATCGACCACTACATGGACGCCCCCGGTGTCGACGGCGACGCCGACACCGCCTTCGGCGCCGACCGGGCCCGCTCCTTCGGCGGTGGCAGGCCCTGGCTCCTGATCGAGCAGGGCACCAACACCCTCTACCTCCCCGACCGGGTGCTGCCCAAGGACCCGGGCCGGATCCTGCGCAGCTCGCTGGCCCACATCGCGCGCGGCTCGGAGGGCGCGCTGTTCTTCCAGTGGCGCCAGTCCCGGGCCGGCGCCGAGATGTGGCACTCGGCGATGGTGCCGCACGCCGGCCCCGACACCCGGATCTTCCGGGAGACCGTCGCCACCGGCGAGGCCGTCGCCGCGCTGGCCGAGGTGGCCGGCTCGACCGTCACCGCCGAGGCCGCCGTCCTGCACGACGCCGATGCCTGGTGGGCCCTGGACACCAAGGGGCTGCCCTCCGCCGAGCTCGACTACCCGGGCACCCTCAAGCGCGCCCACCGCGCCCTGTGGGACGCGGGGATCACCACCGACTTCGCCCACCCCGAATCGGACCTCTCCCGCTACCGCCTGGTGCTGGCCCCCAGCCTGTACCTGGTCTCCGACGCGGGCGCCGCCTCGCTCCGCCGCTACGTCGAGGGCGGCGGCACACTGCTGGTGCAGTACTTCAGCGGCGTGGTCGACGAACGGCACCAGGTCCGCACCGGCGGTTACCCGGGCGCGCTCCGCGAGGTGCTGGGCATCCGCGGCGAGGAACACCGCCCGCTCGCCGCCGGCGCCGGGCTGGTGCTGTCCGACGGCTCCACCGGCCGGGTCTGGAGCGAGGACCTGCGCACCGAGGGCGCCGAGACCGTCACCTCCTACGCGGCGGGCCCGCTCACCGGCAGGCCCGCCGTCACCCGGCACCGTTTCGGGGCGGGCACCGGCTGGTATCTCTCGACCGGGCTGGACGAGGCGGCGTACCGGGCCCTGGTCGGCCGGATCGTGGAGGAGAGCGGCGTGGTACCGGAGGTGGCGGGCCTGCCGCCCGGTGTGGAGGCGGTCCGGCGGCGCTCGGCGGACGGCCGCAGCTGGCTCTTCGTCATCAACAACACCGACCGGGCGGTGCTGCTGCCGGCGGTGGGGCACGAGCTGCTGGCGGCCAGGCCCGTCCCGGCGGAGGGGCTGAGCGTTCCGGCCGGCTGCGCGGCCGTGGTCCGGGAGGGGCCGCAGGACCCGGCCTGACAGGTGGTGACCGTCAGGCGGCCGGGACCTCGCGCCCGGCCGCCAGCCGATGCCGTCCGCCCGCCCATGCCGGCCGCCCGTCCGTCCGCCCGTCAACATGCCGATTGCAGGGTGTTTCTATAGGTTTGTCCTGATTCGAGGCCCGCGCGCCGGTGCGGGCTTTTCCGGCGTGCGGAGGAGACCGGCACCGCCCGCTCCGAAAGGCGCAGCATGAGCACCCTCCCGTTCGAGGACACCACCGACTTCGAGAACGCCGACCGCGGGTTCGTCGGCGCCCTGTCACCGGCCGTCGTGAAGGCCGCCGACGGCCGGGTGATCTGGGACAACGACGCCTACGACTTCCTGAAGGCCGACTGCCCGCCCACCGCGCACCCCAGCCTCTGGCGGCAGGGACAGCTGGTGGCCAGGCAGGGCCTCTACGAGGTCACCGACGGCATCTACCAGGTGCGCGGCCTCGACCTCTCCAACATGACCCTGGTCGAGGGCGACACCGGGGTCATCGTCATCGACCCGCTGATCTCCGCCGAGTGCGCGGCCGCCGCGCTGGAGCTCTACCGCGAGCACCGCGGCCCCCGCCCGGTCACCGGCCTGATCTACACCCACTCGCACGGGGACCACTTCGGCGGCGCGCGGGGCGTGCTGCCGCAGGGCCACGACCCCGTCCCGGTGATCGCCCCCGAGGGCTTCCTGGAACACGCGGTCAGCGAGAACGTGTACGCCGGCAACGCGATGACCCGCCGGGCGATGTTCATGTACGGCGACCGGCTGCCGAAGGCCGCGGACGGCCAGATCGGCGCGGGCCTCGGCATGACGACCTCGGTCGGCACCATCACGCTGATCCCGCCGACCGTGGACGTCACCCGCACCGGGCAGGAGGAGACGGTGGACGGAGTGCGGATCGTCTTCCAGCTCACCCCGGGCACCGAGGCGCCGTCGGAGATGAACTTCCTCTTCCCCGACCGCCGCGCGCTGTGCCTGGCCGAGAACTGCACCCACAACATGCACAACATCCTGACGCTGCGCGGCGCGGTCGTGCGCGACGCCCGGATCTGGGCGCGCTACCTGGACGAGGCGATCGACTTCTTCGGCGACTCCACGGACGTCGCCTTCGCCTCCCACCACTGGCCCACCTGGGGCCGGGAGAACGTCGTCCGCCTGGTCTCCGAGCAGCGCGACCTCTACGCCTACCTGCACGACCAGACGCTGCGGATGCTGAACGCCGGGCTGACCGGCCCCGAGATCGCCGAGGAGATCCAGCTGCCGCCGGCCCTGGAGGGCGCCTGGCACGCGCGCGGCTACTACGGCTCGCTCAGCCACAACGTGAAGGCCGTCTACCAGCGCTACCTCGGCTGGTTCGACGGGAACCCGGCCCACCTCTGGGAGCACCCGCCGGTGGAGCTGGCCAAGCGCTACGTCGACCTGGCCGGCGGCCCGGACGCCGCGCTGGTCAAGGCCGTCGGACACATCGACGCCGGCGACCTGCGCTTCGCCGCCACCCTGCTCAACCACCTGGTCTTCGCCGATCCGGGCAACGACCGGGCCCGGGACCGGCTCGCGCACGTCTACGACCGGCTCGGTCACGGCAGCGAGAACGGCACCTGGCGCAACTTCTACCTGATGGCCGCGCAGGAGCTGCGGGAGGGCCCCGGCACCGCCCTGCTGGACGCCGCCAACCCCGAGATGCTGATGGCGCTGACGGTCGAACAGCTGCTGGACTCGATCGCGATCCGGGTCGACGGCCCGCGGGCCTGGCACGAGCACCTGCTGGTCGACCTGGTCGTCACCGACCAGCGCCGACGCTTCCGGCTGACCCTGCGCAACGGCGCCCTGACCCACCTCGCCCATCCGCTCGAACCGGCTCCGCGCGAGCCCGCCGCGCTCACCCTGACCCTCACCAAGGCGCAGCTGCTCGGTGTCCTGGCGGGGCAGGGGCTGCAGGGCGTCACCGTCGACGGCGACCCGGCCGTCCTGGGCACCCTGTTCGGGCTGCTCGTCGAGCCCGACCGTTCCTTCCCGATCGTGACCCCCTGAGGGTGGCCGCCGGGCCCGACGTGGTCACCGAGGCACTGGTGGACATCCACCGGCGCCTCGGCGCGCTGGACGAGGGGGAGCCGGCGGCCTACATCCCCGAGCTGGCCCGGGCCCGGCGCGAGGGCTTCGGGCTGGCGCTGGTCAGCATGGACGGACACCGCTACCAGGCCGGCGACGCGGCGGAGCCGTTCACCCTGCAGTCGGTGTCCAAGCCCTTCGTCTACGCCCTCGCGCTGGCGGAGCTGGGCCTGGACGAGGTCGGCCGCTGGGTCGGCGCCGAGCCCAGCGGGGAGGCCTTCAACGCGATCAGCCTGGAGGAGGGCACCGGCCGCCCGTCCAACGCGATGATCAACGCCGGGGCGATCGCGACCACCGCGCTGGTGCCGGGGGCGACCCCGGCGGAGCGGTTCGAGCGGATCCTCGCCGGGCTGAGCGCCTTCGCGGGGAGGCGCCTGGACGTGGACGCGGCCGTGCACGCCTCGGAGGCCGCGACCGGCGACCGCAACCGGGCGCTCGCCTACCTGATGCGCGGGGCCGGCTCGCTGGCCTGCGACCCGCTCACCGCCACCGACCTGTACTTCCGCCAGTGCGCCGTCCGGGCCACCGCCGGAGACCTCGCGGTGATGGCGGCCACCCTGGGCAACGGCGGGATCAACCCGGTCACCGGCGAGCGGGTGATCGGCGAGCGGGTCGCGGTGCAGGTCCTCTCGGTGATGGCGACCTGCGGCATGTACGACGCCTCCGGCGAGTGGCTGCTGCGGGTGGGGCTGCCCGCGAAGAGCGGGGTGTCGGGCGGGCTGATCGCGGTCAGTCCGGCCCGGTTCGGAGCGGCCTGCTGGAGCCCGCCGCTGGACCGGACCGGCAATCCCGTCCGGGGCACCGCCGCGCTGCGGGAGCTGTCGGAGCGGTTCGGCCTGCACCTGATGCTGAGCCCGGCCCCGGCGGCGCCGACCGTCGTCGCCGGGCCCTCGGGCGGGGCCGCCCCGCGCCGGGGCGCCTTCGCGGTGGTGGCGGCCCAGGGGGCGCTGGACTTCACCGCCGCCGAACGGGTGCTGTTCGAGCTGGAGACGGGGACCACCGGACCGGTGCTGCTCGACCTCGGCCGGGTCACCCGGCTGGACACCGTCGCGCTGGCGATGATCACCGCCACGCTGGCCCGGCTGGCCGCCGCCGGCCGCCGGGTGGCGGTGGCCGGCGAGATCCTCCCCGCGCCGCCGGACGCGCCCTGGGAGCGGTTCGGCGCGGACGGTCCCCGGCCCGGCGACGCCCCCCGGCCCGGCGACGCGCCCTGACGACGTCCGGGCGCCCGCCTTCCGCCTCGGCGGGCCGCCCGCCCACCTGAGCCGTCGGGCCGTCCCCGCCCGCGAGAGCCGTCCGGCCGTCCCCTCCCACGTGAGCCGTCCGCCCGTTCCGCCATCCGCCTGCACCCGGCCCGGGTCCTCGGGCGCGCCCCCGGGCGATCACGCCCGCGTCGGTAGTCTGCGGATGCACCCCGCGCGACCTGCCGCGTGCCACGAGGCCGCCAGCACGGCCGATGTGACGGACCATCACCCCAGGGCGGCCCACCCTGCTCCGCTCCCGAATCGCCTGCGCCGTCGGCGCCGCACTGCTCGCCGCCGCAGGCCCGGCCGACGCCGCCGTCACGCCCGCACAGGCGGCCGCCGTCCCGCTCACCCGGTACGTCGACCCCTTCGTCGGCACCGACGACAGCACCGCCCCCGACCCGGTGCCCGGCGGATCCGGCGGCAGCACCTACCCCGGGGCGGTCGTCCCCTTCGGCGGGGTGCAGTTCAGCCCCGACACCCCGACCGCCTCGCCCTCCGGCTACCGGTGGTCCGACAGCTCGGTGGAGTCCTTCAGCCTGACCCACTTCGACGGCGCCGGCTGCCCCAACAACGAGGACCTGCCGCTGCTCCCGGTGACCGGTGCCCTCACCGCCTCCCCCGGCAGCGCCTGGACGGAGTACGCCTCCGGCCACACCAAGGCCGAGGAGTCCGCCGCCCCCGGCCGGTACCGGACCAGGCTCGACCGGTACGGCACCGACGTCGAACTGACCGCCACCACCCGCACCGGCATGGGCCGGCTGACCTATCCCGCCACCGACACCGCCCGGCTGCTGATCGGCACCGGCCGCAGCGCGACCGGCGACCGGCCCGGAAGCCTGCGGATCGACGGACCCGAGGTGACCGGCAGCGTCACCGCCGGCGGCTTCTGCGGCTCGTCGAAGACCTATCAGATCTGGTTCGACCTGCGCCTCGACCGCGCGCCGACCGGCTTCGGCACCTGGTCCGGGGCGACCGTCACCCCCGGTTCGGCCGTCGCCTCGGGCACCGGCACCGGCGGGTACCTCACCTTCGACACGACCGGCGGGCGGAGCGTCCGGTTCAAGGTCGGGCTCAGCTACGTCAGCGCCGAGGGTGCCCGGCGCAACCTCGACGCGGAGAACCCCGGCTGGGACTTCGACGCCGTCCGCAGGGCCGCCGACGCCGCCTGGAACGAGGTGCTCGGCCGGGTGCTGGTGAGCGGCGGCCGGGAGAGCGAGCTGCGGAAGTTCTACACGGCGCTCTACCACGTGTTCCAGAGCCCGAACGTGTCCAGTGACGTCGGTGGTGACTACCGCGGCTTCGACGGGGCCGTGCACCACGCCGACCACCCGGTCTACCAGAACTACTCCGGCTGGGACATCTACCGCTCCTGGGCGGCGCTGGTCGCCCTGCTCGCGCCGGCCGAGGCGAACGACATCGCCCGGTCGATGGTGCTGGACGGTCAGCAGGGCGGACTGCTGCCCAAGTGGTCGCAGCAGACCGACGAGGAGTTCGTGATGACCGGCGACCCCGGCCCGATCGTGATCGCGGGCCTGTACGCCTTCGGCGCACGGGACTTCGACACCACGGCCGCGCTCGCCCTGATGGAGAGGTCCTCGGCCGGGGGCACCAGCCAGGGCCGCCCGGTCCGCGGCCGGCAGTCCGCCTACACCCGGCTCGGCTACCTCGCCGGGGATCCGTCCGACTCGCTGGAGTACTCCGCCTCCGACTTCGCGGTGGCGCAGTTCGCCCGGGCGCTGGGGGACGTGGACGCGTACCGCGCCCACATGACCCGCGCCCAGTGGTGGCGCAACACCTACGGCCAGGACGCCGGCTACGTGCAGCCACGGGACCAGGCCGGCCGGTGGGCCTGGCCGCTGGACCCGGCGAGCGGCCGGGGCTTCACCGAGGGCAACGCGGCGCAGTACACCTGGACGGTCCCGTACGACTACGCGGGCCTGATCGGGACCATGGGCGGCCGGCACACCGCCCTGCAGCGGCTGGACCACCACTTCGGCGAGCTGAACGCCGGCCAGAGCCGGCCCTACTACTACATCGGCAACGAGCCGGAGCACGGCGTGCCCTGGGCCTACAACTTCGCCCGCCGGCCGGCCGGGGCCGCCGACGCCGTCCGCCGGGTGGCGGCCGAGTCCTTCGGCACCGGCCCGGGCGGCCTGCCGGGCAACGACGACCTCGGCGCCACCTCGGCCTGGTACGTCTGGGCCGCGCTCGGGATGTACCCGGTCACGCCGGGCGCCGACACCCTCGCCCTGCACGGGCCGCTCTTCCCGGCGGCGCTGGTCAGGCGCCCGGGCGGCGACATCGCCATCACCGCCACCGGCGGCGGCCGCTACGTCCAGGGGCTGACGGTCGACCGGGCGGCCACCACCCACAGCTACCTGCGCTACCCGGACCTCGCCGGCGGGGCCGCGCTGGAGTACACCATGGGCGGCGCACCCGGCGCGCGCTGGGGCACCGGCGCCGACGACGTGCCGCCCTCCTTCCCCGACGGCGCGCCGGCCGTCCCCGCCGCGCCCGAGCGCGGCCCGGACCTCGCGCTCGGCGCCGCCGCCACCGGCTCCGCGCCCTGCCCCGGCGGCGGACCGGCCGAGCGCGCCTTCGACGGCGCGCTCGGCAGCGCGGCCGGCTGGTGCTCCGCGGAGCCGGACCCGTGGCTGCGGGCCGACCTCGGCGCCGTCCGCACGGTCTCCGCCTTCGTGGTCGCCCACGCGGGCCTGGGCGGCGAGAGCACCGGCCGCAACACCGCCGCCTTCCGGATCGACACCAGCACCGACGGCGTCGACTGGAGCCCGGCCGTCGCCGCCACCGGCTCCCGGGCCAGCCGCACCGAGCACACCGTCCCGCCCCGCCCGGCCCGGTACGTGCGGCTGCGGGTCGACGTCACCGCCGACGCCCCGGCCGGCGGCGACCCGGAGCCGGCCCGGATCCAGGAGCTGGAGGTGTACGGCGACGGGCCCGGTCCGCGCTGAGGCGCCGCGCCGTCAGAACCGCCAGACCAGCGGCACCACCGTCAGCGTGACGACCAGGAACCAGCCCAGCACCGGCAGGCCGTACCGCCAGTAGTCCCCGAACCGGTAGCCGCCCGCGCCCATCACCATCATGTTCGCGGGCGTCGCCACCGGGGTCAGGACGGCGGCCGCCGCGGCCACCGCCACGCACATCAGCAGCGGCTGGACGGAGACGCCGGCGTCCTGCGCCGCCGAGACCGCGATCGGCACCACGATCAGGGCGGTGGCCATGTTGCTGACGAACTGCCCGAGCACGGCGGTGAGCAGGAAGACCCCGAGCAGCAGCAGGTGGCCGTTGCCACCGGCCGCCCGGACGACCAGGTGCGCGATGTCGTCGGCGGCGCCCGAGCGCTGGATCGCGACCGACAGCGGGAACAGCCCGCCGACGATGACCACGGTGGTCCAGGAGATCCCCTGGTAGGCCTGCTCGGGCGTCAGCACCCGCAGCAGCACCACGGCGAGCGCCGCCAGCAGGCCCGCCACGGCGGCGGGCACGGCGCCGGTGGCGAGCAGCAGCACCATGCCGGCCAGCACGGCCAGGGCCCGCCGGGCGGGCGCCCCGGGCGGTGCCAGCTGCGCCTTGACCTCGGCGGCGGAGTCGACCACCAGGACGTCCGCGGCGGGCTCCAGCCCCCGGTCCAGCGCCTGCCAGCCGCCCTGCACCAGCAGGGTGTCACCGGCCCGCAGGGCGGCCCGTTCGGGGCCGGCCTCCCGCCCCGAGCGGTGGACGGCGAGGATCACCAAGTCCCCGTCTGCGGTGGCCATCCCGGGGAAGACCCGCTCCCCGATCAGGGTGGAGCGGGGGCTGACCACCACCTCGACCAGCCCGCTGTCCCGGTTGACCAGCACGTCCGCCAGGTGCTCGCGCAGCGGCGCGGGCAGGTGCCCGAGCCCGTACGCGGCGGCGAACTCCTCGGTCGCGGCGCGCTCCCCGCGGACGATCAGGATGTCGCCGGCCTGCAGGGCCCCGTCCCCGCGCGGATCGTGCCCGTCGGCGGTGAGCGCGCCGACCACGGCCAGCCCGGCCGGCGCGCCCGCGGTCAGCTCCTCGGCGGCCAGCCCGACGGCCCCGGAGCCGGCCGGCACCTGCAGGCTCGCCGCGCCCTGCTCCAGCCCGTAGTGGGCGATCAGGGTCCGGGCGTGCCGGCTCAGGTCGGACGGGATGCAGCCAGGGGTGCGCCGCGGCAGCAGCCGGTGCCCGAACAGCACCGTCAGCCCGACCGTCCCGGCCAGCACCGGCAGGCCCACCACGGTGAAGTCGAAGAAGCCGAACGGATGCCCGCCGCTCTCGGCCGCCGCCTCCGAGGCGATCACGTTGATCGGGGAGCCGATCAGCAGCAGCAGCGACCCGGCGTGCCCGGCGTACACGAGCGGCAGCACCAGCCGGGAGGGCGGCAGTCCGGCCCGGGTGGCCAGCATGACCACCAGCGGCAGCAGCGCCGCCACCGCCCCCGTGACGGTGATCAGCGCGGTCAGCCCGGCGGCGGGCAGCATGGCCAGCACGACCAGCCGGGCCGGCCCGCCGCCGCGCCCGCTCAGCCGCCGCCCGGCCCAGGCGGTCAGCCCGGTGGCCTGCAGCGCCGCGCTCACCACGAACAGGGCGGCGACGAAGGTCACCACCGGGTCGCCGAAGCCGGCGAAGACCTCCCCGGCGTCCAGCACGCCGGTGGCGTACAGCACCAGCGCCGAGCCGAACGCGACGGCCTCCACCGGCAGCCGGTTCCACACGAAGAGCACGATCACGGCCGCGAGGACGGTCAGGCAGACGGCGGCATCGCTCATGGCGTCACGTCCCCCCGCGGCGCCCTGCTCCGGCCGGCCACGCCCTAGGCGTCGACCGGCGCGCCCGGTCCGAGCGGGATGCCGATCAGGTACCAGACGACGAAGAGGACGACCCAGGCGACCGCCACCAGGATCGCGTACGGCATCATCAGCGACACCACGGTCCCGACGCCGGACTTCTTCTTGTACTTCTGGGTGAGCAGGACGATGAACGGCAGGTACACCATCAGCGGGGTGATCACGTTCGGGGGCGAGTCGCCGATCCGGTAGGCCGCCAGCACGGTCTGCGGGGCGATGCCCAGGCGCAGGAAGAGCGGGACGAACACCGGCGCCAGGATCGCCCACTTGGGGATCACCCCGGGGATGATCAGGTCCAGGATCAGGGTGACCAGGATGAGGCCCAGCAGCAGCCAGAGCGGCCCGACGTCGATGCCCTCCAGGACGTCCGCCAGTTTGACGGCGGCGATCGTCGCCATGTTGCTGTAGTTGAAGTAGGCGATGAACTGGGCGATGATCAACAACAGGAAGATCAGCCCGCCGAGGCCCGCGAAGGTCTTGGTGATGGCCTCCATCGCGGCGCTGGTGCCCCGCAGCGTGTTGGCCCCGGCGCCGTAGCAGAGGCCGGCGACCAGGAACAGCAGCATGATGATGAAGATCAGCGCGTCCATGAACGGCGAGTCGTCGAACAGGCTGCCGGTCTCCGGGTTGCGCAGCGGCGCCCCCGGGACGAAGGAGAGCAGCGAGACCGCCACCGCCACCACCAGCAGGCCGTAGAGCGCGTACCGCAGGCCGCGGCCCTCCGCCTCGACGCTGATCTCGGCCTCGGTGACGTCCTCGACCTCCGGCACCTCGGTGTAGGCACCCAGCCGGGGTTCGACCATCCGTTCGGTGATCACGGTGATGACGACGGCGAGGAACAGCGTCGAGGCGATGCCGAAGTAGAGGTTGGCGGTGAGGTTGATCGACTCGCCGGGCTTGACCAGCGCGACCGCCTCGTTGGTGATCTCGGTGATGATCCCGTCGACCGGGGTGATCAGGACGTTCACGCCGAATGCCGCGCCGACGCCCGCGAAGGCGGCGGCCAGGCCCGCCAGCGGATGGCGCCCGACGCTCATGAAGGCCACCGCGCCCAGCGGGATCAGCACCAGGTAGCCGGCGTCCGAGGCGATGCTGGACAGGATGCCGAGCAGCACGATGATGAAGGTCAGGCTGCCCGGCGGGGCCACCCGGACGAGCTTGCGGATCAGCGCGCCGATCAGGCCGGCCTCCTCGGCGAGGCCCACCCCGACCATCGCGACCAGGATCACCGCGACCACGCCGAAGTTGGTGAAGTTGGTGGTCGCCGACGTGAAGATGAACCTGACGCCGTCCCCGGTCAGCAGGCTCTCGATCTTCGTGGTCTCCTGGTGGATCTCGTACGGGTGGTCGTAGTTCGAGACCGGCGGCACCTGGTTGGACGGGTAGTCGGTGCCTCCGTCGTACACCTCGTGCACGGGGACGGGCGCCGGCTCGGCGGCGTCGTAGGTGACCGAGACGTCGAAGGCGGCCAGGATCGCCGAGAGCACGATCACCAGGGCGCAGAGCCCGATGAAGATCATCGCCGGGTGCGGGACCTTGTTGCCGATCTTCTCGATGCCGTCCAGCATCCGCTGCCCGCGGGTCCGGCCCGCTGGCACCGCCTCACCGCTCATCGCGGGCCGCCTCTCCGCCCTCGCCGGAGCCCGGCTCGGGGCGCCCGGGCGGGGTGAAGCCCAGCAGGAACTCCGCCAGCAGCCGCGCCCCGAACCCGGTGCAGCCCTTGGGCCGCCAGCCGGTCGCACGGTCGTTCTGGGCCGGCCCGGCGATGTCGAGGTGCGCCCACGGCGCCCCGGCGACGAAGTCCTCCAGGAACAGCGCGGCATGGATGGCGCCGCCGTTCGGACCGCCCATGTTCTTGACGTCGGCCACGTCCGAGTCCAGCTCCGCCCGGTACCGCCGGGCCAGCGGCAGCTGCCAGGCCGGCTCGTCGGTCGCCCGGGCCGCCGCCAGCACCTGTTCCACCAGCGGCCGGCGGTTGCCGAACACCCCGGCGATCTCCGCGCCCAGCGCGCGCATCGCGGCGCCGGTGAGGGTGGCGATGTCCACGATCGCGTCGGTGGGCTCCTCGGTCGCCAGCACCAGCGCGTCCGCCATGATCAGGCGGCCCTCCGCGTCCGTGTTGATCACCTCGACCGTGGTGCCGCCGCGGATCGACAGCACGTCACCGAGCTTGGTGGCGGTGCCCGAGGGCATGTTGTCCGTGCACATCAGGTACCCGGTCACGGCCGTCGGGCAGTCCAGCTCCCGGAGCACCGACATCGCCGCCAGGATCGCCCCGGCCCCCGACATGTCGTTCTTCATCGTCGCGTGCACCGCGTCGGCGGGCTTGAGACTGATCCCGCCGGAGTCGTACATCACGCCCTTGCCGACCAGCGTGACCCGGGCCGCTCCGTCGCCGGCCGGGCCCGCGCCCGCCGGGGTGTAGCGCAGCTTGATCATCCGGGCCGGGTCGGCACTGCCGGCGTTGACCCCCAGCAGACCGCCGCAGCCCATCGCCACCAGCTGCGCCTGGTCGAACACCTCGGCGGTCAGGCCGGTGTCCGCGGCCAGGCCGCTCGCGACCTCCGCCAGCACCGCGGCGGTCAGCAGGCTCGGCGGCGAGTTCGCCAGGTCACGGGCCAGCATGGTGGCCCGCGCGAACAGCAGGCCGCGCCGCGCGCCCCGCTCGGCCTCCGCCACGTCCGGCCCGGGCACCAGCAGCGTCAGCGCCACCACCGGGACGGCCTGCGGCGAGCGCTTCAGCACCTCGAAGCGGTAGCGCGCCAGCAGTACACCCTCCACCAGCGCCTGCGCGGCCGCCGCCGGAGCCACCCCGGATCCCACCGGCAGCAGCAGCGCCAGCCGGCCCTCCTGGGCGGCCGCCCCGGCGAACGCCGCTCCGGCGTCCCGCAGGGCGGTGGGGTCCAGCGCCTCCGGCGCGCCGGTGCCGAACACCACCAGCGGCGGGCCGTCGCCGGTGCCGGCCAGCAGCCCCGCCGTGCCCGCCTCGCCGGTGAGCCCGGCCGCCGCCAGCTGCTCCCGGCCCGCACCCAGCTCGGACGGTACGTCCCCCTCGGCCGGCAGCGGTACGCCCAGCAGGCCGTGACCGCCCGCGCCCGGCGCACCTCCGGACGCGGCCACCAGCACCTCCGGCGGCCGCGCCCAGGAAGGGATCGGGTCGAACCGGTCCCGAAGGTCTGCCATTCCCTGCTCCTCTCGTCCTCCCCGGGCCGCCCGCCGGCGGGCTGACTCGTCGCAGCGGAGGAGAACCCAGACTCCTCACACTTCGGCCCGCTCCGCCCGCCGGACGGCCCTTGTCTGGGCCGGGCGGGTGAGCCTCGTCCGGCACCCGGACGACCCGCCGCCCTGCCGCCCCGGGCGGTGTCCCGGAACCGGCCGGGAGGGCCTGGGCGCGGCTGCGGCCGCGGGGCCGAGACGCGGCGACGCACCAGCGATTCGTACCGGGCGACCGCCCTCCCGCTCTGCCATGGTGGGGGAAAGGACCACCACGGATCAGGTACGGCTGCCGGGAGGTTTCACGGTGCGGGACTCGGATCGCGACGAAGGGGAGGCCGCCCTCCTGGCGGCACTGTTCGGCGGGGCGCCGCGCTGCTGGTACGTCCTCGACCGCGAGCTGCGGCTGGTGCAGCTCAACCGCGCCGCCCGCGTCCTGCGCTGCCTGCCCGGCGAGGAGGCCATCGGCCGGCGGCTCACCGATTTCGTCCCCGGATTCCCCGCCGCCGAGCTGACCGGACTCGCCGGCGAGGTGCTCGCCACCGGTGCCACCCTGTCGGGCCGGCTGCTGTACGGTCACCCCGCCGCCGCCCCCGACCGGGCCCAGGTGCTCTCGCTGACCCTCTACCGGCTGGAGGACGGCGTCACCGGCCGGCCGGGCGAACCGCTCGGCGTCGCCGTCGCCGTCGAGGACGTCACCGCGCGGGAGTCCGCCGCCGAGCGACTCGCCGTCCTGCACCGGGCCAACCAGGTCATCGGCTCCACCCTCGACCTCGCCACCACCGCGCAGGAGCTCGCCGACGTCACGGTGCCGCGCTTCGCGGACGCCACCACCGTCGACGTCCTCGACGAGGCCTGGCGGGCCGGCCCCGCCCACGAGGGCCCGGTAGGCCACGACCATCCGCTGCGCCGTGCCGCCTACCGCACCCGCCACGGCGGCGAACTCCCGGTGCGAATCGGCCGCCTCAACACCTTCCCGTTCCCGACCCCGTTCACCCAGAGCCTCGCCGACGTACGGCCGCGCCTGGTCAAGCACCTCGAGTTCGACGAGCCCTGGCTGAGGGCCGACGTGCCCACCACCGAACGGTTGCGGACCGCCGGTGTGCACTCGCTGATGGTCGTCCCCCTGGTCGTCCACGAGACCGTCCTCGGCCTGGCGGCCTACTACCGCTACGAACGGCCCGAGCCCTTCGACGAGGACGACCTCGAACTCGCCCGGGAACTCACCGCCCGCGCCGCCCTCTCCCTGGACAAGGCCCGCAGCTACGCACGCGAACGCACCGTCGCCACGGCACTCCAGCGCTACCTGCTGCCCCAGCGGCCCCCGTCGGTCTCCGCCGTGGACGCCGCCCACCTCTACATAACGGGAGGCGCCGGCAGCGACTGGTACGACGTCATCCAGCTCTCCGGGGCCAGGGTCGCTCTGGTCGTCGGCGACCTCGCCGGACGCGGCGTCGAGGCCGCCGCCACCATGGGCCAGCTGCGCACCGCCGTCCGCACCCTGGCCGCGCTGGACCTGCCCCCGGACGAACTGCTGGAACGCCTGGACACCACCGCCCTGCGCCTCGCCCGGGACAGTGCGGTGGCCCCCGGCGGCGTCCCCGGGGAGGAGCTGATCGCGTCCTGCCTCGTCCTCACCTACGACCCGGTCTCCCGCCGGTGCACCGCCGCCCGGGCGGGCCACCCGCAGCCCCTGGTGCTGGACCCGGCCGGGCGGGCGCTCCCGTTCGAGGTGCCCGTCGGCCCGCACCTGGGGGTCGGCGGGGCCGGCTTCGAGGCCGCCACCGTCGAACTGCCCGAGGGCAGCGTCATCGCCCTCTACACCAACGGCCTGGTCACCGACCGGGGCCGCGACAGCGACGCCTCGCTGGAACGCCTGCACCAGGTCCTCGCCCAGCCCGGCCGCAGCCTGCAGGAGCTCTGCGACTCCGCGGTCTACGCCCTGGTACCGGACCGGCCCGACGACGACGCCGTCCTGCTGCTCGCCCGCACCCACCACCTGGCCCAGGAGAACGTCGCCGCCTGGACCTTCCCCGACGACCTCGCCGTCGTCTCCCAGGCCCGCGAGCTGGCCGAGAGCCAGCTCGTCGCCTGGGGGCTGGACGACCTGGTGTACAGCACCCAGCTCATCGTCAGCGAACTCGTCACCAACGCCATCCGCTACGGCAAGGGCGCCGTCCAGCTGCGCCTGATCCGGGACCGCACCCTGATCTGCGAGGTGTCCGACCGGACGAACACCGCTCCGCACCTGCGGCAGGCCGGCAGTACCGACGAGGGCGGCCGGGGGCTGTTCATCGTGATGCAGCTCAGCGCCCACTGGGGTACCCGGTATCTCCGCGAGGGCAAGACGATCTGGGCCGAGCAGCCGCTGCCGGGGGCGTCCTGACGGGACGGGGGCTTCCTCCGGCGTGGGTGCGGGGGCGGTGCTGTGCCCTCGAACAGGTCTCTTGTCACAACTGGTTTGCAGTGCAAAGCTGACTGTATGACAGACGCATCTGTACCGTCATCGGGCACCCCCCGCGAAGTCCTCGCCGGCCTCGGCGAGCTGACCCGCCAGGTCCGGGCCGCCCAGCGCGGCGCCTGGTTCCCCCTCCTGCTGTTCGGCGTGCTGACCCTCGGCGGGATCCTGGTCGCCCGCCTCACCACCAGCGTCCGGACCGTCACCACCTGCCCGCCGGTCCCGGGCTCGTCGGACGTCCCCACGAGCTGCACCCTCGTCACGCAGGGGTCCCCGCTCTACTGGACCCTCGGCCTCGGCCTGGCCTACACGGCGATCGCGGTCTTCTACGTCCGCCGCTCGCGCAGTCGCGGGGTCGGCACCCCGGTCCGGCCGTACATCCTCGTCGGGGCGGCCCTGGCGGGCCTGGCTGCGGCCACCGCGTTCTGGAGCCTCCGGCAGGGATTCCCGCAGCCCGGCGACCCGCTCGACTTCTGGGGCCTGCGGCTCGATCCCGCCTCGGGGACGACGGCCTTCCTCGAACGGTTCACCGGGAACGCCGCGGCCATCGGGCTGCCGCTGCTGGTGCTGTCCTGGGTGGAACGCAGCCGCGCGCTGCTTCTGCTCACCGCGGTGTACCTGGCCGTCGAACTGGTACCGCTCAGCACCGGCTGGGCCGGGAGCCTCGCGGCATCGCCCTGGTCCGCCCTGCCCCGGCTGGGCGTCCCCGGCCTGCTCCTGCTGCTCGGTGCCCTCGGCTTCCGCCTGGCCGAGCCGTCCCGTCAGCGCAGGACGTCATGACCGCCGAACCTGGTCAGCACCCGGTCAACGGCCTGGACGACGTGGTCCATCAGCGCGTCCGCCTGGGCATCCTCACCGTCGCCCACCAGGCCCGACGGGTCGAGTTCGGATTCCTGCGGACGGCGCTCGGCCTCACCGCCGGAAACCTCAGCCAGCACCTGGCCGTCCTGGAGAAGGCCGGACTGATCGAGGTGGAGAAGGGCTACGAGGGCAAGCGCGCCCGCACCTGGCTCTCCCTCACCCCGGCCGGCGACCGTGCGCTCCAGGACGAGGTCACCCAGCTCAAGCGACTCATCCACCAGATCGAGCACGGCAGTTCAGCCCCGGGTTCGTAGTCGGGGTAGGGGTGAGGCGGGCCCTGTCGGTCGGGTCGGTCGGGTCGGTCGGGTCCGTCGGGTCCGTCGGGTCGGTCGGGTCGGCTCGCGGCTCGATGGGCCTGCGCAGCAGGGCGGGGCCGGAAGGTCGGGAGACGGGGCGAGGGGAGGGGTAGGGGGCAGCGGGGCAGAGGGGCAGGGGGATCGGATGGGGCGGTGGTGGGGCTGGGGCCGACCGGGCGAACGGCGGCCGCCCGTTCGGGTGACGGGGAGGCCCGACGGGTGGGTGGACCCGCTCCCGGCCGCCGGCCTGCGGGAGTCTGGCCACCGGCGGCCCGCCTCCCGGCGGGCGCGGACCCGAAAGGCCGGAGCACCATGCTGCCCACCAACCCCCGCCGGTGGCGGACCGCCCTCACGGCCGTCACCGTCCTCGCCCTGCTGGGCCTGACCGGCTGCTCCTCCAGCAAGCCGAGCACCCCGAGCACCCCGGCGCCCGCCACCGCGGACACCACACCCACCACCGCCGGCACACCCTCGCCGTCCGCCGGCTCCGCAAGCCCCTCGGCGTCCGGCTCCGCGTCCGGCTCGGCGTCCGCCTCGCCCGGCGGGAACCCGGCGACCGCCGTCACCGTCACCATCAAGGACTTCGCGTTCAACCCGGTCGGGGTGACGGTGGCCCCCGGCGCGACCGTGACCGTGATCAACCAGGACAGCACCGCGCACACCGTCACCTCCGTCACCGACGGCCTCTTCGACACCGGCGACATCGCCGGCGGTGGGACCACCACGTTCACCGCCCCGACCACGCCCGGCGAGTACCGGTACATCTGCAGCATCCACACGTACATGCACGGCACCCTGACGGTGCAGTAGCGGCAGCGTTCGAGGCCGTCCGGCGGGATCCGGGAGGCCCGGCGGGATCCCGGAGGCCCGGTGCGGAACGGCCCGGTGGGGAAGGGTCCGGTCGGGAACGGTCCGGTCGGGAACGGTCCGGCCCGGTGGGGAAGGGCCCGGTCGGGAACGGTCCGGTCGGGAACGGTCCGGCCCGGTGGGGAAGGGTCCGGTCGGGAACGGTCCGGCCCGGTGGGGAGCGGCCCGGCGGGCCGGCCCATGGACGCGGGCACCCTGCCCCGCCCCGTCACGGACCCGGCGCGGCCCGGTCGTCGCGGCCCGGGGCGTTGCGGTTCAGGTCGTTGCGGCCCGGGAAGTCGCAGCCCGCGGCGGAGCGTCCCGGGGGCGTCCTGCCTCGACGTACGGTGTCGACATGAGCGAAGAGGACGAGCCGGCGGCCGCTCGGACCGCCGGGCCGGAGCCGGAGGGCGGCGAGGCCGCCTGCTGGCTGAACCGGGTCTGCCCGGAGTGCGACGCGGTGCTGGACACGGCGCCGCCGGCGGTCTGCCATCGGTGCGGGGCCGAGGTCCGGGCCGGGTGACCGGGGGCGGGGTCGACGGGGGGCGGGGTGGCCGGGGGAGAGGTGGCCGGGGGAGGGGTGAGGGCCCCCGGGTGCGGCGCAAAGCGGCAGGACGGGTAGATTTGTCCACCAATGGACTGCGCCGTCCGGGATCCGGAGCCGAGCGTATGGCCCCGCCGCGTCGATCACGCGGGCCCGCCGCGTGGAGCTGTCGCGGTGGTGCCGGGCCGTTCCCGACCCCCGTCCAACCCCGGGCCAGTGACGTCCGGAGCATTCCGGAGTACCGCGCACATGAGCACCGACCAGGCCACCCGATCCCGCCCTGCCCTGCGGCCGCCGGTCAGCAGGGCACCCGCCTCGCCGAGCCTGGGCACCATGCTGCACGCGACCACCTCGTCGATATCGGTGCTGCTGCTGATCGTCGCCGCTGGGGCGCTGCTGCACCAGCCGATGCTGATCCCGCCGCTGGCGGCCAGTGCCGCCCTGGTGCACAGCACCCCGGCCCTGCCGCTGGCGCAGCCGCGCAGCCTGGTCGGCGGTCACCTGCTGGCGGCGCTCACCGGGTTCGCCGTGCTGGCCGTGCTCGGCAGCGCGACCTGGGCCGCGGCCCTGGCCGGCGGCCTGGCGCTGGCCGTGATGATGCTGAGCCGGACGCAGCACACGCCGGCGGTCGCGACCGCCGTGATCGTGGTGCTCCAGGCGCCGAGGCCGGCCCGCTTCCTGCCGCTGCTGCTGGCCGCGACCGTCCTGATCGTGCTGGCGGCGATGGCCGCCACCCGTGCCAAGCGCGGCGTCCCGGCCTATCCGTCCTACTGGTGGTGAGGGCAGCGCTGCCGTTCGCCTTCGGAAGCGCCCTGCGGGGCGCTTTTTTCGTGCCCGCGTCCGCGTCCGGGGCCGGGCCCGCGTCCGTCCGGGCCCGTGCACAGTGCCCAGACCTCGTGCCCCGTGGGCATGAGCGATCGCGTTCGTGACGGCCGCGTACGTAGCGATCGTGTTCGTGGCGTCAGCGGGGCCGCAAATGTGTTCGTGGCATTGGCGTTGGCGTTCATGCCGAACAGGTTCGTGACGATCGTGACTGTGGCGATCACGTTCGTAGCGATCGCATTCGTCCCGTACCTGTTCGTCCCGTACCTGTTCGTCCCGTACTTGTTCGTGACGAACATGTTCGTTAGAGTTGAGGCATGGCAACTGACCTCGAACGAACATGTTCGTTATCTTGGGGGGATGACAGCACACTCCGGTACTCCCCACAGTCGTCGGGAGCGCCCCGCGAAGCCCGCCCTCACCCGGGACGGCATCGTGGCGGCCGCCGTCGGGATCATGCGCGAAGAGGGCCTGCAGAAGGTCACCATGCGTCGCCTGGCGCAGGAGCTCGACACCGGGCCGGCCTCGCTGTACGTCTACGTCCGCAACACCGCGGAGCTGCACGCGGCGATCCTGGACGAGCTGCTCGGGACGGTCCCGCCGCCCGCCGCGGACGGGACCTGGCGCGAGCGGCTGGAGCAGCTGCTCGGCTCCTACACCGACATGCTCTTCGCCCATCCGAGCCTGGCCCAGTCCGCTCTGGTGGCGCGTCCCAGCGGTCCGCACTACCTCGACCTGATCGAGCGTGTGCTGGCCCTGCTGGCCGAGGGTGGGGTCCCGGCCGGGCAGGCGGCCTGGGGCGTGGACGTGCTGCTGCAGCACGCCACCGCCACCGCCGCGGAGCACTCCACCCGGGTCGGCTCCCCCGATGCTCAGGAGGAGATGGACACCCTGGCCAGGGTGCTGCGGGAGGCCTTCGCGGGGACGCACCCGCACATCGCCGCGCTCGGCCTCGGCCTGCTCGCGGGTCCGCCCTCGGCACGCCGTTCCTGGGGCTTCCAGATGCTGATCAACGGCATCGTGCACACCCCCGTGCCGGCGGCCGTCGAGTCCGCCGCCGCGCCGGGCGGTGACGACCGCGGCTGAGTGCCGGCGGTAGTCCCGCCTCCAGCGGTCCGCCTCTCTCGGCGGGCCACCGCGGGGCCGGTTCCGATGCCGGCCCCCTGTCCCGCCGTGCCCTGAGGGCCCGGCCTCCGCAGTCCGTACCTGTGATCCACACCCGTAGGGCCGGTGCCGCCGCCGGGCCCCTACCCCGTCGCGTCCAGGCGCGTCGTGTCGTACTCCGAGCGCCCGGAGCGCCCCGAACGCCCGAACGCCCGAACGCCCGGGTCCTTGAGGACCCCCGCCGAGCCAAGGAGACAGCATCATGACCACCGTCACCCACCACCCCGTCCTCATCGTCGGCGCCGGCCTCGGCGGCCTCACCCTGGCCCGGGTCCTGCATGTCCACGGCATCGAGGCCGCGGTCTTCGACCTGGACGTCTCGCCGACCGCCCGCGCCCAGGGCGGCATGCTCGACATCCACCTGGAGTCCGGCCAGGCCGCGCTGTCCGCCGCCCGGCTGCTGGAGGAGTTCCGCCCGCTCGTCCACCTCGGCGGGCAGGCCGTGCGGGTCCTCGACCGGCACGCGGTCGTCCGTCTCGACGAGGAGGACGAGGGCGACGGGGACCGCCCCGAGGTCGAGCGCGGACATCTGCGCGACCTGTTGCTGAACTCCCTGCCGGCGGGCACCGTCCGCTGGGGTGCCAAGGTCACCGGGGCCCGCGCGGTGGGCGGCGGCCGCCACGAGGTGACCTTCGCCGACGGCACCGTCCTCAGCACCGACCTGCTGGTCGGCGCGGACGGGGCGTGGTCCCGGATCCGCCCGCTGGTCTCCGACGCGCTCCCGCGCTACACCGGCGTGTCCTTCGTCGAGCTGGAGCTGCGCGACGCCGACGAGCGGCACCCCGGGAGCGCCGCCCTGCTCGGCGGCGGCATGTTCTTCGCGCTGGGGGAGGACCGCGGCTTCCTCGCCCACCGGGAGCCGGACGGCAGCCTGCACGTCTACACCGCGTTCAGGGCGCCGGAGGACTGGATCTCCGGCGTGGACTTCACCGACCCTGACACCCGGGTGGCCAAGGCGGCCGTGCTGGAGCACTTCACCGGCTGGCACGAGCGGCTGCGCGCGCTGGTCGCCGACGCCGACGGCCTGCTCGTCCCCCGCCCGGTGCACGCGTTGCCGGTCGGCCACCGCTGGGAGCGCACCCCCGGAGTCACCCTGCTCGGCGACGCCGCCCATGTGATGTCCCCGTTCGCGGGCGAGGGAGCCAACATGGCCATGCTCGACGGGGCCGAACTTGGCGAAGCCGTAGCCGCGCACCCCGGCGACACCGAGGCGGCCCTCGCCGCGTACGAGAAGGCGCTCCTGCCGCGCGCCACCGCCGCCGCGGCCGCGTCGGCCGAGGGCCTGGTGCTCTGCTTCCGGGAGGACGCGCCGCAGGGTCTGCTCGACATGTTCGCCGGCGGCCCGGGCCAGGCCGGCTGACCGGCGGGCCATCGGCTGGGCACCGGAGTTCGGCGGCGGGCCGGGCGCGTGCTTGGGATGCCGGGCCGGGCCGGGCCGGCTGGGCGCGGTGCTCGCGTCGCCGGTCGGGTGGTGAAGGCAGTGGGAACGGGGTGGCGGGGTTCGGGCCGGTGGCACCCGATTGTGACCAAGGGCACGTGGTCCGGCGCTGGCAGGTCCTCGACATCAGGCGTGTGAGAAGTCTGGCCAAGGTTCTGACTCCTCGGTAACTTACCCGTGCGTAGGCGGAGTTCGCCGCCTCGGAGTGCATGCATGCCTCGACCCCCACCCGAAGGACAGTCATGCCTGGAACCCCCCACCCCGTGCTGCCCGGAGCCAGATCCGATACCCGTACCGGTACCGGCATCCGCCGTCGGATCGGCACCGCACTCGCCGGTCTCGGCCTGCTCGCGGCCACCGTGATCGCCGCCGCCCCTGCCCAGGCCGGCACCGCCCGGACCACCGCCACCGACCCCGTCGCGGCCGCCAAGGCCCTGGCCGCCCCGCTGGTGCCGGGCGCCAACAACTGGTCCTGCCGGCCGAGCGCGGCCCACCCCCGCCCGGTCGTGCTGGTGCACGGGACCTTCGCCAACGGCTCCGTCAACTGGTTGCCCATCGCCCCCGCACTCGCCGCCGAGGGCTACTGCGTCTTCGCGCTGACCTACGGCGAGCAGCCCGGGATCCCGATCCTGCGCGCGATCGCGCCGGTGCCGGACTCGGCCCGCCAACTCGCCACCTTCGTCGACGGTGTGCTGGCCGCGACCGGCGCGGCCAAGGCCGACCTGGTCGGGCACAGCCAGGGCGGCGGCCTGACGCCGCGCTACTACCTGAAGTTCGAGGGCGGCGCGGCCAAGGTGCACACCCTGGTGGGCCTCGCCCCCAGCAACCACGGGACGACGCTGCTCGGCCTGGCCACCCTCGCGCAGTCCATCCCCGGCGCCATGGACATCGTCGGCTCCGCCTGCCCCGCCTGCGCGGACCAGGTCGTCGGATCGGACGTCCTCACCCGGCTCAACGCCGGTGGCGACACCGTCCCGGGCGTCTCGTACACCGTCATCTACACCCGTTACGACGAGGTGGTGACCCCGTACCGGACCCAGGCACTGAGCGGGCCGGACGTGCACAACGTGCTGGTGCAGGACCTCTGCCCGGCCAACAGCCCGGACCACGTGCTGATGGCCTTCGACCCGGTGGTGCGGCACGAGATCCGGCACGCGCTCGACCCGGCCCACGTCGGTGAGGCCGACTGCTGGGCGAACCTCACGGGCTGAACCGGCCCGGGGCCGCAGTCCGGTCCCCGGTACCCGTAGCCCCGTTCGGGGCCCCGAGGCCCCCACCTCGGACGGCCCCGCCCGATGGCCCCCGCCCGCCCCGCGCGGGCGGGGGCCTGTGGCCGGTCCACCGGCCGCCGCCGTCCTGAATCCCGCCTTGAGGAGTTGGGAATGCACCTGAGGACACCGCACCTGAGGACTCCGCGCCTGAGCAAGCACCGCCCGCACGCGCCGCACCCGGACACGCCGGGCCGGCCGCTGCCGCGAACCGCCACCGCCCGTACCAGCACCGGTACCGCTGCCCGTACCGCCGCCGGCCGCCCGCGGCAGCGGCACCCGCGCCGGCGGGCCGCCGCCCTCCTGGCCGTCGCCGCCACGGTCCTCGCACTCGCCGCCCCGACCCCCTCGGTCGGCGCCCCCGCCGCCGCGACCGACCTCTGTGGCGGCCGGTGCCTCGACATCCTGCCGCCCGGCGAGAACGGCAACGCGACCCTCGCGGACATCCTCGGCAACCGCGCCTTCGGCACCCGCCCGGCCCACACCGACGACCAGCTCGCCCCCTACGCGGCCCTCGCCCAGGCCTACCCCACCCTCACCGCCGCGCAGTTGGGCAGCTTCTTCAACGACGCCTCGTTCGGCGTGCCGGCCGGTCAGGTGGCAGGCAGCATCAGTCCCCGGCCGGACGTCACCATCGTCCGGGACAAGGCCACCGGCGTCCCGCACATCACCGGCACCACCCGCTACGGCACCGAGTACGGCGCCGGGTACGCGGCCGCCCAGGACCGCCTCTGGGTGATGGACCTGTTCCGCCACGTCGGCCGCGGCCAGCTCTCCGGCTTCGCCGGCGGAGCCGCCGCCAACCGGCAGCTGGAGCAGAGCTTCTGGCAGGCCGCGCCCTACACCGAGGCCGAACTCCAGCAGCAGGTGGACAGCGCCTTCGGCACCGGTCCGCGCGCCCGGCAGGCCCTCGCCGACGCCCAGGCCTACCTGGATGGCATCAACACCTACATCGACAAGGTCTACCGCGAGCGGACCTTCCCCGGCGAGTACGACCTGACCGGCCACATCGACTGGTTCACCAACGCCGGCGGGATCGACCACTTCCAGCTGACCGACCTGGTGGCCCTCGCCTCGGTGGTCGGCGCCCTGTTCGGCTCCGGCGGAGGCGGTGAACTCGCCTCCGCCCAGGTGAAGTCGGCCGCCGGAGCGAAGTACGGGCCGGCCGCCGGCGACGCCCTCTGGACCTCGCTGCGCGAGGCCGACGACCCGGAGGCGGTCCGGACCCTGCACGACGGGCAGAGCTTCCCGTACGCGCAGCCGCCCGCGAACCCGAGGGGCACCGCGCTGCCCGACCCCGGTTCGGTCGTCCCCGAGCAGATGGTCCACGACGCCACCGGCACCGGCGCCTCCGCCGCCCCGACCGCCGCCGCGGGCGTGCTGCCGGGCAACCTGCTGACCGCCAAGCACGGCATGTCCAACGCCCTGGTGGTGTCGGGGAAGTACACCGACGACGGCCACCCGGTCGCCGTGTTCGGCCCGCAGACCGGCTACTTCGCGCCGCAGCTCCTGATGCTGGAGGAACTCCAGGGCCCCGGCATCAGCGCCCGCGGCGCGGCCTTCGCCGGGCTGAGCTTCTACGTGGAGCTCGGCCGCGGCCAGGACTACGCCTGGAGCGCCACCTCGGCCGGCCAGGACATCACCGACACCTACGCCGTACCGCTCTGCACCACCGACGGCACGCCGGTGACCCTCGCCGCCAACTCCTACCTGTGGCACGGCACCTGCACGCCGATGGAGCGGCTGGAGCGGAAGAACGCCTGGGCGCCGACCACCGCCGACGGCACCGCGGCCGGCTCTTACACGCTGGTGATGAACCGGACCGCGTACGGGCTGGTCTCGGCCCGGGGGACGGTCGGCGGCCGGCCCGTCGCCTTCACCTCGCTGCGCTCCACCTACCGGCACGAGGCCGACTCGATCGTGGGCTTCCAGATGCTCAACGACCCGGCCGCGGTGCACGATCCGGCGAGCTTCCAGCTGGCCGCGCAGAACATCAACTACACCTTCAACTGGTTCTACGCGGACTCCGCGCACACCGCGTACTACAACTCCGGAAGCAATCCGGTGCGCGCCGACGGGGTCGACCCCGGCCTGCCGGTGCTCGCCCAACCCGCCTACGAGTGGCAGGACTTCGATCCGGTGGCGAACACCGCGCGGTACACCCCGGCCGACCGGCACCCGCAGTCCGTCGACCAGGACTACTACATCTCCTGGAACAACAAGCAGGCGGACGGTGTGGGCCCGGCCGGCTTCGGCAACGGCTCCGTGCACCGGGGGGACCTGCTGGACGACCGGGTGAAGGCCCTGGTCACGAGCGGGACGAAGGTCGGCCGGACCACGCTGGTCCAGGCGATGGAGAGCGCGGCGCTGACGGACCTGCGGGCCGAGGACGTGCTGCCCGACCTGCTGCGGGTGATCCGCAGCGCGCCGGTCACCGACCCGGCGCAGGCCGCCGCGGTGCAGAAGCTGGCGGCCTGGCAGGCCGCGGGCGGGCTGCGGCGGGAGACCTCGGCCGGCAGCCACGGCTACGCCGACGCCGAGGCGATCCGGATCCTGGACGCCTGGTGGCCGCTGCTGGCCGAGGCCGAGTTCCGTCCGGGCATGGGGGACCAGCTGTTCGGGGCACTGGCCGGCGCGATCCAGATCAACGAGTCGCCCTCCGGCGGCCAGAGCGGCCCGCTCGGCGGCGGCCCGGTCTCCGCCAACGAGTCGGTGCCGCACAAGGGCTCCGCCTTCCAGTACGGCTGGTGGAGCTATGTCGACAAGGACCTGAGGTCCGTCCTCGGCGAGCCGGTGGCGGGCCCGCTGGCCCGGCCGTTCTGCGGCGGCGGTGAACTGAGCGCCTGCCGGCAGGCCCTGCTGGACAGCCTCAAGCAGGCCGCCGGCCGGACCGCCGCGCAGGTCTACCCGGGGGACGCCGACTGCGCGGCCGGTGACCAGTGGTGCGCCGACACCATCGTCCAGCGTCCGCTGGGCGGCGTGACCGACGCCGGGAGCACCTGGCAGAACCGGCCCACGTACCAGCAGGTGGTGCAGTTCCAGAGCCACCGCTGACCGTGCGCGGCCCGGGCCTCCTCCCGCCGGTTCGGGGGAGGAGGCCCGGGAACTGCGGCGAACTGCGGCGCCGGGAGCGGTGGCGCCGGGGTTCAGCCGTAGAGCCGGGCGACGTCCTCCCGGTACGCCGCCAGCACCGCCTGGCGCTTGACCTTCAGCGAGGGGGTGAGCAGGCCGCGCTCCTCGGTGAAGTCGCCCGCCACGATCCGAACCCGGCGGATGGACTCGGCCCGGGAGACCGAGGTGTTGACCGCCAGCACCGCGCGTTCGACCGCCGCCAGCACGGTCGGGTGGAGCGGGACGGCGCTGCTCAACTGCCCGTTCGGCCGCCCGTCCGAGGTGGTGACCGGCGCCGCGCGGCGGGCGTCGGCGGGGAGGTGCGCGAGGTGCTGCTCGACCGCCTCGGTGTCCAGGGTGACCAGGGCGCCGACGTAGGCGCGGCCGTCGCCGACCACCAGGCACTGGCCGATCAGGGGGTGGGCGCGCAGCCGGTCCTCCATCGGGGCCGGGCTGACGTTCTTGCCGCCGCTGGTCACCAGGATCTCCTTCTTGCGGCCGGTGACGGTCAGGTAGCCGTCCTCGTCCAGCCGCCCCAGGTCGCCGGTCGCGAACCAGCCGTCCGTCAGGGCGGCACGCCCGCCCGGGCCCCGGTAGCCGGTGAACACCTGGCCGCCGCTGAGCAGGACCTCGCCGTCCGGCGCGATCCGCACGGCGGAGCCGGGCACCGGCTGCCCGACCGTGCCGGGCCGGGGCCCCAGCGGCGGGTTGACCGTGGAGGGGCCGGTGGTCTCGGTGAGGCCGTAGCCCTCGTAGACCAGCACGCCCGCACCGGCGAAGAACAGCAGCAGCTCCGGGGCCAGCGAGGAGCCGCCGCTGATCGCGTAGCGGACCCGGCCGCCCAGCGCGGCCCGCACCTTGCGGTAGACCAGCAGGTCGTACAGCCGGTGCGCTGCGCGCTCGCGCAGCGGCGGGCGCGGGCCCTCGCCGGCCAGTGCCGCCAGCTCCGCCCGGCCGTACCGGACGGCGGCCCGGACGGCGTTGTCGTACACCCGGCCCGCGCCCCGCCGTTCGGCCTCGACCCGCCCCAGCTGGTGGATCTTCTCGAACAGGTACGGCACCCCGACCAGGAAGGTCGCGCCGAACCCGGCCAGGTCGGGCCGCAGTTCGGCCGGCTTCAGCGAGGGGCTGTGGCCGATCCGGATCCGGGCGTGCACGCAGGCGACCTGGATCATCCGTCCCAGCACATGGGCCAGCGGCAGGAAGAGCAGGGTGGCGGCAGGCTCGTCGGAGACCGCCTCGAAGACCGGGTGCAGCAGTGCGTGGCAGTTCGCCGCCTCGTCCAGGAAGTTGCCGTGGGTGAGTGGGCAGCCCTTGGGCCGGCCGGTGGTCCCGGAGGTGTAGATCACGGTGGCCTCGGTGGCCGGGGTCTGCAGCGCCCGGCGGTGCACCAGTTCTCCGTCCGGGACGGTCGCTCCCCGGGCGGCCAGCTCCGCCACCGCGCCCTGGTCCAGCCGCCACAGCACCGGTTGGGCCGTCCCGGTCGCCCGCATCGCCGCCAGCGTCTCGCCCAGGACGAGGGCGCAGGCCGCGTCCCCGGCGACCACCGCGACCGCGCCGGAGTCGCGCAGGATCCACTCGGCCTGCTCGGCGGCGGCCGACGGGTAGACCGGCACCACCGCCGCGCCGCAGGCCCAGGCGGCGAAGTCCAGCAGAGTCCACTCGTAGCAGGTACGGGCCATCAGGGCGATCCGGTCGCCCGGTGCGATGCCGGCGGCGACCAGGCCCTTGGCGGCGGCGCTCACCTCCGCGGCGAAGGCGGCGGCGGTGACGTCCGTCCACGTGCCGGCGGCGGTCCGGCGGGAGAGGACCACCGCGTCCGGCGCCTCGGCGGCGTTGCGGAAGGGCAGGTCGGCCAGGCTGCCGCGACTGCTCGCGGGGACTAGGTGCGGGCGGTGGGCCTCGACCACCACCGGGCCTTCGCGGGTGACCTCCACGACCGCGGCCGCTCGCAGGCGGTCGGTGCGACTGGCCCGGGTGAGGGGGATTCCCATGGGTGCCTCCGGTGCTGGCTCGGGTGGGGACGTGACGGTTGCTCGCGTCGGTCGGGTGTTGTTGCATCCCGCTGGGGCTGGGGCTGGGGCTGGGGCCGGGGCCGGGGCTGGGTGGGGCGGGGCGGCCGGGCAGGGGGTCAGGCCTCCAGCAGGGCCGCGATGCCCTGGCCGCCGGCGGCGCAGACGGAGATCAGGCCGCGCACCGGCCGGCCGGGGGCCGCGGCGTCCGCCCGCAGTTCGTGCAGCAGCTTGGCCAGGGTCGCGGTGATCCGCCCGCCGGTGGCCGCGAACGGGTGTCCGGCGGCCAGCGAGGACCCGGTGACGTTGAGGCGCGCCCGGTCCAGCGGCCCGAGCGCGTCCGGCAGGCCGAGCCGATCCACGCAGAAGGCCTCGTCCTCCCAGGCCTTCAGGGTGGCCAGCACCTGCGAGGCGAACGCCTCGTGGATCTCGTAGCGGTCGAGGTCGGCGAAGGTGAGCCCGTTGCGGGCCAGCAGCCGGGGTACCGCGAAGACCGGGGCGGTCAGCAGTCCGTCCCGGCCGGTGACGAAGTCGACGGCGGCCACTTCGGTGTCCACCAGGTAGGCCAGCGGGGTGAGGCCGCGGGCGGCGGCCCAGTCCTCGGAAGCGAGCAGGACGACCGAGGCGCCGTCGCTGAGCGGGGTGGAGTTGCCCGCCGTCATGGTGGCCCCGGCGGGCGCGCCCGGGCGGGTCCCGAAGGGGTCCCGAAGGCCCTCGCCGAACACCGGCTTCAGCCGGGCGAGCCGCTCGACCGTCGAGTCGGGCCGCAGGTTCTGGTCGCGGGTGAGCCCCCGGTAGGGCGTGACCAGGTCGTCGAAGAACCCCCGCTCGTACGCGGCGTGCAGCCGCCGGTGGCTGGCGGCCGCGAGTTCGTCCTGTTCGGTGCGGCCGATGCCCCACTCCAGTGCCGTCACCGCCGCGTGCTCGCCCATGGAGAGCCCGGTGCGCGGTTCGGAGTTGGCGGGGGCGTCCGGGCGCAGCTGGCCGGGGCGCAACCCGGCGAGCAGGCCGCCGACCCGCCGGGCGGCCGAGGGCGCGTGCCGTACCTTGAGCAGCAGCCGGCGCAGGTCGTCGTTGAGGCCGATCGGGGCGTCGCTGACGGTGTCCACACCCCCGGCCACGGCGCACTCGCTCTGCCCGAGGGCGATCTTGGCGGCGGTCAGCGCCACCGTCTCCAGGCCGGTGCCGCAGGCCTGTTGGAGATCGTAGGCGGGTGTCCGGGGGTCGAGCCGGCTGCCGAGGACGACCTCGCGGGCGAGGTTGAAGTCCCGGGCGTGCTTGAGCACCGCGCCGGCCGCGAACTCCCCGAGCCGGACGCCGGCCAGGCCGTACCGTTCGACCAGGCCGTCCAGGGCGGCGCCGAGCATCTCCTGGTTGGAGGCCTGGGCGTAGGGCCCGGCGGCCCGGGCGAAGGGGATGCGGTTGCCCCCGATGATCGCAACGCGGCGTACGGTCCGGGTCATCGGTGTTCCTCCTGGGGTACGGGGACCGGGGTACGGCGCCAGGGTCCGGGCCGCCGGTGGGGACGGTGGGCGCCGGTGCCGGCGCGACGGCGGGTCGGGGGCTGGCGCCCGACCGGGCCCAGGGTATTTACTCTCCGGTAAACTTACTAGAGAGTAAGGAGTGTTGACTTCATGGCCGACGTTCTGCAGAGGTTCACCTCCAGCAGCCCCGGCCGGGCCCTGCTGCGACGCCTGGGCGTCCAAGGCCCGGTCGAACTGCCCCGCCACGAACCCGGCCGGCCGGAGATCGCCGGCCCGGTCCTGCTCGGCGGTACGGACGCCGGACGGCTCGGTCCGGCGCTGGCCGGCATCCTCCGGGGGGCGGGTGTCCCGGTGCTGCGCGGGGACGGTGCGGACGGCCCGGAGCACGTGCCCGCTCCGGCGGCCCTGGTCTTCGACGCCACCGGGCTCAGCGGGTCGGCCGCGCTGGCCGAACTGTACGAGTTCGGGCACCCGTTGGTCCGCGGGCTGCCGGTGGGCGGGCGGGTGGTGATCGCCGGCGACGTGCCGGAGGCGGCCGGCTCGGCGGGCGCGGCGACGGCGGCACAGGCACTGGAGGGGTTCACCCGCTCGCTCGGCAAGGAGCTGGGCCGGGGCGGCACCTGCCAGCTGCTCAGGGCCGATCCCGGCGCGGAGCAGGCGCTGGACTCCCCGCTGCGCTTCCTGCTCTCGCGCCGCTCGGCCTACGTCTCGGGGCAGGTCGTCCGGGTCGGCCCACCGGTGGGCGCCTTCCCGTCGGCGCGGGCGGGGGCGCCGCAGGCCGGGCGGACGGTCGCCGTCACCGGTGCGGCGCGCGGCATCGGCGCGGTGGTCGCCGAGCTGCTCGCCCGCGACGGTGCGCACCTGCTCTGCCTGGACCTGCCTGCCCGCCGCGAGGAGTTGGAGCGTACGGCGGCCCGGATCGGCGGTACCGCGCTGGCCGTCGACGTGACGGCCGCCGACGCTCCGGAGGTGATCGCGGCGCACCTGCGGGAGCGGCACGGCGGGGTGGACGTCTTCGTGCACAACGCCGGCGTCACCCGTGACCGGACGCTGGCCCGGATGACCCGCACGGAATGGGACACCGTCCTGGACGTCAACCTCGGCGCGGTCGAACGGATCACCGCCGCCCTCCTCGCCGACGGTCCGGGCGGCCCGGTGCTGCGCGACGGCGGGGCGCTGGTCTGCACGTCCTCGATCGGCGGCATCGCGGGCAACCGGGGCCAGACCAACTACGGTGCGGCCAAGGCCGGGTTGATCGGGCTGGTCCGCGCCCTGGCCCCGGCGTCGGCCGGGCGCGGCGTACGCGTGAACGCGGTCGCCCCCGGGTTCATCGAGACCGACATGACCGCCCGGATGCCGTGGACGGTCCGGGAGGCCGGCCGCCGGATGAACAGCCTCGGCCAGGCCGGCCTGCCGGTGGACGTCGCCGAGGCGGTCCGCTGGCTCGCCGACCCGGCCAACGCGGGGGTCACCGGCCAGGTGCTCCGGGTCTGCGGCCAGTCACTGATCGGCGCCTGAGCGGCGGCCCGACCGGCGCTGCCGGGCTCATTCGGCAAGGAGGACACGATGTCAGAAGCGGACAGCCCCGAGGTCGGCAGCCCCGAGGACGGCAGCTCCCAGGTTCGCGGCTCCGAGGCCGGCTACGCGACCCGGCGCCTGGCCCGTCCGCCGGGGGTGCTGCCGTCCTACCTGCGGGCGGTGCGGCGGGGCGCGGTACCGGGCGTCCGGGCGTCCCGTCCGGCACGCTGCCGCCGGTCGAGCTGGTGCTGCCGGGACTTTCCGTCGACCGGCGCCGGCTGGCCCGCTACGCCCGGGTCTGCGGGGGCGTCCCGGGGGAGTTCCTGCCGCCGGCCTACCCCCATCTGCTGGCCTTCCCGGCCGCGTTGGCGCTGATGACCGCGCCGGGCTTCCCGCTGCCGGCGCCGGGCCTGGTGCACACCGCCAACACTCTCACCCGGCTCCGGCCGATCCGGGCGGACGAGCGCCTCACCGTCCGGGTGCGGACGGCCGACCTGCGCCCGCACGCGCGCGGGACGGTGTTCGACGTGCTCGCCGAGGTGTCCAGCGACACCGGCGGCGACCTGGTCTGGCACTCCTCCAGCAGCTACCTGCGACGGCACCCGACCGAACCGGGTCGTCCAGGGGCCGGCGGCCCGCCGCCCGGACCGGGGGCCGGCGCCCCGCCGTTCGCCGAGGCGGCCCGGTGGCAGCTGCCGGCCGGGGCCGGCCGGCGCTACGCGTCGGTCAGCGGTGACCGCAACCCGATCCACCTGCACCCGTGGACGGCACGGCTGTTCGGCTTCCGCCGGGCTGTGGCGCACGGGATGTGGACCAAGGCCCGGGTGCTCGAAGCGCTGGGTCCGGAGCTGCCGGCGGCGGTGCGGGTCGAGGTGGCGTTCCGGGCGCCGGTGCCGCTGCCCTCGGAGGTCCGGCTGGGCGTGGGCCGGGCGCCGGACGGCCGGAGCATCGGCTTCGCGCTGGCCGGGGTGGCGGACGGCCGGACGCACCTGCGGGGCCGGGCCGAGGCGCTCTGAGGCCGCCCCCGGCCCGGCCCCGTGGCCCGGCGGTGGGGTCCGACCCAGCGGTGGCCGACCGGGCGGTGACTACGGGCGGCGAGCGCCGGGGCCGTCCGCCCCGGCCGCCCCCTCGGGGGCGTGGTAGCCCTCGCCCTTGGCCCGCCGCTCCAGGCCGATCCACATCATGTTCATCAACCGGCGTGCGGTGGCCTCCGGTTGCTCGCCGGGGACGGCCAGCGCCCACTCCGCCAGCGCGTCCGCGGCGCCGACCAGGGCGTGCGCTACGGCGGCGGACTCCCGGCGGAGCGCGGCGTAGTCGCTCCCGTCGCCGCCGCGGGCGGGGGACTCCATCGACTGGCGGACCAGTTCGGTGACGGTGTCGATGATCTCCGAGCGGGACCGGGCGACCTGGGCCGCCAGCGAATCGCTCTGGCTGCGGGCCTGCTGGTAGAGCACCACCCAGCTGGCCCGGTGCTCGGCCACGTAGGAGAAGAAGGCGGTCAGCCCGTGCCAGAGCCGGTCGGCCGGGTCGTCGCCGCGGTTCAGCGCCGCCGAGCCGATGGCGTTGACCAGGCGGTCGGCCTCCCGCGCGATGCACGCGCTGAAGATCTCCTCCTTGGATCCCAGGTACAGGTACAGCAGCGGCTTGGAGACCTGGGCGCGTTCGGCCACCTCGTCCATCGAGGCGGCGTGGAAGCCGAGCCGGGAGAAGACCTGCACGGCGGCGTCGAGCATCTGCTGTTCGCGCACCTTGCGGGGCAGCCGCTTGCGGCCGGGTTGGGGATCCATCTTGCAAGGGTATCCAACGGCGTCCTAAACTTACCGCTCAGTAAACTTACTCTTGAGTAAGAACGTGCTGACGAGCTGAGGAGCCCCGGATGACCTCCCTGGACGACGTGGACGTGGACGCCCTCGACTTCGGCGGCATCTCGCCGCAGGAGTTCGCCCGCCTGGTGAAGGACACCCCCCGCGCCGCGCTGGCCGCAGTGGTGGCCGGACCGGCCCGGGAGCGGATCCTGGACGAGGTCTTCGGCCGGATGGAGACCCGCTTCAAGCCCGAGAGCGCGGCCCGCCTGCGGGCCCTGGTCCGCTGGCACGTCGTGGACGCCGGGCACCCGGACGCGACGTACGAGACCGAGATCGCCGACGGCCGCTGCACGCTCACCCGGGGCGACAGCGGCCGGGACCCGAGGCTCGTCCTCACCCTGACCGCCGCCGAGTTCCTGCGGCTGGTCTCGGGCAACGCCTCCGGCGTCACGCTGTTCATGACCCGCAAGCTCAAGGTGACCGGCGACCTGGGCCTGGCCTCCGGCCTCACCCGGTACTTCGACATCCCCAAGGCCTGAGCCGGGACCGTCCCCCGCCCCGGCTTCCTTGCCCCTCGACCACCCCGTCCACCCCGCAGCCCCGGAGAGCCGGATGAGCTTCAACCTCGACCTGACCGACGACCAGACCGAACTGCGCGACTGGGTGCACGGCTTCGCCGCCGACGTGGTCCGCCCCGCCGCCGCCGAGTGGGACGAGCGCGAGGAGACCCCCTGGCCGGTCATCCGGGAGGCCGCCAGGATCGGCCTGTACGGCTTCGAGTCGCTGGCCGAGATGTGGGCCGACCCGACCGGCCTCTCGCTGGTCCTCGCCAACGAGGAACTGTTCTGGGGCGACGCGGGCATCGGGATGTCCGTCTTCGGCACCACCCTCGCGGTGGCCGGGATCTTCGCCGGCGGCACCCCGGACCAGGCCATCGAATGGATCCCGCAGTGCTTCGGCGACGAGGCCGACCCCAAGGTCGCGGCCTTCTGCGTCTCCGAGCCCGAGGCCGGCTCCGACGTCGCCTCGATGCGGACCAGGGCCCGCTACGACGAGGCGGCCGGCGAGTGGGTGATCACCGGCCAGAAGGCCTGGATCACCAACGGCGGGATCGCCGGGGTGCACGTGGTGGTGGCCTCGGTGGACCCGTCGCTCGGAGCCCGCGGCCAGGCGGCGTTCATCGTCCCGCCGGGTACCCGCGGCCTGGCCGCCGGCCCCAAGATCAAGAAGCTGGGCCTGCGAGCCTCGCACACCGCCGACGTCTTCCTGGACGAGGTGCGGGTCCCCGTCCACTGCGTCCTCGGCGGGAAGGAGAAGCTCGACGAGCGCCTCGCCCGGGTCCGCGAGGGCGGGGCCGGCGGCGGGCAGGCGGCGATGGCCACCTTCGAGCTGAGCCGGCCGACGGTGGGCGCGCAGGCGCTCGGGATCGCCCGGGCCGCGTACGAGTACGCACTCGAATACGCCGGGCAGCGCGTGCAGTTCGGCCGCCCGGTGCTGCAGAACCAGGCCGTCGCCTTCGCCCTCGCGGACCTGCGGACCGACCTGGACTGCGCGCGGCTGCTGATCTGGCGGGCCGCGTGGATGGGCCGGGCCGGCCGCGCCTTCACGGCCGGCGAGGGCTCCATGTCCAAGCTGAAGGCCGGTGAGGTGGCGGTGGCGGCCACCGAGAAGGCCGTCCAGATCCTCGGCGGCGCGGGCTACAGCCGTGCCCACCCGGTGGAGCGCTGGTACCGCGACAGCAAGATCTACACCATCTTCGAGGGCACCAGCGAGATCCAGCGGCTGGTGATCTCCCGCGCCATCTCGGGCCTGCCGATCCGTTAGGAGTGCTTCGTCGGCCGGGGGGACGCGGCACGGGCCGGCGGGGGCCTCCTGCTGCGGCTCGCCCGCGCCGGCGACGGTCCGTCCGCGCCCGGTGGAGCCCCGGGGCGTCCGCGCCCGGTGGGGCCCCGGGGCGTCCGCGCCCGGTGGGGCCCCGGGGCGCCGCCGCTCGTTCCGGGCGACACGGGGAGCCCGGAGGCGGATGAAGCGCGCCATCCGCGCCGGTCGGCCGAAAATGGGGCGATCACTCTCGAAACAGGACCGGGCCGCCGTGGCGCGGGGCCGGGCCGAGGCCGTTCGGGAGGAGCGGACCCGGCCCGGTGGCCGGGCCTGGTGGATGTCCGGGTGCAGGCCCGGCAGCCGGGCCGGTGGAGCGGACGAGGGAGCTGGCGTGGGAGCGATGTCGCGGTTCGGCGAACGGCTCAGGGAACACGCCGGTGAGCGCCCGGTCCTGCGGCGGTGGCCCGGTTGGGGCGCCGCCGCCGGGGCGGTGCTGTTCTACTGCCTGTCGCTCACGCCGTCCATGCTGCCCCGCTCGTGGTGGCTGCAGGGCGTGGAGGCCGGGGTGACCGCCGCGATCGGGTACGGCTTCGGCGCGCTGCTCGGGGCGCTCGCGCGCCGGCTCGGGGCCCGGCCCGGGCCGCGGGTGAGCCGGGTGGCCCGGGCGGTGCTGGCGGTCGTGGGCAGCGTCCTGGTGATCGCGGTGACGGCGCGGAGCGTCCGCTGGCAGGGGGATGTCCGGCGGGCGGTCACGCTGCCCCCGGAGATCTCCTGGTGGCGGTGGTCCCTGGTGCCGGTGGTGGCGGTGCTGGTGCTGGCACTGGTCGTGCTGGTGGCCCGGCTGCTCCGGCTCGGCACCCGGATCGTCGTGCACGCCCTGGGCCGGGTGGTGCCGCCGGCGGTGGCGGCGGGCGCCGGGGTCGTCGTGGTGGCGGTGCTGGTGGTCGGGTTCGTGCAGGGGTTCCTGCTGTCCGGGGTGCTGAACGTGGTCGAGAGCGCGGCCTCGCTGACCGACGAGGGGACGACGCCCGGCATCGTCCAGCCGCAGCTGCCGACCCTGTCGGGCAGCCCGGCCTCGCTGGAGTCCTGGCAGAGCCTCGGGTCCAAGGGCCGGGACTTCGTCGGCACCGCCGCCACCAAGGCCGAGCTGACCGCCTTCGCCGGCCACGAGGCCGTGGACCCCGTCCGGGTCTACGTCGGCCTGCGGGCCGCCGACACGCTGCAGGGGCGGGCGGACCTGGCCGTCGCCGAACTGGAGCGCACCGGCGGGTTCGGCCGAAAGGTGCTCGCCGTGATGGCCACCACCGGCAGCGGCTGGATCAACAAGCAGGCCAGCGGCCCGCTGGAGTACATGTACGCGGGGGACAGCGCGATGGTGGCGATCCAGTACTCCTACCTGCCGAGCTGGGTCTCGGTGCTGACCGAGGACGAGGCCGTCGACGCCGGGCGGGCGCTGTTCGACGCCGTGCACGCCAAGTGGGCGACGCTTCCCGCCGGAAGCCGTCCGCGCCTGGTGGTGTTCGGCGAGAGCCTGGGTTCCTTCGCCACCGAGAAGGCCTTCGACGGGCAGCTGGACCGGCTGGCGACGGAGACCGACGGCGCCCTGCTGGTCGGCCCGACGTACGACAATCCGCTGTGGAAGCGGGTCACCGCCGACCGCGAGCCCGGCAGCCCGGTCTGGCGCCCGGTCTTCGAGGACGGCCGCTCGGTGCGCTTCGCCCAGGTGCCGGCGGACCTGGACGTCCCGGCCCGGCCCTGGGACGGGACCAGGATCGTCTACCTGCAGAACGGGTCCGACCCGATCGTCTGGTGGAGCCCGTCGATGCTGTTCAGCCGGCCGCAATGGCTGGAGGACCCGCGTGCCGCGGACGTCTCCCCGGCGATGCGCTGGTACCCGGTGGTCACCTTCTGGCAGGTGGTCTGCGACCTGATGGGTGCCAACAACGTGCCGCCGGGCTTCGGCCACCGCTACGGGACGCTCCCCACCGACGCCTGGGCGGCGATCGCGGCGCCGCCGGGCTGGACGGCCACCGACACCGACCGGCTGGCCGCGCTGATGGGCTCCTGAGCAGGCTCTTGAGCAGGCTCCCGAGACCCGCTCCCGAGACCCGCTCCCGAGACCCGCTCCCGGGAGGCCCTCGCCGGTCAGCCGACCGGTCCGGGCGGGGTGTCCTTGCCCAGGTGGACGTCGGGCGCGGCGCGCGGCGGGGGCGGCGTCGTGGCCGCGGCCTGCGGACGTGCCTGCGGTGGGGGTGGTGGGGGCGCGGCCGGGCCGGTGCTCAGGCCGGCGGCGGGGCGCAGCGGGCGCCCGGCCTGCGCGCAGCGCTGCTCGAACCCCGGCGGGAGCCAGCCGCCGGTCAGCAGTCGGGGATGCGCGGGGAAGGACGTCAGGGCGGCGCAGACGAACATCAGCGACGCCCACGGCGTCTGCAGCTGGACGGTGGTGTACCCGCCCCCGTAGATGTCGTGGAACCCGGCCTCGAACAGGTCGGGACCGGCCAGCTCGGCCGACTCCAGGCCGTCCCAGGACAGGTGCAGCGGGCACTGCGGGTGGCCGAAGAACACGTGCCGGTCGGTGACCGTGATCTCGCCCGTCCCGTCCAGCAGCCAGCGCGGCCGGGCGGCCAGCTCGGCGTTGCGCCGCCGGCTGGCGTTGCCGATCGCCGAGGCGGCCAGCGCGCCGATCACGAAGGCCGGCCCGCCGATCGCGAAGGTCGAATTGTGCTGGTAGCTGCCGTCGCCGAGCGGCCGCCAGCTCAGCCGGTGGGCCGGCCCCACCGCGAGCACCCGCTCGCCCTGCTCCAGCCGGGCCCGGGTGGCGACCAGCGGCCGCTGGTCGAGCCGGTCCGCGCGGAGGTCCGCGAGGATCTCGCAGGTGTGCCAGAGGTACTCGTCCAGCACGGACCAGGCCGGTGCCTGGGGCATCGGTGCCCCGCCGTACGCCGGTCCATGGGTGTGGTCCATGTACTGCTTCCCCCCGGGAGCATGGGTGTCGGGTGCGCAGGTCGTCGGCGGCGGACGGCGCCCGCCCAATCTAGCGCCTCGGCACGGGGCCCCGGGCGGGCCCCGGACGGTCCGTCAGGTGAGCGTGCGCAGCGCGAACCCGGTCACGATGCCCAGCGCGTTGGTGGCCCAGTGCAGGCCGGCCGGGGCGAGCAGGCTGCCGCTGCGCCGCCGCAGCTCGCAGAAGAGGACCCCGGCCAGGCCGGTGAACAGGACGGTGCCGATCTCCACGACCACCACGCCGAGCACCGAGTCCCCGAACAGCGGGTTGAGGGCGGGCTTGTCGTCGGAGAGGTGCAGCGAGGGCAGGACGTGCCAGAGCCCGAAGAGCAGGGAGGAGCCGATGGTGGCGACCTTGACGTTCCACTCCTTGCGGAGCAGGCCGTAGAGCACGCCCCGGAAGGCGACCTCCTCCAGCAGGACGGTGCCCAGCGGGATCCGGACCAGCACCTGGAAGGCGACGGTGGCGCCGCTGTCGCCCTCGGTGCGGCGGTCGGTGAACAGCTCCCGGGTCGGCGGCAGCAGGGCCGCCACCAGGTAGACCGCCGCCACCAGGCCGATCAGGACGCCGGCCCAGCGGGCGCCGCGGGGCCAGCCGGCGCGGTCCAGGCCGGCGTCCGCCCAGCTGCCGCCGGCCAGGCGCAGCACGCCGAGCAGCAGGGCGGCGGTCAGTGGCGCGGTGATCAGGTAGGCCCCGGGGGCGAGCCGGTTGTTGAGGAGGTTGACCAGCACCAGCACCAGCACGGTGACGGCCACGCCGGTCCGTACGCCGATCACGCCGTCGGTGTCCGGCCCGCTGCTCCCTCGCTGCACTGTCGCCTCCTCACGGTCCGCTCCCCATCCTCGGGGCTGCGGGCCGGGACCGCCCGGGGGCGTGCCGGGGAGCGGGCCACAAGGTGCCGGCGGGGCCGGCCGCGCGGTGGAGCCCGGCGGGCCGGGCTTGCGGTGGGACCGGGCGGGACCAGATGAGATCAGGTGGGACCAGATGGGGCCCGGTGGGGCCGGCCGGGTGGTGGAGCACCCGGCCGGCCCCGCAGCCGTCCGCCCGCGGCGTTCGGGGTGCGGACCTCAGGGCCCGGGGCCCCCGGTCAGGCGGCGGGCAGTGCGGCGGTCGGCCGGCGGCGCAACCGCAGGGCGGCGGCGACCAGCACGGTCAGTGCGCCGAGCAGGCCGACCGCGGCCGCCAGGCTGCCCACGGCGGGGGCCAGCCCGAGCAGGACCAGCGGGCAGACGAACTCGCCGAGGAAGAACGCGGCGTTCCAGAGCCCGGTGCCGCGGCCGCGGTCGGCGAAGTCGAGCAGGGCCGTCGCGCGGGTGAGCAGGGTCGGCAGCAGCATGCCGCCGCCCAGGCAGTTCAGGACGGCGCCGGCCACCAGCACCGGCATGCTGCCGGCGAGCCACATCACGCCGAAGCCGGCCGCGCAGAGCGCGAGCACGGCGGGCAGCAGCCGCTCGGCGTGGTCGGCGAGGCGGGTGAAGGTGAACGCGCCGATCACCGTGGCCACGCTGGCGGTGGCGGTGGCCAGGCCGATGGTGCTGGACTCGGTGATGCCCAGGTCGTCCAGCAGGTTCGAGGTCATCACGGGCACGGTGTAGAAGACGACGGCGCCGAAGAAGGTGAGCGCGCAGGGGCCGGCCATCCGCCGCCAGGGGAAGGGACGGGGGGCGTCCTGCGGCGCCGGCGGCCCGGCGGTGGGCCGCCCGGTGCGCTGGGGGGCCGTCAGCACGGTGGCCATCAGGGGCGCCAGCAGCAGGCTCGCCGCGTACGCCCAGAAGGGGGCGCGCCAGCCGGCCTCGCCGATCGCGCCGCCGACGGCGAAGAAGGCGGTGGCGGACAGGGCGCTGCAGATGGTCTGGAGGGCGAGGTAGCGCTCGCGCTGCTTGCCTGACCAGTAGTCGCCGATCAGGGTGGTGCAGCAGGTCATGATGGCGGCCTCGACGACGCCGAGCAGGGCGCGGCTGGCCACGATGGCGCCCAGTGAGTCGAGCCAGAGCGGCGCGGTGCCGATCGGGGCGTAGAGCAGGCTGGCGCCGATCAGCAGGCGCTTGCGGCCGAGCCGGTCGACCAGCAGGCCGGCGAAGGGGGCCAGCAGGCCGAGGGCCAGCGCGGGGATCGTGAGCGCGACCGGTACCAGCGCCTTCGCGCCCGCGGTGGACGCGAAGTGGTCCTGCATCTTGGGCAGCAGCGGGGCGATCAGGACGGCCCCGAGGATGGGCAGGCAGCTGCCGGCCATCAGTACGGCGGCCTGCAGGCGTGACGCGGTGGGGGGCTCGGTGGTGGGTGGGGCCGCCGGGTCGATGGTGGCGGTCGTGGGGGAGGGCACGGTGAGTCTCCGTCAATGGGCGGGTGCGGTAAAGGTGAGGTATACACATAACCCTCTCGTCGTACCAACGTGGTGTCAGGTAGTGAACATCCGAAGCACGTTCGACGGATCCTCCTGCACCGCTCCGCAGCCGGCGGAACGGCCGGCCGGGCGATCCGACCGGCCGTTCCACCTCCCGCCTCCTCCCGCCCTCGCGGACAGCCCGGTGATCAGCCCGGCTGCCCCACCAGGGCGCCGATCCGGGCCGCCGCCGTCCCCAGCCCGGTCGGGCCGGTGAAGCTCACGCCGGACAGCTCCGGCAGGCCCTGGTGGCGCAACGCCTCCTCCTGGTAACGGAAGCAGCCGAAGTGCCAGTTGAGGATGCCGGCCATCCAGTCCTGGAGTTCGCGCACATAGCCGTCCAGGACCGCCCTGGCCTCCAGGCTGAGCTTGAAGTCGTCGTACAGAACGGGCAGTTCGTGCGCGACGACGTGCTGGAACTGCCGCATCCGGGAGTTCATCAGGTCGTCCACGATCGCGAGCGCGGTCGGGTAGTCGCAGTCGAAGAAGTTCTGCACCACGAGGACGCCGTTGTGCACCTCGCCCTCGTACTCGATCTCCTTCTGGTACGAGAACACGTCGTTGATCAGGCAGGCGTAGTCCGCGGCCGAGTTCTCCAGCGAGCGCAGCGGCCCGCTGCGGTAGATCTCCGGCGGCACCTGCCGGCCGTGCGCGAGCCGGCACAGACTCATCGTCAGGTCGGAGCCGAAGGTCTTGCGGCGCATCTCCAGGTAGTCCACCGGATCGGGGATCCGGTTCTGCGCCTGGTTGGCCAGCTCCCAGAGCCAGCTCTCGGTCATCTCCTCCACCGAGGTGCGGAACTTCCGCCGGGCGTCCGGCGCCATCGGCCCGGCGGTCCTGGTCCACAGGTCGGCCAGGCCGCGCTCCAGGGCGTTGGCCGGGGCCGGGGCGGCGGCGCCGTCCAGCGGCATGAACAGCGAGAGCCGGGCGTTGCAGGCCTTGGCGCCCAGCAGGTCGTGGCGGCGGCCGTAGACCACCGGGTAGTAGTCGTCCCCGTAGGTGCCCCAGGCCAGCCAGGCCGAGGTCAGGTCGAGTTCGGCGAGGGTGGCGTCCGGGTGGATGCCGGCCGCGCAGAGCGGGAGGTCGATGTCGGCGGCCCGCTTCTCGTCCCAGACGTGCGAGCCGGGGATGCCGGGCTGCGGCTGGAGCAGGCCCGTCCGGCGGCACCAGTCGACGGTGTTGCGCCGGGAGGCCTCCAGGTGCGGGCTCAGCCGCAGCGCGAACGGCATCCGGAAGTCCGGCAGCAGGGACGGCCCGACCGGCCGGTGCGGCACGTGCGAGAAGCTGCGGGCCCGGCCCGGGCCGACCATCGCACCCAGGCGGGTGAGGTCCAGGGCCGAGGTCCCGAGCGACCCCGCGCCGTACGGCGACCAGCCGGTGGGCGCCGTGCCGGAGCCGCCGCCGTTCATGTACCGGCTGGAGCGCATGTGCCACTCGTGGCCGCCCGACTGCCAGTCCTGCAGGCCCTTGACGTACGCCAGCACCCGGGCGCAGTCCTGCGGGTCGAGGCCGTGCTCGGCGAAGAGCGGGGCCAGCTCGGTCACGACGGTGTTCTCGAACTGGTGCAGGCGCGAGGTGAGCAGCTCGTTGACCGCGTCGGCGGCCTCCTGGGTGGTGCAGCCGAGGAAGGTCTCCAGGACCAGGACGCCGTTGCTGCGCTCGCCCTCCTCCTCGGTCTCCCGCTGGTAGGAGAACAGGTCGTTGCGCAGGTGCACGCCGTCCGAGAAGGTGTCCTTGAGGACCCGCATCGGCCGGGAGGCGGCGATCACGGCCGGCACCTCGGCGCCCACCGCGTGCTCGATCAGGCCCGCCGACCAGGGCGCGCCGCCGACCTTGCGGCGCATCTCGATGTACTCGACCGGGTTGGGCGTGCGGCCGGCGTTGATGTTCGAGAGCTCCCAGAGCGACTCGTTCAGCAGGTGCTCGGTGCTCTCCGCGAACCGGGCCCGCCAGTCGGCGGACATGCTGGGCACCGTCCTGGCCCAGAGGTCCGCGAGCCCGGCCTCCACCGGGTTGGTGGGGGCGGGCACCTCGGCGCCGAGGTCCAGCGGCATGAAGGCCGGCAGACGGTCCAGGTAGGCCTTGCCGCCCTCGCGGTCCTGGGAGCGCTTGAAGATCTCCAGGAAGTGGTCGTCGAAGAAGAAGACCCACACGTACCAGTCGGTCACCAGGGCGAGTTCCTCGGCCGAGGCGTCCGGGTGGGTGTAGGCGCAGAGCAGGGCGTAGTCGTGCGAGTCGAGGTCGTGCTCCTCCCAGATGCCGGAGCCCTCCACCATGCCCATCGAGCGGGCCCAGGCCTTGGTGTGGGTGCGGGCGTGCTCCAGGTGCGGGTTGAGCCGGGCGGGGTGGGGGAGGTAGAAGGCCGGCAGCTGGAAGGGCTGCGCGGGTGCGGATTTCGCGGGAGCGGACTTCCCGGGCCCGGCTGGTGCGGTGTCGGCTCCGGCGGATCCGGCAGGTCCGGGAAACGGTGCGCCGGGAAAAAGGCCGGGAATGCCCGTACTCGGAGTGGCGAGGCCGGGAATCCCCGCGCCCGGAGCGGCGAGCTGGGGAATCACCCTGCCGGGAATCGCCCCGCCCCCATGCGTGATGCCCACAATCGCCGGGGCGGAATGCGCCGGTCGGTCGGGCGCCACCCGCGGGTGCGGCAGGGAGGGAATGCCGGGCCGGGGACCGGTGAGGCCCGGCCCCGGGAGGCCGGGACCACCGGGAACCGGGAGGCCGGGGCCCGGCGGGCCGGTGACGGCGAGGTGCGGATTCGTCTGATCGGGCTGCTTCATGGGTGCCGTTTCTGATGCCGTGTCATCCGTTCGGCTCAGCATTACCCGGGCCCCCGAAGGCGTATCCGGCGACAGGAACAGTCATATCAGCGGACAAGGATGGGGCCCCGCGGAAAGCGGGGCCCCATCAGGTCGAACAGGTCGGAATCAGTGCCGGCACACCGGACGGGCGTACGAGGAGATCAGTACGGGCGTACGAGGAAGTGCGCCGCGCCCGGGATGCCGACCTTCAGCAGCTCGTCCTCCTCGGGCGTGGTGGCGGTACCGGTCTCCTGCTTGAGGATCGCCCGGGACAGGCTCTGCACCCACATCGCGCGCGGGCGGCGGCGGGCCTCCCAGGCGGCCAGCGCCCCGGCCACGTCCGGTGCCGTGTCCAGGCTCTCGGCCAGCACCAGCGCGTCCTCCACGGCCATCGCGGCGCCCTGGGCGAGGTGCGGCGTGCTGGCGTGCGCGGCGTCGCCGGCCAGCACCACCCGGCCGACGTACCAGGCGTCCTCGACGGTGACCTGGGAGATCCGCGAGTACACCACCGCGGCCGGGTCGGTGACGTGGGTCAGGGCCGTGGCCACCGGGCCGGCGAAGGAGGCGAGGCGCTCGGCGAGCTGCTCGTGGGCGCGCTCAGGGTCCGGCCGGAAGTCCTCGGCCTCGGCGAACACCGTGCCCAGGTACATGGTGTCGTCGGTGATGGGGGTCAGCAGCGCCTTGGCGTTCAGGTTGCCGGCGCTCATCACCACACCCCGCACCTCGGGGTCGCGCGGCACGGTGACCCGCCAGTTGGCGAAGCCGGTGTACTCGGGCTCGAAGCGGTCCCCGTACAGGCGCTTGCGCAGCGGCGAGCCGATCCCGTCGAAGCCGACCACCAGGTCCCAGCGGCCGGAGCTGCCGTCGGAGAGCGTGACGTCGACGCCCTCGCCGTCGTCGGCCAGCTCGGTGATCGTCGTGCCGAAGCGGATCTTCGCGCCCGCCTCGGCGGCCGCCCGGCCGAGCACCTTCGCCAGCGCCGGGCGGGGGATGCCGTTGTTCGAGGGGGCGTCCGCCATCCGCGGCTGCGGGATCTTGGCGAGGGTGGCGCCGGCCGGGTCGCAGATGGTCAGCACCTCCCACTCGAAGCCCGCCGCCAGGCACTCCTCCAGCACGCCGATCTCGCGCATCACGTGCAGCGCGTTGGAGGGCTGGATGATGCCGACGCCGAGGGCGTCGAGCTCGTCGCGCAGCTCGGCGACGTCGACCTGGTGGCCGCGCCGGGCCAGCGCGGTGGCCAGGGTCAGGCCACCGATGCCGCCGCCGTGGATCAGGACGCGCAGGGGTGAGGACATGACGGGGGTCTCCAAGGGGGGTGGGTCAGCCGACCGGGGCGGCCAGCGGGGCGGGCAGGGTCATCAGGTGGTCGACCAGGGCCAGCAGCAGGTCGCGGCCGAAGACCCGTTCGCGGACGTCGCCGAGCAGCAGCGGCACCTGCGGGTCGAGGTCCAGGGCGGACCTGATCTCCTCCGGGGTGCGGGTGTTGCGGCCGTGGAAGCAGTTGATCGCGACGACGAAGGGGATGCCCCGGCTCTCGAAGAAGTCGATCGACGCGAAGCTGCTCTCCACCCGGCGGGTGTCGACGATGACGACGCCGCCGAGCGCACCGTTCACCAGGTCGTTCCACATGAACCAGAAGCGCTCCTGGCCCGGGGTGCCGAAGAGGTACACCACCAGCTCCGAGCTGATGGTGATCCGGCCGAAGTCGAGGGCGACGGTGGTGGTGTCCTTGTTGTCGACGCCGCTCAGGTCGTCGACGCCGATGCTGGCCCGGGTCAGGTACTCCTCGGTGCGCAGCGGCGCGACCTCGCTGAGGGCGCCCACCAGGGTGGTCTTGCCCACGCCGAAGCCGCCCGCGATCAGGATCTTGACGGCGGCGGGCGCCGTCTGGCTGTTCGTCCCGATGGTCATGTTCTTCAGAGTCTCCGGAGTCCTTCGCGAACGGCCGTGAGCAGGCCGAGGTTCACGCCGCCGCCGCCCGCGGCCACCGAGAGCGGTGCGCGGGCGAGCAGCAGGCCCTGGGCGATCAGGTCGCCCAGCAGGATCTTGGTCACCGAGATCGGCAGGTTGAGACCGGCGGCCACCTCGGCCACCGCGGCCGGGCGGCGGCAGCGGTCCAGGATGAGTCGGTGCTCGGGCTGGAGCCCGCGCGGGGTCCGGCCGGCTCGGCCGAACTCCGCGCGGGGGCCGTCCTGGACGGTCGTCAGCACGGTGATGAGGGTGAGGTCGTCGCGCTCGGGCGAGGTCCGGCCCCGGGTGATGGTGTAGGGGCGCACCATCGTGCCCGTCAGGTCGTCGTCGTCCTCCTCCTCGTCGCTCCAGTGCGGCCTCACCCGCGGCCACCCCGGGCGGCGAACGCGTCGAACTCCGAGCGGGCCGGGGTGGTCAGCTTCTGGCCGACCTGCTGGACGAGGGTGTGCATGGCCATCGACATGACCTCGGCGTCGACGTCCTGGGAGGCCACCACCGCGAGGTGGGTGCCCTGGGCGGCCGCGATGATGAACAGCCAGAGGTCGGCGAGCTCGACGATCACCTGGTGGACCTGGCCGCCGTCGAAGAGCTGTCCGACACCGCGGGCCAGGCTCTGCTGGCCGGTGGCGACGGCGGCGAGCCGCTCGGCGTCCGACCGGTCGATGCTGCGGGAGTGGCTGACCACCAGGCCGTCGTCGGAGAGCAGAACGGCGTGCCGGGTGCCGGCCACCGAGTCGACGAGTCCGTCCAGCAGCCAGTCCAGGTCCTGATGGGTGGCTATCGTGCGCGTCATGTCCGGTCTTCCGTCCTAGGGGTGTTGGGATCCGTCAGCGATCCGTCCCACGGGGACGGGCTCGGTGCGGGAACTGCGGGGTGCTGCTGGTTTCCGGTCTCCTCGCCCTGGCCGCGCGCGGCCCGGGACTGTCGCTGGAAGGCGCCGATGGCGGCCCCGGACCGGCGTGGTGCCGGCCTGCGGAAGACGTCCTCGACGGGTGGCGGGGGCTGCGCGGGCAGGCCCTGCCCGGGCGGCGGCAGCCGGAGTTCGGCGGCCAGGTGGGCCTGCCGGACCCGGCGCGGCAGCGGCTTCTCGTCGGCGGTCAGCGCCTCGCCGGACTGCCCGCCGTGGCCGTACGCGTCGGGCGGCGAGGCCCAGGAGGGCCGGGCCGCCGGCCGGTCGTGCCCGGTGGGGGCGTGCTCGGCGTACGGGTGGGTGGTGCCGTGGTGACCGTCGTCGGCGTACCCGGCGACCGGCGCGGCGGGCTCCGGGAGGCCGAACGCGGACGCCGGGGCGGCCTCGCCCGGGAAGGCGTCCGCCGGGTACCCGGCCACGGGGAAGCCGTCGGTGGGGAAGCCCGGGACGGGCAGCCCGGGTGTCACCGGCCGGTCCGTCCTGAACCGGTCGCCCGGGAAGCCGTCGCCCGGGAAGCCGTCCGCAGCCAGCGCGTCCGCACCGAAGCCGTCCCTCCCGAAGCCGTCCGCGCCGAAGCCGGCGGCCTGGCGGCCGCGGCGCGGGTGGTCGGCGCCGGAGTACTGGGCCTCGGCGAACTCGGCCTCGGCGTAGGTGGGTTCGGCGAAGCCGGGTTCGCGGTGGTCGGCGCCCGGCAGTTCCGGCAGCGGCAGCACGGTGGCCGTCGGCTCCGGCAGCGCCGCCGGGACGCCGGCCAGCGCCCGGCCGCGGTTGCGGGAGGGCAGCGGGATCGGCTCGACGGGTGCGGCGTTCTCGTGCTCCGGGTTGCCGTCCGAGACCAGCTCGGCCGGGACGAGCACGACGACCCGGGTGCCACCGAAGGCGGACGGGCGGAACTCCACCCGCAGGCCGGAGTTGGCCGCGAGCCGGGCCACCACGTAGAAGCCGAGGCGGATGTCGTCGGCCTTGGCCAGTACGTCCATCCGGGGCGGCCGGCTCATCAGCTCGTTGGCCGCGGCGAACTGCTCCGGGTCCATGCCCAGGCCGCGGTCCTCGATCTCGATGGCCAGGCCGCGTCCGACCACGGCGGCCCGCACCTCGACCGGCGTGGGCGGCCGGGAGAAGGTGGCGGCGTTCTCCATCAGCTCGGCGAGCACGTGGGCGACCGGGCCGACCGCGCGCTCGGACAGCCACGGGCTGCCCTCCACGTCCAGCATGATCCGGCGGTAGTCCTGCACCTCGCCCTGGGCGGAGCGGAGCACGTCGAGCAGCGGGACGGGCTTGCGCCAGCGGCGCTGGGGCTGGCCGCCGGCGAGGATCACCAGGTTCTCCTCGTAGCGGCGCAGCCGGGCGGTCAGGTGGTCGAGGTCGAAGAGGCCCTCCAGGACCTCCGGGTCCTCGTGCCGGCGCTCCAGCTCGTCCAGCTTCTTGAGCTGGAGGCCGATCAGCAGCTGGGTGCGGCGGGCGATCCGCTGGAGCAGCCGCTCGAAGCCGCGGTACTGGTCGGCCTGCCGGACGGCGGTCTCCAGGGCACTGGTGCGCGCCAGGTTGAGCGCGTGGCCGAGCTGGCCGAGCTCGTCCGTCCCGGTGGCGTCGCGCTGCTCGCCGACGGCCCGGCTCTCGGCCTCCACGTCGACCTGCTCGCCGCGGCCGAGGCGTTCCACCACCTCGGGCAGGGTGCGCTCCAACTCCTCCGCCTGGCCCTGCAGATCGAGGATCCGGCGGCGCAGCGAGCGGGTCAGCCGCCAGGTGGTGATGATCACCGCGACCACCGCGAGCAGGCCGACCAGGCTGGTCAGCGCGACCTTGACGAGCAGCGCGATGATGCTCGACTTGCCGACCTCCACCACACCGGCGGTACGGGTCTCCATCAGCTTCACCAGCTGCGGGTTGACCTGGTCGACGGCCTGGCGCCACTGCTCCTGGAGCGGCGGGAGCTTGACCCCGCCGCTCGCGTCGGTGGCGGCCGGGCGCATCAGCGCCTGCTCGACGGTGGCCTTCGCCTGCCAGGCGGCGCTGTTGGTCAGCGCCTGCCAGGCAGGGGCCTCGGCGGCCGGCAGGTACGGGGTGATCTTCGTGGTGAGCAGGAACGACTGGTTGCCGATGGACTGCTGGACCAGCTGGAGCTCCAGGGTGCTGAGCTTGCCGCTCGGCCAGCCGCGGGCCAGCACGGCGTCCTCGCGGGCGAGCATCTCCTTGGCCCAGAAGGCGTCGACCAGGGCCCGGGAGATGTACGTCATCTCACCGTTGTCCACGTGGCTGAGCGCGGTGAACAGCGAGAGGTCCACCGAGATGAGGTCGGTGTAGTAGCTGAACACCGCCTGCTGGTCGGCCGAGCCGCGGTCGATCATGGCGCGCTGCGCGGGCAGCTGCGTCATCGCCTGGCGGGCCTGGAACACCGCCGACCGGACCTCGGGCGGGGCGTCCGCGGCGACGTCCTCGGAGAGCGCCTGGAAGGTCCGGACGGCCTCGTCGGTCAGCTGGCGCTGGCGGCGCAGGGCCTCGGTGGAGGCGCCCGGGTCGACCAGTGCCTCGGCGCTCAGCCGGCGCTCCTCCTGGAGGTTGTAGTACACGATGTTGGACGGCTGTCCGGCCTTCTGGGCCAGCAGGCCCTGCCCGGCCTGCCGCTGGAAGTCGAAGACGGTCTGGCCGCTGGTCACCGCCCAGAGCGCGGCGAGTGCGAGGCCCGGGACCACCGCCAGGACGAGGAGCGCCGTTCGCAGGGACAGCCTCGGGGGCTTCTTTCCGGCTCTGCCGCCCCTGGGGCTCGGCGGCCCGGCGGCCGCCCCCTGACCAGGTGAAGCGGTCCGCCGATTGGCACGCGCGCGCAGAGCATTCTCCTCGGGGATGGCGGTAGGCCCGTCGGGACGACCGTCTGGAGTATGGCTTTTGACGAAGCGATACTAGTCATACTGTGTTACGGGAGTGAAAGTGAGCCCGTCCTATGGACGTCGGGCGGGCATAGCCCGAGGTGACCTTCACGGTTCGTGCACGACGTCCGGACCGGTCAACTGCACCGGCCCGGACCGATGTACATGACGGGCGGCGCCGGCACCCGCGGGCCGGGCAGCGGCGCCCGTGCAGCGGCGACGGCGGAACGACGTCCCGTCCTGGCGTCAGAACCGTTGCCCGGAACCGGCCCTGGCCGGGTGTCAGCGGGAGCGCGAACCCTCGGCCGGGCGCTCCCCGCTCCGGCGTCGACCGTCCCCCGGCGGGTGGCCGGGGGCCCTGCCCGGCCCGCCCGAAGAGACGCACCGGGCCTCCGTGCGGGCATCGCCGCCACCCCGTCCCCCGGCGGCCCCGCGGGCGTGGACGTCGTGGACGGTCGACAGCCGTGGCGCACGCCGGAACCGGCCGGATCAGGGCCGCCGGGGACACCCGGATCGACACCCGCGCGCAGTAGGGTTGACGTACCGAGGACGTTGCGGACGCCGGCATCCGGACCGGCGTCGCCCCCGGACAGTCACCCGGTTCGTCGAGAGCCGGAGACGGGCACGCCATGGCCACCGACCGCACCTTCCCGTACCCGATCTTCCAGGCGCCCGGCCTGCTCGGCCCGGTGGACCGCCGCGGCGCGCGGTTCACCCTCGACCCCGCGCTCTCCCACAGCGGCATGTTCGACGGTGCCTGGTGGCCGCGCTCGCGCGAGCTGGCACGCGAACTGCCCGCCCTGATCATGGCGCTGCGCCGCCGGGTCGGCCCGATCCTGCACGTCGGCGTGGAGCGGACGGCCTGGAACACCGTGCCGGACCGGATCACCGTCGACGGGCGGGTGGTGCGCGTCAACTGCTTCTCCTCCAGCGTCCACACCATCGGCGTGGGCGGCGGTCACCAGGACCACTTCCTGCTGCTGGTCGTCCCGCCGCGGACCCGGCCGACCGTGGCCCGCACCGCGATGGCCGCGGCGGCCGCCCCCGGCAACAGCACCCTGGCCGCCCGGGTCCTCACCGCCGCCTCCCTGGCCCGGCCCGCCGCGGCCGCCCGTGGCAGCAGGCGCAACGCCACCGCGAGCTGGCCGCCCCCGTGGCCGCCGCCGTGGCCGGTCCCGCTGCCGCCCGGGCCGCAGCCGCTGCCGCCGTTGCCGCAACCGGGCGGCTGACCGGCGGGCGGCCCCGGGCGGGCGGCCGGGCGGGTCCGGTCAGCGCCCCGGCCCGGCCCCGTCGGTGCCGAGGCGCTCGACGGCGACCAGCGCGGCGTCGTCCCCGAGGTGCCCGCCGGCGTGCGCGAGCAGGTCGCGGCGCAGCTGTGCGAGCAGTGCGGCCGGGTGCTCCCGGGTCCAGCGGCCGATCCGCTCGTCGAGGGGGTAGAAGTTCCGCCCCGCGTCGCGGGCCTCGATCACGCCGTCGGTGTACATCAGCAGCCGGTCGCCGGGCCCGAACGGGAAGACCTCCACCCGGTAGCCGTCCGGGGCGAGGTCGCCGAGGCCGAGCGGCGGGGCGGGCCGGGGGGCGGTGAGCGTGGTGACCGTGCCCCGGCGCAGCAGCAGCGGCGGCGGGTGGCCGCAGTCGACCATCCGGACCTCGGCGCCGTCGTCCGGGATGTCGAGGATCACCGCGGTGATGAAGGACTCGCCCGGGTCCCCGCCCCCGGCGGGCTGGGCGAGGTCCCAGCGGAGGCTGCCGTCCAGGTAGGTGGCCAGCTCGGGCAGGGTGGAGTGCAGGTGCGCCGCCGCCCGGAAGGCACCCAGCAGCAGGGCGGCGTCCCCGAGCGAGGCCAGCCCCTTGCCGCGGACGTCGCCGACCAGCAGCCGGGTGCCGGTGGGGGTCCGGGCGACGGCGTAGAGGTCCCCGCCGATCTGGGCCTCGGCCTCGGCGGCCAGGTAGACCGAGGCCAGCCGCAGCGGTCCGATCCGCTCGGGCAGCGGGCGCAGCAGGACCCGCTGCGCGGCCTCGGAGACCGAGCGCACCTGGTGCAGCTCCCGCTCGTGCCTGGCGCGCAGCACGCGCAGCAGCACGATGAAGGCCGACACCCCGACCAGGGCGGCGACCTGCGCCAGGTGGTTGGCGGTGGTCAGCCCGTCCCGGAGCAGGCCGATCAGGACCTGCGCGCCGACCGCCAGCAGCGCGGCCACGGTGGTGGCGAGCACCCCGCCGAAGGATGCGGCGAGTGCGGGGGCGACGATCAGCAGCGGCCCCAGGTGGATCTGCGGCGGGGCGAGGATGTCGACGACGGTGATGGCCACGATCAGCGCGAGCGGGATCACCTGCAGTGCGCGGCCGGGCCGCCACCACCCCTGAGGTCCGGGAGAGCTCCGCAGCGGGTACACGTCTCCTCTGTACACCGGGCCCGTGCGGGGCGCCACGCGGCTCGCACGGGCCCGGCCCGCCGCGGTTCGCCGGGCGGGCTGCGGGTCGGGCGGACGGTGGGTCAGTCGGCCGCGCCGTAGCGGGCCAGGTAGTCGGCGAACCGCGCGACGTCCTCGTCGTCCCAGTCGGTGAACCGCTCGGTGAAGGAGAGCCGCCGCTGCTCGGCGGCCTCCCGCAGCAGCGTCAGCCCGGCCTCGGTGGGCCGCAGGATCTGGCCACGCTGGTCGTCCGGGTCCGCCTCCCGGACGAGCAGCCCGAGCTTCTCCAGCGCGCCGACCTGCCGGCTCACCGTCGACTTGTCGAGCATGAAGTAGGAGGCGACGTCGGCGGCCCGGCAGCCGCCGCGCTCGTTCATCAGGTCCAGGATGCTGTAGGTGACCAGCGAGAGGTCGGGGTGGAGCTGCGAGGCCTTGTGCCGGGCCCGCCGGGCGAAGGCGGTCAGCTCCCGCTGGATGGTGTCGATCGACGACTCGCGGCCGCTCACGGGCACCTCCTCGGCTTCGGGCGGACCGGCTGCCCGGTGCCGCTGACATGGTGTTGCACAGTACAACGCCGGACGGGATCGGGCCTGCTCAGGGGGCCGGTCGCCAGGCGCGGGCGGCGGCGATCCGGCGCACCGCGCCGGGGTGGGTGGCGAAGAGCAGCTCCAGCACCCGCGGCGGGTCCACGTCGGACACGTTGGCCACCGCCAGCCTGCGCTGCATGGCGATGAACCGTTCACGGTCGCCGGTCAGCTCCAGCGCGTGCCGGTCCGCGCGCGCTTCCACCCGCCGGCTGACCGCGCACTGCGCCGGGCCGGCCAGCGCGCCGATCAGCGCCGCGCAGGCGGCCATCAGCGGCAGCACCCGCGGATCGGCGGCGGACCCGGCGTCGGCCGCCGAGAGCAGCGGCTGCCAGCCGGTCAGCAGCCCCAGCGCGCAGACCGCGCCGGCCGCCCCGAGCGCGCCGAGCAGCGTCCCCGTCAGCACGTCCCGGGCCTTCACATGGCCCAGCTCGTGCGCCACCACCAACTCCACCTCGCCCGGGTCGGCGGTGCTCAGCAGGGTGTCGTAGGCCACGATCCGGCGGGTGGCGCCGAGACCGGAGACGTACGCGTTGAGCGCGGTCGTCCGGCGGGAGGCGTCGGCCACCAGCACGTCGCGCACCCGGACCCCGTCGCGGGCCGCCAGGGCCAGCAGGGCCTCCCGCTGCGGTCCGGGCGGCATCGGCGCGAAGCGGTTGAACACCGGCTCGACCACCAACGGGAACAGGAAGGACAGTGCGGCGGTCAGCAGCGCGGCGCCGGCCGCCGCCGGGATCCACCAGCGGTCGGGGGAGCGCTCGGTCAGGGCGAACAGGACGAACACCACGGGCAGCGCCAGTACCAGCGACAACGCCAGACCGCGCAGCGCGTCGGCGGCCCAGCCGCCCCAGCCCTGGGTGACCAGCCCGTACCCGCGGCGCACCGCGGTGACCCGGGCGCCGAAGGGCAGCGCGACGGCCTGGCCGAGCAGCACCAGGACGGCGGTGCCGGCCAGCACGGTGGCCGTCCGCCCGCCGCCGAACGGCCCGCCGGCCGCCGTCACCAGGCCGGCCCCGGCCGGGGTGAGGCCCAGCACCAGCGACAGGGCCAGGCCGGCCAGCCGCCCGCCGATCGCCCAGGGGGACTGCGCGCGGCGCAGCGCCCGCCCGCGGGCCCGCTCGGCGGGGGTGAAGTCGTCCGCCCCCGGTGCGGGGTCGGTGCCCGGTCCGGGGCCGGTGTCCGTGTCCGTGCGCATTCCACTCCCCGGGCTCGTGGGCCGGCAGCTGCCTGCTCCAGGATCGCGCACCGGCGGGGGCGCGCGCACCGCCGCGTCCGGCCCGGTCCGCTCGCGGGTGGGGCGCGCCGGGCCCGCGGGCGCCGTGCGGCGGCGCGGGCACCGGGTCCGCCCCGGTCGATGTGGACGCGGGGTGAAGGGCGCGAGGCCGGGTGGCGTAGTCTGTCCGCGCTCTTGCCGACCCCCGGGGGGACCTCCATGCGCCGCGTCGCGCCCGTGCTCGCACTGCTGCTCACGCTCGCCCCGGTGGCCGCCTGCGGACCTGACGACCCGCCCCGCGGCAGCGCGGCGCCGGCCCGGCCGCTTCCCACCGGAACCACGGCGACGTCGGCCTCCCCGACCGGCACGCCCCGGCCGGAGGGCGTGATCACGGTGGCCTTCGCCGGTGACGTCCACTTCGAGGGCCGGACCGAGAGCCGCCTGGCCGTCGCCGCGCCCGAGCACGCGCTGGGCCAGATCTCGCAGACCCTCTCCGAGGCCGACCTCGCCGTGCTCAACCTGGAGACCGCGATCACCGGCCGCGGCACGCCCGAGCCCAAGCTCTACACCTTCCGCACCTCGCCGAAGGCCCTGGACGCGCTGAAGGACTCCGGCGTCGACGTCGTCTCGCTGGCCAACAACCACGCGGTGGACTACGGCGCCGACGGCCTGACCGACACCCTGGCCGCCAAGGACGCCTCGCCGATCCCGGTGGTCGGTCTCGGCCGCAACGCCAAGGAGGCCTACGCCCCCTACCTGACGACCGTCCGCGGGGTGAAGGTCGCGGTGGTGGCCGCCAGTCAGGTCGAGGACCTCACCAACCAGAAGTGGCGGGCCGGCGCGACCAAGCCCGGCATAGCCTCGGCGCTGGACGTCCCGGCGCTGCTGAAGGCCGTCGAGCAGGCGAAGAAGCAGGCCCCCGTGGTGATCGTCTACCTGCACTGGGGGGACGAGGGCAAGGCCTGCCCGACCACCGCGCAGACCGGGATCGCCAAGAAGCTCGCCACCGCCGGCGCCACCGCCGTGGTCGGCACCCACGCCCACACCATGCTGGGCTCAGGCATGCTCGGCAACACCTACGTCGGCTACGGCTTCGGCAACTTCCTCTGGTACGGCACCTCCGACTACCCGTTCTCCGACGAGACCGGGGTCACCACGCTGACCCTGACCGCGGCCGGCAAGGTCACCGGAGAGAGCTTCACCCCGGCGCTGGTGGACGACGCCGGGGTGCCGCAGCCGCAGACCGGCGTGGCCGCCACCGCCGCCCTCAAGCGCCGCGACGGCCTGCGCGGCTGCACCGGGCTGGCCGCCGCCCCGGTCGCCGCGACCCCTTAGGGCGGCGGACCCGGGCGCGTACGGACGCGGTGGCTCAGGCCGTACGGGCGTGGTGGCGCTGGGTCGCTGCGGGCGGGGCCGGCGGCTCAGGCCGTACGGGCGCGCAGGGCCCGGTCGAGCTGCCGGTCGAGCTCGGCGGGATCGGCTGGTCCGCGGACCAGCAGGGCCCGGTAGTAGAGCGGCGCGAGCAGGGCGTCCAGCAGGGCGGCGGCCTCCTCGCCATCGACGGCGGCCCGCGGGTCCAGCTCCGCCAGGCAGGCGCGGACCCGCTCGGTGTCCCGGGCGCGCAGTTCGCGCAGGAAGCCGTCGTGCAGCAGCTCCGCCGTCCGGGCGTTGAGCTGGGCGTGGCCGACGAGGGCCTGCAGCACCCGGCCGGCCGGCGCCTCGGCCAGGAAGGCCGCGAACCGGTGCAGGTAGCCCCGCAGCTCGGTGACCGTGTACCCGGCGCCCCCGGCCGGCTCCGGCCAGGCCAGCGCCTCCTCGGCGTCCAGCACCAGGTTGTCGTACAGGATGTCGACCTTGGACTTCCACCAGCGGTAGATCGTCTGTTTGGCGACACCGGCCCGGGCGGCGATGCCCTCGATGGTCAGGCCCTCGAAGCCGCGCTCCACCAGCAGGTCGTCGGCGGCGTTCAGGACGGCGAGGCGGGCGGCCTCGTTGCGGCGCGGCCCGCTGCTGGGCTGTTCGGCGGCGGCGGGGCCGGCCGGCCTGGTGGCGGCGATGGCGCTGGGGTCCTTCCGGGCGGCTGCGGGCCGGCCGTCACGCCGGTGGCGGGGGCCGTGATCGGCGCCCATCCTCTCACGGTGCACCGGGCCGGCCTCCTGGCGCGCCGGGTGCCGGGAGGCCGTGGGGCGCTCACCGGGCGGTCCGCCCGGCGCGCGGGAGGCCCACCGCGACACCGGCCGCGAGCAACGCGACCAGCCCGCTGAAGATCACCCCGGCGGTGCGCAGCCCGGCCAGCTGGATCAGCACGCCGACGCCGATGACGGGCACCGAGAGCATCGAGTACAGGATCGCGAAGAAGGTGGAGACGGCCTCGCCGCGGCGCTGCGGCGGGGTGCCTTCGTTGATCACGCCGAGACCGTTGCCGACCGCGATCCCGGTGGCCAGGCCGTTCACGGCGGCGCCCGCCACCAGGGGCGCGGCGGACTCGGCGAGCAGGGCGGTGGCGATCAGGGCGGCGGCCAGCACCAGGCCGGCGCAGGCCATGGGCAGGGCCCGCCGCGGCGGCAGCACCCGGGTGGCGAACTGGCCGAGCGCGGTGCAGGTGAAGGCGAGAAAGACGACCAGTCCGGTCAGCGCGTGGTTGGTGAGGTGCAGGAGGCCGCCCAGGAAGAGGCCGGTGACGGCGGTGAGCACGCCGAGCACGGCGAAACCGGAGCCCGCGGTGAGCGCGGCCCGCAGGAAGGCGCCGCGGATCCCGGCCGGCACCCGCAGGGCCTGCAGGCGCAGGGTGGGACGGGTGCGCTCCCGCACGCTCTCCGGTACCAGGACGAGGGCGGGCAGGGCGGCGGCCAGCAGGATCAGCGTGACCGTCCAGGGCAGCCGCAGCGGCGAGCCGGCCCACTGGGCGAGCACGCCGGAGATCAGGGTGCCGGCGGCCAGGCCGCCCATGTTGGCGGCGATGGCGACGCTCTGGGCCCGGGCCCGGCCGTCCGGGGGCGCCAGGTCGAGCAGGGCGGCGGTGGCGCTGCCGGTGATCAGCGCGGCGGAGAGCCCGGACAGCACGCGGGCGGCCAGGATCCAGGCCAGGCCGTCGGCTGCCAGGAAGAGGCCGGCGGCGCCCGTGGCGAGCAGCAGGGCGACGGCGATCACCGGGCGGCGGCCGATCTCGTCGGAGAGCCGCCCGAGGACGAGCAGTCCGACGACCACGCCCAGCGCGTAGACCGCGAAGATCACCGTGACCATCAGTGCGGAGAAGCCGAATTCCCGCTGGTAGAGCGGGTAGAGCGGGGTCGGCACGGTGGTGCCGGTCATGGTGGCCCAGAAGGCGTAGGCCAGGGCGGGCCGGGCCGCGGCGCCGGCGCGGAACCGCCCGCCGATGCGGTCACGGAGGCCGGTGCGGGCTCCGGGCGGGCTGTCGGTGGTGGTCATCCGGGCGACTCCTCAAGCTGGACGCAACGGTGCGTTGCGCCAGAAGCTAACACTGGACGCAACGTTGCGTCTACCTTTGTTCCGCTCCGCCCGGCACCCTGCCGGACGCCGGCCGGACCGCACCCGCCCGCCCTGTCCAGCCTCGCGCGTACCGGCCGACGCCGCCGCCCGGATGTGGTCTGCTGGAAGGCAGGAGTCCCGCCGCACCCCGGGAGGAACGCCCGTGCCGCACCGTCGCCGCACCGGACCGGCCCGCGCCGCCGCCCTGCTGGCCGCCGCGCTGCTGCCGGCGGCCACGGCCTGCACCGGGCTCAGCCCGGCCCCCGTCACCAACCCGGGTGCCACCGACGCCGTCCAGGTGCGCGCCACCGTCGCGCAGGACCTCGACACCCCCTGGGGCATCGCGCTGCTCCCCGGCGGCGACCTGCTGGTCGGCTCCCGGGACACCGGCCGGATCGCCCGGATCGCCGCCGCCGGCGGCGCGAAGACCGACCTCGGGGCCGTCCCCGGCGTGGCGGCCGGCGGCGAGGGCGGCCTGCTCGGCCTCGCCCTGTCGCCGTCCTACGCCACCGACCACCTGGTCTACGCGTACCTCACCACCGCCACCGACAACCGCATCGTCCGCCTCCGGTACGACCCCGCCGGGCCGGCCGGCGGCCAGCTCGGCGCCCCGCAGGAGATCCTGACCGGCATCCCCAAGGGCACCTACCACGACGGCGGCCGGATCGCCTTCGGCCCGGACGGCATGCTGTACGCGGGGGCCGGCGACAGCGGCCAGGGTGGGGCGATCGCCCAGGACACCGGCTCGCTCGGCGGCAAGATCCTCCGGATGACGCCCGAGGGCGCCCCCGCCCCCGGCAACCCCTTCCCCGGGTCGGTGGTCTACTCCTACGGCCACCGCAACGTCCAAGGGCTCGCCTGGGATCCCCAAGGGCGGCTCTGGGCCTCGGAGTTCGGCCAGAACACCTGGGACGAGCTGAACCTGATCCGGCCCGGCGGCAACTACGGTTGGCCGGTCGTCGAGGGCACCGGCAACCGCGAGGGCTTCGTCGACCCCGTCGTCACCTGGCACACCGACGCGGCCTCCCCGAGCGGCATCGCCTACGCCGACGGCGCGATCTGGATGGCCGCCCTGCGCGGAACCCGGCTCTGGCGGATCCCGCTCTCCGGCACCACCACCGCCGCGCCGCCGCAGGAGTTCCTGAACGGCGCCTACGGCCGGCTGCGCACCGTCCTCACCGACGGGGACGGCACCCTGCTGCTCAGCACCAGCAACACCGACGGGCGCGGCGACGTACGGCCCGGCGACGACCGCGTCCTGCGCCTGCGGGTGCAAGCCCCCTGACCTGCCCGGCCGCCACCGGCCGCCCGATCCGGGACCTGGCCGACCCGTTGTCAGTACGCCCCGCTACGTTCCTCCCATCACACACCAGCAGCTGGGAGGAGCGCGGCCGTGGCATGGGTTCAAGCGGGGGCGGGCGGCTATGAAGTCGCGCTGGACGCCGAGGGGAAGGTGATCTGCCGCAACGCGGCGGGCCGCCTGTTGAAAGCCGTCCCGCCCAAGCTCGGTGACGATCCGGTCGTCACCGGACTGCGCCAGCTCACCGAGTGGCTCACCGCGCACCGGGCCGGCTGCCTGGCCGACGTGGAGCGCTGGATGGTCCGCTCGCTGCCGGTGCCGGCCGCGGTCGTCACCGCCGTCTGGGCCGACGAGGCCTGGCAGGAGGTGCTCCGCGACCTCGTGGTGACCGGCGCGGACGGCGAGGTCGCGGGGTTCCTGCGCGGCGCCGACCCCGAGCGCGGCCTCGGCCTGGTCGACCTGGACGGCGACACCGTCCGGCTGACCGCCGCCGAGATCCGCATACCGCACCCCGTCCTGCTCGAAGACCTCGACGACCTGCGGGAGTTCGCCGTCGAGCTCGGTGTCGACCAGCAGGTCCAGCAGCTCTACCGCGAGGTGTGGCACCGCCCGCTGGGCCAGGACCTCACCGCCACCTCCGTCGACACCTACGCCGGCGGCCGCTACAAGGAGCTGCGCGAACTCCTCGGCCGCTGCGCGCGGCTGGGCTACCGGGTGCGCGGCGGCTGCGCCGTCGTCCCGGTGGTCGAGGCCGGCCGGCAGCTGGAGGCCCGGCTCTGGGTCGGCGACTACTACGAGTACGACGCCTGCGAGACCGGGTCGCTCAGCTGGACCGGCACCGACGGCAGGACCCTGCCGGTCGGCGAGGTCGGTCCGGTGGCCTGGTCGGAGGGCATGCGGATGGCAGCCGGGCTGTACGCCGGGCGCACGATCGAAGGGGAGGAGACGGCATGAGCGCCGATCACAGCGGGACGAGCGGGTACGAGGGGCTGCTCGAAGCCGGGGCCGTGCTGCCCGCGGGCACCCTGGCGGGAGCGGGCCGGCCCGGCAGCGCCGCCGACGTCCTCACCGCCCGCAGCTACGCCCACCCCGTCCTCGGCGAGCGGCGCGTGGTGCGCCTGGTGCCCGCGATGCTCGGCCCCGCCGAGGACCTCGCCGCCGACTTCCTGGGCCTCGCCCCGGCGGCCGCCCCGGTCGAGGTCGGCGAGGTCCGCCAGGAGGCGCTCGGCTTCCCCGCCTGGGCCCTCGTCCACGACCCGGCCAACGGCCACCACGCGCTCGCCCTGGTCAAGGAGATGGAGCGGCTCGCCCGGCAGGCCAAGTCCAAGCCGGGCAACGCCAAGGAGGGCTTCGAGGCGCTCGCCGTCCGGCTCGGCCGCGCGGTGCCGCAGTTCCTGCCGACCTACTGCGAGGAGGTCGGCCGGATCTTCCTGGAGCAGGGCAACCAGACCTACGCCGGCACCTTCTTCGGCAAGGCCCGCGAGGCCGAGCGCACCCACGGCCTGGAGATCGACGAGGAGCGCCTGCGCGCCGTCTTCCTGGAGTTCGCGCTGGCCGGAGCCCTCACCGTCAAGGCGCTCCGCCAGTACGTCAAGGAGCTCGCCGGCCGGCTCGACCCCGGCACCGCCTGGCAGCGCTTCCGCCAGCTGTGCACCGAGCGCTCGGCGGCCGGCATGGCCCCGTACGCCGGTGTCGCCGAGGACGCCCGCTCGCTGATCAGGGCCGCCGGCCTCGACCGCGCCGAGCACGAGCAGGCCCTGCTCGCCGAACTCCTCGCCTCGCCCGCCGTCGACCGCGCCCCCGGCGCCTTCTGGAAGTCCTGGCACGGCGCGCTGATCGAGCTCGCCAGACGGGACGAGGCCGTCCGCGCCCGGCTGCTGGAGATCCTGCCCAACCCCTCCGGCTCCGAGGACAAGGGCGAGGGCGACCGCGCCTGGCTCGCCGTCCTCGCCGAGAGCGGCGCCGAACAACTGCTCACCGGTCCCCGCCCGGCCGGCGCCGAGCCCGCCGCCGCCTGGCTCCAGCGCTGGTCGGCCCACCTCGGCCGCGGCTGGCGCACCCGCGAATCCTGCGCCGCCACCGTCGCCCTGGCCGGCCGGATGGCCGAGCGCCTGCGCGCCGACGGCGTCCCCGTCGACCTGCTGGCCGACCGGCGCCGCCGCAGCGCCACCGAACTCAACCTGCTGGACCTGCTGCTCGCCGAGCGGGTGCCCGTCGCCGCACCGCCCGAGGACCTCAGCCTCGACCTGAGCGGCTGGGTGAGCGCCGGCGGCCCCGGGCGCCGTGACCTCGCCGCCGTCGCCGCCGACCCCCGGCTGCGCCCGGCCCTCAAGGCCGCCACCCCCGGCGTGTGGACCGGACGCACCGACACCGACGCCGGCCGGGCCGTGGCGAGCGCGCCGGTGCTGCGCGAACTCTTCGTCGAATGGGCCGACGACCGCGCCGACGAACTGCTCGCCGCCCGCGGCCTGACCGGCGCCCAGGACCTGCTGCTCGCCCTGCGCCCGCACCAGGGCGCCCTGACGGCCGCCAACCCGGCCGCCGCCGAGCGGATCGCCGGCCTCGACGTCGCCGCCCTGCTCGGCCGCGCCCTGCGCACCGGCATCGCCGACGAACTCGGCTGGCCCGCCCTCGACGAGGGCCTGCGCCTGCTCGGTGTGGAGGAGAGCGCCGTCCCCGGCCTCGGCAAGGGCAAGGCCGGCCTGGAGGGCCTGCTGATCGACAACGCCTGGCCGCAGCTGATCCTGGCCCGCGGCGACAAGGCCGTGGTGGTAGGCCCGCAGGGCGTCCTGCTGGAGCACCAGTTGCGCGTCCCGGACAAGCTGGAGCACTGGCAGCGCCCGCGCTTCCGTTACACCGACGGTGAGTTGCTGGTCGTCTGGTACCACGAGGGCAAGCAGCGCGCCTACTGGTCCAACCGGCCCGCCGAGGTCTTCCACCTCGAAGGTGAATGGATCTCCGGCTACTACCACGGCGGCGGCGACATCGCGCCGGCCTCCGTCCCGCTGCCCGGCGGCGGCCGGGCCAGCGGCGGCCGCGCCCTGCACGCCGGGGACACCGTCCTGCCCACCGAGGAGCGGCTGTTCAGCGACGGCACCGGCTACTGGACCGTCCGGCGCGCCGCCGGGCGGACCGTCCTGACCGAGCACGACCCGGCCACCGGCGCGGCCGGCCGCGACTCGCTGCCGCCGCTGTTCGCCGCCGGCGAGTCGGCCGGCGAACTCCAGCCCGCGCAGTCCCGGCTGTTCCCGCTGCAGCCCGGCCTGGAGGACACCCCGCTCGGCACCGACGGCACCGTCCTCGGCAGCTGGGTCCGCACCACCGCCGAACGGCTCACCGTCACCGGCCCGGACGGCCGCACCGCCGTGCTGCCCGGCCGGGGCAGCCGCCTCACCCGCCCCCCGGTCGGCCTGCTGCGGCTGCCCGCCGAGGCCGAGGCGCTGCTCGTCGAGGAGTCCGACGGCCTCTCGCTCAGCCTCCCCGACGGCGGCGCGACCCGCGCCGACCGGACGACCGAACTCAAGCCCGGCAAGCCCGGCGGCCTGGCCGCGGCCGGCACCGCGCTCGTCCCGCCGGCCGACCACTGGCACGCCCTGCGCCCGCGTGACGAGCAGTCCTCCAAGGCCCTGCGCCGGGTCACCGACGCCCAGGCCGCCGAACTCATCGACGCGGCCTGGCCGGTGAACCTCGAACCGGTGGCCGAGAAGGACCAGCGCTGGCTCACCGTGCAGGGCGTGCGGCGCCCGCTCGCCACCGAGAAGCGCGCCCGGTCGCGGGTGCCCGTGACGGCGGTCGCCGCCGTCCTGCCCGAGATCGGCCACCCGCTGCTGGCGGCCGGCGTGGCCGGCCTCGCCCGGATCGCCACCGACACCCTGGAGCGGGCCGCCCGCTTCGTCCCGCAGCCCGAGGCCGAGGCCCGTCGCGAGCCCGGCACCCGGCCGGCCCCCGCGGCCTACCGCCCCGAGCACGGCCGCGACCACGAACTGCGCGAGGCCGTCGGCGCCGTGCTGCCCGGTGTCAGCGGCTTCGGCAACTCCTGGAACAGCGACGGCACCTGGCACGTCCTGGGCAACCTGCGGACGATCGCCGCCCTGCTCGCCGCGGGCGCCCCGGGCTCCGACCCGACCAGCGCCGCGGGACAGGCCGTCGAAGGGCAGGCCGCCACCTGGACCACCGACCCCGAGCGGATCGCCCTGACCGGCGACAGCTCCTACTACGGCTGGGTCCAACTGCTCGGCCGAACCGGCCCGCTCGCCCTGGCGGCGGCCGGCCCGGCGACCACCCCGGAGCGCCGCGCCTCGCTCGCCCTGCTGATCACCGAACTCAACGGCGGCGGCCTCGCCGGACGGGGCGCCACCCTGCGCGAGGTCACCCTCAGCGAGGCCCTCGACCCGGCCCGCAAGCGGGACGGGCACACCAAGCGGATCGGCCAGGTGCTGCGCCACGGCGACCGCACCGTCGTCGTCCTCGCCTGCTACCGCCACACCGACGACCAGGTGCACTGGCTGGCCCTGGACCACGACCCGGCCGGCGGGTTCGGGCCGGTCGACCGATTCGGCATCCACCACGAGCGCCGTTTCGAGGAGCCGCTCCCCGCCGACTGGACGACCCGCTTCACCGCCCTGCTGCGCGAGCACGGCGGCTACCCCTGGCAGCCCGGCCCGGCCGCCGCCTTCGGGGAGGCCACCGGCATCGGCGCCAACCGCGCCACCCTGCTGCTCAGCGCCCCGCCCGGCCTCTTCCAGTGGTACGGCAGCTTCCTGGACGCCGCCCTGCTCAAGCAGTTCGGCCTCCGCTCCACCGAGGCCGCCGCGGCCCGCGGCTGGCTCCGTTCGGTCGGCAGCGACGACCTGTACGCGGTCTGGACGGCGCTGCTGCCCGCCGACCCCGCCCGGCTCTGGAGCGACGGCCCCGACGCCGCCGCCGGCGCCGAGGAGTGGCTGCGCCGGATCGGACGCGTCGTCACCCTGCCCGCCGCCGCCCAGTCCACCGTCAGCGGCACCACCATCCAGGCCGTCGAGGCGATGCTCAACCCCGGGCGCACCGCCTGGCTCACCCGCACCACCCGCCAGCGGCTGCGCACCGTCCAGAACAGCACCGAGACGCAGCTCACCGCCGAGGACCCGAGCGCCGTCCCCGGCCGCAACGAGATCTCCGGAGCGGTCGAGGCGCTGCGCTGGCTCGCCTACCACCTGCCGTACGGGGACGAGCTGCGCCCGCACCTGCCGCTCGCCCTGGCCGCCCTGCGCAGCCGGCTCGCCGACCCGGGCCTGCTGCTCGACTACGACCTGACGCACACCGTCAAGGGCGAGCCGCTCGCCCCCGTGCTGCGCACCCACGCCGGGCTCCCCGAGCAGGGCGGCGCCGGCGCCGACGGGCTGGTCGCCTGCGGGGACGCCCTGGTGCTGGCCCCGGGACGGGCCGTCGAGACGGCCTACCTCCGCCCGTCCGGGCTGAGCGGCGTGGACGACCCGGTGTTCGACCTGATCGGCGGTCTCTCCGTGGGCTACTGGTTCCAGACCGAGGGCCCGGCCCTGCGGGCGGTGCTGGGCGACGAGCTGCGCCGGCTGGTCGAGGACGGCGCCGGTACGGCGGCCGGCTGGGCGCAGGACCCGCAGCTCAGCGTGCCCGCGCTGGTCACCGAGGCGGCCGAGGCGCTCGGCCTGGGACAGGACGCCGCCGTGCTCTACCTCCAGCTGCTCGCCCTGCCCGACCCCACCGACCGCAACGTCGCCCGCTGGACGGGCTGGAAGCCCGCCCGGCTGAAGAAGGCCCGCGCCGAACTCGCCGCCACCGACCTGGTGCTGAAGGCCCAGCGGGCCCGGGCCGGCCGCAGCCTCTTCCTGCCCGGCGGCTGGCAGGAGGCCCGCACCCCCGGGCTGCCGGCCGAGACCTGGAAGTCCGGCCTCTACGAGCTGCCGCACGGCCACGCGGTGCTGCCGCACCACCCCGTCCCCGAACTGTTCGCCCGCGCCTGGCAGCGCGTCCGTGACGGGGACACCCCCGGATACGAAGAACTCCGCACCAACAAGCGCAAGAAGGGCCGCCGATGAGCACCGCCGTCACCGAGACCGACCCCGGCACGGGCACCGCCCCCGCCGCCGTCCCCGCCGACCGCCAGGTCGTCCCGCCGGAGGAGAGGTACGCCGCCGAGCTGGAGTTCCTCGCCGCCCACGACAGCGGCCCCCGCCCGCCCGGCTGGCGGCTCACCCCGCGCGCGGTCGTCACCTTCGTGCTGGGCAGCGACGGCGAGAAGCTGAAGGCCGGGCGGCGTGGCCTGGTGATCGAGCAGAAGTTCGTCGGCGACCGCGCCCTGGTCGAGCGCTGCGTGGTCACCCTGGCGGGCGAGCGCGGCCTGCTGCTGGTCGGTGAGCCCGGCACCGCCAAGTCGATGCTCTCCGAACTGCTCGCCGCGGCCGTCTGCGGCACCAGCGCGCTGACCGTCCAGGGCACCGCCGGCACCACCGAGGACCAGCTCAAGTACGGCTGGAACTACGCCCTGCTGCTGGCCAAGGGCCCCAGCCGGGACGCCCTGGTGCCGTCCCCCGTGCTCACCGCGATGACGGCCGGCGCGGTGGCCCGGGTCGAGGAGGTCACCCGCTGCCTGCCCGAGGTGCAGGACGCGCTGGTCTCGCTGCTCTCGGAGCGCCGGATCGCGGTGCCCGAGCTGGCCGGCACCCCGGACGGGCAGTTGCACGCCGCCGCCGGGTTCACCCTGATCGCCACCGCCAACCTGCGGGACAAGGGCGTCTCGGAGATGTCCGCCGCGCTCAAGCGCCGGTTCAACTTCGAGACGGTCGGCCCGATCGGCAGCCTCGCCGCCGAGGTCGAGCTGGTGCGCCGGCGGTCCACCGCCGCCGTCGCCCGGGCCGGCGCCGCCTACGCCGTGGACGACGCCGTGCTGGAGGCCCTGGTCACCGCCTTCCGCGACCTGCGCACCGGCCGCTCCACCGAGGGCTGGGACGTCGAGCGGCCGTCGACGGTGATGAGCACCGCCGAGGCCGTCTCGGTGGCCACCGCCCTCGGCGTCTCCGCCGCCTACCTGCCCGGCACGGGCGACCTGCTCGGCCGGCTGCCCGGCCAGCTGATCGGCGTGGTCCGCAAGGACGACCCGGCCGACGCCGCCCGGCTGCTCGGCTACTGGGACGGCCCGGTCCGCCGCCGGGCCGAGCAGGGCGCCGCCACCTGGCGCACCCTGTGGGACCTGCGCTCGGCACTGGAGGACTGAACGCGATGAGCACGGCAGCAACCCGCACCCCCGCCGGCCCGGTCGGCGCCGGGCCGGCGGGCGACGCCCGGCACACCGTCGAGACCGAGGCGGCCCGGCTGGCCTCCTCCGGCGTCGACCGCCCCGGCCCCTACCTGATCGGCGTCCGGCACCACGCGCCGTCGGTCGCCGCCGTGGTGCCCGCCCTGCTGGACGCGGCGCGGCCGGACGTCCTGCTGGTCGAGCTGCCGAGCGAGTTCCAGCCCTGGCTGGCCTGGCTGGCCGACGAGGACACCCGGGCCCCCGTCGCGCTGGCCGCCGCGCCGGCCACCGGCGGGGAGGACGGCGCCGGGCCGGCCTTCTACCCCTTCGCCGACTTCTCGCCGGAGCTGGCCGCGCTGCGCTGGGCGGCCCGCAACGGCGTGGAGGCGCTCGCCTGCGACCTGCCCCTCGCCCATCGCGAGGAGCACCGCCGCGCCGGCGGGCCGGCCGGCGGGCCCGGTGTGGCCGAGGCCCTGCGGGCCCGGCTCACCGGCCGCCCCGACGAGGACCTCTGGGACCGCCTGGTGGAGACCGCCGCGCCGGGCTCCACCCCCGAGGCGGTCCGCCGGGCGGCTCTGCTGGTCGGCTGGGCCCTGCGCCGGGACGCCGAGGGCGACGGCCACGCGCCGGGCAGCGGCGTGGACCCGTACGACCTGCGGCGCGAGGCCTGGATGCGGGAGCGGATCGCCGAGGCGACCGCCGGCGGGCGCCGGGTCGCGGCCGTGATCGGCGCCTTCCACGCCCCCGCGCTGCTCGACGCGCACCAGCCCGCGCCCGGGACCGAACCGGCGGGGACCGAACCGGCTGGGACCGAGCCGGGCGGGACCGAACCGGCCGGGCCGGGGGAGGGCCGTGGCGCCGCCGCCCCCGACCTGCCCGCCGCCCCCGACGCCGGGCACGTCGTCTCGCTGATCCCCTACACCTACCCGCTGCTCGACGCCCGGTCCGGCTACCCCGCCGGCATCCGTGACCCCGAGTGGCAGCACGCCGTGCTCGACGCCGGCGGCGACCCGGCCCGGCTGGCGGACGCCCTCACCCTGGCCGCCGTCCGGATCTGCGAGGCGCTGCGCGGTCAGGACCACCCCGCCGGGCCCGCCGACGGCCGCGAGATCGTCCGCCTCGCCGGGGACCTCGCCCGGCTGCGCGGCCTGCCCGGCGGCGGCCGGGGCGAACTCGTCGAGGCCGTCCAAACGGTTCTGGCCCAGGGCGAACCGCTGGGCCGGGGCCGCGCCGTCGCCGCCGCCCTGGAGCAGGTGCTGGTCGGCAGCCGCACCGGGCGCCCCACCCCGGGCGCGCCCCGCAGTGGCCTGGCCCCCGCCGTCGAGGCCCTGCTCGCCGAACTCGGCCTGCCGGGCCCGGCCGACGGCGCGGACACCCCCACCGGGGCCCGGACGACCACTGCGAGGGGTACCGGCGCCCGGGCCGGCGACGGGACGGGACCGCGCGAGCTGCGGCTCGACCCGCTGCGCTCCGCCCTCGACCGCCGCCGCGAACTGCTGCTGCGCCGGCTGGAGGCCTGCGGCGTCCCCTACGGGGAGAGCGTCGCGACCTCCGGGGCCGGCGGGCTGGAGGCCCTCGGCACCCGCTGGCGGGTGCACTGGACGCCGGCCGTCGCCGCCATGCTCACGGTCGCCGGGATGCGGGGCGTCACCCCGGCCCAGGCCGCCGAGGGCGCCCTGCGCGAGCGTCTCCGCCGGGAGGCCGAGGGCGAGGGGACGACCGCCCGGCAGGCCGTCCAGGGCCTGGCCGACGCGGCCGCCTGCGGGCTGCCCGTACTGGCCGACAGCCGGCTCGCCCAGCTCGCCGACCTGCTGCCCGCCACCGGCACCCTGCCCGAACTCCTGGAGGCGCTCGCCCTGCTGGACCGGCTGGCCGCCGGGCACATCGCCGGGCTGGAGCCGGCCGACGAGCGCACCCGGGCCGTCGCCGAGGTCGCCGAGCTGCTGACCGTCGCCGCCGTCCGGCAGTTGGAGGGCCTGGGCGGCTCCGACGACCCGGCCGACGCCCGGGCCCTGCTCGAACTGGCCCGCCGGGCCGACGAGTCCGGCGGGGTCCGGCTCGCGCACACGGTCGCCCGGCTGGCCACCGACGGCACCCCGCTGATCCGTGGCGCCGCCGGGGCCGTCCAGGTGCTGCTCGGGCAGCGCCCGCCCGCCGCCTTCGGCGACCGGGCGGCCTCCTGGGTGGACGGCGCCACCGATGCCGACTCCCGGCGCACCCTGGCCCGGGCGCTCACCGGCCTGCTCAGCGCCGCCGAGGGGCTGCTCAACACCGCCCCCGGCGTCCTCGAACCGCTGCTGGAGCGGGTCACCGCCCTGCCGGACACCGCCTTCCTGGACCGCCTGCCCGCTCTGCGCGGCGGCTTCGACACCCTCAGCCCGGCGGCCCGCGACCGGCTGCTCGCCCTGGTCGAGGAGCGCCTCGGCGAACGCGTCGACGCCCTGCCCGACACCCTCGACCCGGCGCTGCTCGCCGCCTGGACCAGGGCCGACCTGGTGGCCCGGCGGGCCCTGCAGGCCCGCGGCCTGCTCACCGCCCCGGCCCCGGAGGCCGCCGGGCCCCAGCCCGGGGTCGCCGCCGCGGTGCCCGCGATCACGCCGGTTCCCGTCATCACCTCCGTGCCGGTCACCGCTCCCGTTCCCGTGCCCGGTGCCACCGCGGTGCCGGCGCCCGTTCCCGCCGCCGCCGAGCTGGCGCCCGCCGACCGCTGGCGGCTGCTGCTCGGCCGTCCCGGCAGCCGGGGCCTGAGCGGCCGCTCCGCCCGCCTCGCCACCGCCCTCGACGAGCTCTACGGCACCGGCCGCGGCGAAGGCTCCGGCGCGGACGCCGCGCCCGGCCGGGGCGGCGGGCGGGAGGCCCCCTACCCGGGCGTGCGCGAGTGGTCCGAGGAGCTGGCCGCGCTGTTCGGGGCCGGCATCCGAGAGGAGGTGCTGGCCGCCGCCGTCGAGCACGGCCGCACCGACGCCCTCGCGGCCATCGACCCCGACGCGGTCCGGCCCTCCGTCGACCTGCTGCGCACCGTCCTGGACCACGCCGGCGGGCTGCCCGAGGCCCGGCTCGCCGCCCTGCGCCCGCTGGTCCGGCGGCTGGTGGAGGAGCTGACCCGGGAGCTGGCGACCACCCTGCGCCCCGCGCTGACCGGGATCAGCGTGCCCCGTCCCAGCAGCCGCCCCGGCGGCGGCCTCGACCTGAACCGCACCATCCGGGCCAACCTCGCCACGGCCCGCCCGGGCCCGGACGGCGGCACGCTGATCGTCCCCGAGCGGCCGGTCTTCCGGACCAAGGCCCGGAAGGCCTCCGACTGGCGGCTGATCCTGGTCGTCGACGTCTCCGGCTCGATGGAGGCGTCCACCGTCTGGGCGGCCCTGACCGCCTCGATCCTGGCCGGGGTGCCCTCGCTGAGCACCCACTTCGTGGCCTTCTCCACCGAGATCGTCGACCTGACCGAGCGGGTGGACGACCCGCTCGGCCTGCTGCTGGAGGTCCGGGTCGGCGGTGGCACGCACATCGCGGCGGGCCTGCGGTACGCGCAGAGCCTGGTCACCGTGCCCTCGCGGACGCTGGTCGCGGTGATCAGCGACTTCGAGGAGGGCTACCCCCTCGGCGGCCTGCTGGCGCGGACCCGCGCCCTGGTCGGCGCCGGCTGCCACCTGCTGGGCTGCGCGGCCCTGGACGACGCCGGGCGCGCCCGGTACTCGAAGGCGGTGGCCGGGCAACTGGTCGCCGCCGGCATGCCCGTGGCGGCGCTCAGCCCGCTGGAACTGGCCCGCTGGGTGGGGGAGAAGATCCGATGAGTCCGAACACCGAGCAGAACACCGCGGGCCGGAGCGGGGCGGCCCTGCCGTCGGTCCGGCCGGAGGTGGTCGCCGAGGTGGTGGCCGCGCTGTCGCCGCGGCTGCAGAAGCGCCTGGACGGCGCCGCCGCCAAGCTCACCGGCCGTCCGGTGAGCCGGGAGGGGGACGACTGGCTGATCGACGTCGACGAGGACGTCCGGCTGGTGCTGCACGCCCCCGGCGGCGTCATCCGCACGGCGGCCGACGTCGGCTGCGGCTGCCTGCTGGCCCCCGCCTGCCTGCACCGGGCGGCTGCGGTCACCGCGGCCCCGCTCGCGGACCCGGCGGCCGAGGAGCCCGGGACGCCCGGAACCGCCGCCGGGGCCGATGCCGCCGGGAACGACGCGGCCGGGGTCGACGCGGCCGGGGCGGAGACGCCCGAGGCCGCCGGGACACCGGCCGGCCTCGCGGGCGCCGCCGAGTCCCCGGCCGCCGAGTCCCCCGCCGGCGAACGGCCGGCCGGCGAACCCGGGTCCGCACCCCTCACCCCCGCCGAGTCCGCCGCCGCCCAGCGGCTGCACGCCTCCGCGGCGGCCGCGCTGGCCGCCGGGGTGAGCGGCGCGGGCGGCGTCCTGCAGGCCGAGCTGCTGCGGGCGGCCCACCAGGCCCGGCTGAGCGGCCTGCACCGGCCCGCCGCCGCCGCGGTCGCGGTGGCGACCCGGCTGCGCGCCGCACGCACCGGCGAGCCGGACCACCGGCTGGCCGACCTGACCGCGGCGCTGCGCGACCTGCTGGACCTCGCCACCGCACTCGGCGCCCCGGCCGCCGGCGCTCTCGACCCCGTCACCCTGGCCGGGCTGCGCGGCACCGCCCGCCAGGCCTACCAGGAGGCCGGCGGCCTGCGCCTGTACGGACTCTTCGCCGAGCCCGTGCTGACGGCCACCCACGCCGGGGTGCTCAGCTGGGCGGTGGACGCGTCCGGGCGGCTCAGCACCGTCGCGGAGATCACCCCGCACACGGACGCGGCCACCGCCGCCCCGCAGGCCCTGGCGGCCGGGGGCCGCGCGGTGCGGCTGGGCGACACCATGCTCAGCCACCGCGAGTTCACCCGGGCCGGCCTCTCCGTGCAGGGCGCCACCCGCTCGGCCTCGGGCCGGCTCGGCGCCGGGGCCAAGGTCCGCGCGGTCCGGGCCGCCGGGGCCGCCTGGACGGCCGAGCCGCTGGCCCGGCTCTGGGCCGAGCCGCTCGACGCCCAGATCGCCCGGGCGCTGGCCTGGGCCGCCCTGCCCTACGACAGCCGGCCGGCCGGTGGCGACCTGCTCTTCCTGGACGTCACGCTGGCGGGCACCGCGGCCCACGGGGACACGGCCGCCCCGCAGTTGCTGGCCCGCTGCGAGGGGCTGACGGTGGCTCTGCGTCCGGCGCACGACCACCCCGGTCTGGCCCACCGCGCCAACCTCGCGCTGCTGGCCGCCCGCCCGGGCCTGCGGCTGCGGGTGATCGGGCGGCTGGAGCGGGCCGCCCGGCCCGAGCTGCGACTGCTCGCGGTGGGCCCGGCCGTCCCGGAGCACCCGTCCGGCGGGGACGAGGCGCAGAAGGGGGACGAGGCGCCGGGCGCGGACGTGACGCTCGCGCTCGCCGCCGACCGCGCCGGCCGGATCAACCTCGGCCTGGAGCGTCTGCAGCGCGCCGACCTACCGGCGGGGTCCGGTCCGGACGACGGTCCGGACGCCGTCCCGGCCTCGCTCCCGGAGCTGCTCCTGGACCTCCCCGGTCCGTCCGGCACCGGCTCCGCCGCGGTCGAGGCCCCGGTGCACCTGCTGACCCGCCGGGTCGAGCAGGCCGTCACCGGCGGCCGCCGCGCCCTCGGGGCGGCCGCCTCCGGCGCGGTCCGGGACTCCGGCGCCGTCGACGGGCGGCACCTGCGCGCGGCCGGGCTGGCCACGGCGGCCCTGCTGCTGGACGGCCTCCGGGAGAGCGCCACCGACCAGGGGCGGGACGTCTTCGGGCGGATCGTCGGCGACGACCACCGCGCGTACACGGCCGCCTGGCTGGCCGCGTCCTGCTACGGGGAGGAGCTGGCCACCGCCCTGTGTGCGGCGGCCTGGTCGCCGCCGGACGGTCGCTGAGCGGCGCCCCCGGCCGGGCCCGGGCCGCCACCCCCTGACCTGGGGCCGATCGGGGCCGATCGGTGGCGGCCCGCCCGGCTGCCCCCGCCGCCCCGCCCCCCGCCCCCTGTCCCCTGTCGCCGCGGGCCGCGCCCGCCCCGGCGTCACGGGACCAGGGCGTCACGGGATCAGGACGAGCTTGCCCGTGACCGCCCGTCCGGCGCTGATCCGGTGCGCCTGCCCGGCCTCGGCCAGCGGCAGGGTCAGGCCCACGTGCACCCGCAGCGCCCCGGCCACGACCAGGTCGCGCAGGGCGGCGAGGTCCTCCGCGGACCGGTGCACGACGACCGGCTCGAACCGCACGCCCGACGCGTGCGCCTCCTCCGGCGTCAGCCCCGGGTCGTGGTCGATGGCGCTGACGATCAGCCCGCCCGGCCGCAGCACCGCCACCGAGCGCCGCGCGTTCTCCCCGCCGACCAGGTCGAACACCACGTCCACCGGCTCTACGGCGCCGGCGAAGTCGGCCAGGGTGTAGTCGATCAGCTGGTCCGCGCCGAGCTTCTTCAGGATGGTGTGCTTCTCCGCCCGCGCCGTCCCGATGACGTACGCGCCGCGCGCCTTGGCGATCTGGACGGCGAGGTGGCCGACGCCGCCGGAGGCCGCGTGGATCAGCACCCGCTGCCCCGGCCCGATCCCGGCGATCCGGACCAGCGCCTGGTAGGCGGTCAGACCGGAGAGCGAGAGGGCGCCGGCCTCGATCACCGGCAGCGCCGCCGGCCGGTGCGCGAACTCTTCGGCGGGGGCGGCGACGTACTCGGCGTAGGCGTTGCCGGCCTGCGGGAAGTGCGGCATGCCGAACACCTCGTCACCGGCCGTGAAGCCGGTGACGCCCTCCCCGACGACTTCGACGGTGCCGGCGACGTCCCAGCCGAGCGAGAAGGGTGGCTCGCCCAGCAGCGGGAAGTATCCGGCCCGGACGGCCAGGTCGACCGGGTTGACGCCCGCCGCCTGCACCTTGACCAGGATCTCGCCCGGCCCCGCGACCGGGCGCGCGGTGCTGACCTGCTCCAGCACCTCGGGGCCGCCGAGGCTCTGCTGGGTGATGGCGTTCATCTGCGGGGCGGCGTGCTGAGGGTGCGTCTGAACCGACATGGGAGGACCTCTTCCAGGATGGTGACCGGCTGTGACCACCATCCTGGTCGAGCCGGTATCCCTTGTGAAGAAGGCACCTTGACGGTATATAGGTACCTTATGGATACCACCTCTGAACTGGTAGGACAGCGAGTCGCCGATGTCTACCTGCGCGAATGCGCGTCACGCTCGGTACTCCAGCTGCTCGCCAACAAGTGGACCTTCCTGGTCCTCGGCGCGCTGGCGGACGGACCGCAGCGCTTCGGCGTCCTGCTGCGGCGCGCGGACGGCATCACCCAGAAGAGCCTCACCCAGACCCTGCGCGGGCTGGAGCGCGACGGGCTGCTGTCCCGTACGGTCTACCCCACGATCCCGCCCCGGGTCGAGTACGAGCTGACCGACCTCGGCCGCAGCGTCGGCGGTCTGATCGGCCAGATCAACGTCTGGGCCGAGGCCAACCTCTCGTCGGTGGTCGCGGCCCGCGAGGAGTACGACGAGCACGTCGGGGAGGAGCCCCGCCCGGTCACCCGCTGACCTTCGGCCGGCCGGGCCGGCCGGCGCCGCCCGCCCCGGTCCGGCCCGCTGTCCCGTCAGGCCCGCTGCCCGGTCACGCCCGCCCTCCGGTCGATGCCAGCAGCTCGGCGAGCGCGGCGTCCTCGGTCATCGGGCGGGGCGGCGCCTTCATCAGCAGGGCCGACACCGGGTCGAGCACGCCCGAGATCCCGCGCTCCAGCGCCAGGCGGCAGTACCGGACGGCGTCCAGCACGTTGCCGGCCGCGCTCGGCGAGTCGTCCACCGTCATCCGCAACTCGATCTCCAGCGGCGTGCCGCCGAAGGCCGAGCCCTCCAGCCGGATGAAGGCGACCTTGCGGTCCTCCAGGAAGGGGATGTACTCCGCGCCGACGTGCACGGCGGCGGCCGGGAGCGCCCCGCCCTCCGTGCCGCCCGCCATGCCCTGCGCCTTGGTGGCCTGCTTGCTCCGCAGCCGCTCCGGGTCCTGCATGTTGAGGAAGTCCATGTTGCCGCCGTTGTTGAGCTGGTAGGTGCTCCGCAGGCGCACACCGTTGCGGGCCAGCGTGTCCAGCAGGGCGTGGTGCACCAGGGTCGACCCGAACTGGCTCTTCAGGTCGTCGCCGACCAGCGGCAGGCCGGCCCGCCGGAAGCGCTCGGCCCACTGCGGCGACCGGGCCACCACCGAGGGCATGCAGTTCACGAAGGCGCAGCCGGCCAGCAGTGCCGCCTCCGCGTACAGCTCGGTGGCCTGCGGGCTGCCCACCGGCAGGAAGTTGACCAGCACCGCCGTCCCGGTGGCGCGCAGCCGCTCGGCGATCTCCGCGACGCCCGCCGAGCCCCGGGCGTCGATCCGGCCCGCCGTGGTGCGCCCCACGCCGTCGCCCAGGAAGCCCTCGGTGACCGGCACGCCGAGCGGCGGCACGTCGGCGAAGCGGCGCGCATTGTTCGGCGCGGCCAGGATCGCCTCGGAGAGATCGCGGCCGATCTTCCCGGCGTCGACGTCGAAGGCCGAGGTGAACCGCACGTCGGCGACGGAGTACCCGGCGCAGACCGGGTTCGGCAGCCCCACCGGGTCCGCCCCCTCGGCGCCGTAGAAGGCGACCCCCTGCGCCAGGGAGGAGGCGCAGTTCCCGACCCCGACGATGCCCACGTTCACAGTGCCCACTGGATCCCCCGCGCGTCGCTCCGGCCGCCCGGTCGGCCGCCGGTCAAGATCATCGAACCTATCCGGCATCCTGTCAGGTCCGCGTAAGAAAACGTCCCGGCCCGGTCGGGGGTGCCCCGCCGCCGGCCCCGGCCCGGACCGATCGGGTGAACGGCGGCGACGGGCCCGGCGGGCGGCCGGGCGGCCGTCCGGGCAGGTGGTAGGGATGGGCCCCAGGAAGACCACGTCCCTGGAGCGGCCCGGTATGCAGTGGTTCGCGGCGCCCGAGTACTGGCTGGGCCGGCTGCTCGTCCAGCGGATGGTCGCCGCCGTCTACCTGCTCGGCTTCCTGGCCGCCGCCCGTCAGTTCCGGGCCCTGATCGGCGAGCACGGGATGCTGCCGGTGCCGCGCTTCCTCGACCGGGTCCCGTTCCGGCAGGCCCCGGGCCTGTTCCAGCTGCACTACTCGGACCGCCTGTTCGCCGCCGTCGCCTGGACGGGCTGCGCCCTCTCCGCCGCCGTGCTGGCCGGCCTGGCGGACCTGGTGCCGCTCTGGGCCTCGCTGCTGCTCTGGGCGGCGCTCTGGGCCGGCTACCTGTCCATCGTCAACGTCGGGCAGGCCTGGTACTCCTTCGGCTGGGAGTCCCTGCTGCTCGAGGCGGGCTTCCTGGTGGCCTTCCTCGGCAACGACGAGGTCGCGCCGCCGGTGCTCACGCTCTGGCTGCTGCGCTGGCTGGTGTTCCGGGTCGAGTTCGGCGCGGGGCTGATCAAACTGCGCGGGGACAGCTGCTGGCGCGACCTGACCTGCCTGCGCTACCACCACGAGACCCAGCCGATGCCCGGCCCGCTGAGCTGGTTCTTCCACCACCTGCCCGACCCGCTGCACCGGGTGGAGGTGGCGGCCAACCACGTCACCCAGCTGCTGGTGCCGGTCTGCCTCTTCCTCCCGCAGCCCGTCGCCGGCCTGGCGGCCTGCGTCATCGTCGTCACCCAGCTCTGGCTGGTGGCCTCCGGGAACTTCGCCTGGCTGAACTGGCTGACCATCGCCCTGGCGCTGTCCGCCGTCGACGCCACCCGGCTGGACGGCCTGCTCCCGCTGCCGGCGCCGCCCGCCCACGGGCCGGCGCCCGGCTGGTTCGAGGGCCTGGTGATCGCGACGGCCGCCACGATCACCGTGCTCAGCTACTGGCCGGCCCGCAACCTGCTCTCCCGTCGCCAGGTGATGAACCGCTCCTTCAACCGCTTCCACCTCGTCAACACCTACGGCGCCTTCGGCAGCGTCAACCGGCTCCGCCAGGAGGTGACCGTGGAGGGCACCGACGATACCGAGATCACCCGGCACACGGTCTGGAAGGAGTACCAGTTCCGGGGCAAACCGGGTGATGTCCGGCGGCTGCCTCGCCAGTTCGCGCCCTACCACCTCCGCCTGGACTGGCTGATGTGGTTCGCCGGCATCTCGCCCGAGTACGCCCGGCCCTGGTTCCTGCCGTTCGTCGCCAGGCTGCTGGAGAACGACCCGGACACCCTCCGGCTGCTGCGCGTCAACCCGTTCCCCGCCGCACCACCCGCCCACGTGCGGGCCGTCCTGCACCTCTACCGGTTCACCGACCGGCACGAACTACGGGCCACCGGCGCCTGGTGGCACCGGACGGCCCTCCACGAGTTCCTGGGACCGACCGACCGGGAGGCCCTCCGCCGGACCGGCCACGGCCTCGCCGGCGCCCGCCCCGCCGGCCGGCGCCGCGCCCTGCGGACCGTGCCGCTCGCCCCGCCCGGCCACCGCGGCCGCGAGCGGCCCGCGACCCCGGCGCCGCGGCCGCCGGACCATGACCGGGCCGCGGGCGGCGACCGGTGACCGGGGCCGCCGCCGGCCCGTCCGGGGAAACGACAAAGGGGCCGGTAGAGGGGTCTCGCGCGCCACACCGGTCCGTCGGACGGTGGGTGCGTGCAAGCCTCGAACGGGCACCCGTATTCTGGGCGTCCACACCGGATGCCTGCCGCGGCCAACGCCCGACCCGCCGCAGCCGCGCACCGCCGGTCGCCTTCTCCGCCAGTCCCCGCCGTAGTCGCCCTGCCAGGAACCGGACTTCACATGACAGTGCTTCACTCGCGCAACGCCGACGCAGCCGACGTATCGGACCTGGACGAGGCCCCAGCCCAGGACGGCAGCACCGAAACCGACCTCAGGGCGGACCTCGGCAAGTACGCCGAGCTGGGCGCCTTCACCCTCAGTGCCGACACCCACGCCTGGTACGAGGCCGTCGACACCGTCGCCACCCCGGAGGACGCCCGCGCCGCCTCCACCGTCCTCGCCGAACTCCGCGGCCGCGACCTGCAGCAGACCTGGCAGTCGGTCACCCGGCTCGCCGGGGACGCCGGCCTGGAGGAGCCCGGCACCGTCGCCAAGGCCGCCCTCCTGGTCGAGCTGCTCCAGCGCGTCCACCGCACGTCCGCCACACTGGACGGCGCCGCCTACGACACCGACCTCGACGCGCTCACCGCCGCCACCGCCGCCGGCGCCTGGCGCAAGGAGCGCGGGGTCAAGATCTCCTGGCTCCGCGCCCGGACCCTGCGCAAGCAGGCCCAGACCCTCGCCACCGGCCGGCTGCGCCGCGAGGAGCTGCACGACGCCCTGGCCGCCGCCGAGGTCGAGCGCCGCGCCTGGGCCGTCTTCGCCCCCGAGGGCGCCCGCCCGGTGGCACCGGCCGACGGCGAACTCGTCGACACCACGGCGCAGGCCTTCGAGGCCATCAACGCCGGGCTCGCCGGGCTCGCCCGCCTGCTGCCCGCCCGCGACCTGGACGCCCTGACCTTCGAGGAGCTCACCGAGCTGGTCGAGCGTCTCGCGGACGACGAGGGAACCCTCTACCGCCTGCCCACCATCCGGGGGCTGCGCGCCACCCTGGAGGAGAACGGCCTCGCCGAGCTCCTCGCCGAGCTGACCGCGGCCCGCGCCGACCGCCGTGCCGCCGAAGCCGCCTACCAGCGTCACATCGGCGGGGCGGACGCGGCCCGTCAGGCCCTGGCCGGCGGCCAGCGTGACGGCCAGGCCGAGGCCGACGCCGAGGTCGTTGAGGTCACCGAGACCGTCGAGGTCACCGAGGTCGTGGCCGAGGCCACGGTCGAGGCCGACGTCGCGGCCGCCGCCGACGTCGCGGCCGCCGCCGAGGTCGCGGCCGCTGTCGTCGCCGAGGTGGAGACGGAGGCCGTGATCAGCATCCCGGCGCCCGCCACCGAGGACGCGGCCCTGGCCGTGGCGGCGGTCGAGGTCGAGGTCGAGGCTGAGGCTGAGGTCGAGGCCGTTGAGCCGGAGGCCGCAGCGGCTGACGTCGTTGAGCCCGAGGTCGAGGTCGTCGAGATTGCCGAGACCGCCGAGGTCGTGGTCGAGGCTGTCGAGCCCGAGGTCGTCGAGGTCGTCGAGGTCGAGGTCGTGGCCGAGGCGCACACCGACGCAGCGCCCGAGGCCGCGGAGCCCGAGGCCGTCGAATCCGAGCTTGCGTCCGTCGCCACGGTCGTGGACCCTGAGCCGGTCGCTGAGGTCGCTGAGGTCGCTGAGGTCGCTGAGGTCGCTGAGGTCGCTGAGGTCGCTGAGGTCGCTGAGGTCGCTGAGGTCGCTGAGGTCGCTGAGGTCGCTGAGGTCGCTGAGGTCGCTGAGGTCGCTGAGGTCGCTGAGGTCGCTGAGGTCGCTGAGGTCGCTGAGGTCGCTGAGGTCGCTGAGGTCGCTGAGGTCGCTGAGGTCGCTGAGGTCGCTGAGGTCGCCATCGAGACCGAGATTGCCGAGGCCGCCGAGACCGAGACCGAGACCGAGCTCGCCGAGCCGGCCAAGGTCGTCCGTCCGCGCCGTCCCAAGAAGCCTGACTTCACGCCGGGCAAGCCGGTCACGGCCTACTCGGCCGCCGAGCTGCTCGCCGTGGTGCGGTGGATCGACGGCGACGCCGTCGAGCGCACCGACGAGGAGCTGCTCCGCGCGGCCATGAAGGAGTTCGGCTTCGCGCGGCTCGGTCCCCGGATCAAGGAGGCCCTGGGCACCGCGGTGTCCGAGGCCCGTGGCTGACCCCCTGCACCGCCGAGGTACCCCGTAGCAGCCGAGAGCCCGGCGGATCCGTCCGCCGGGCTCTCGTGCGTGCCGGTCGCCGCGTGCCGCCTGCCGTCACCGGCGGCCGGCGGTCAGCCGGCGGCGTTCCAGGGGGCGCTCGCCATCAGGGCCTTGACGTTGGCGACGTAGCCGGGGTTCGGGATGACCAGGCTGCCGGTGGTGGTGTTGGTGACCGGGTCGGTGACGGTGTTGTAGTGCACGTTCCCGGCGCCGGCGTTGTAGGCGGCGATCACCAGGTCGAGCAGCGGGGTCCTGCCGGTGGCCGGGTCCGGGGCGAGGTCGTACTTGCCGCCGAAGCCGGAGTCGCCGTAGTAGGCGACCAGCCAGTCGATCAGCTGGGTGCCGAGCTGGACGTTGCCCTCCAGCGTGTTCGGATCCGACTTGGCGGCGAACTTGCCGTTCATCCAGGTGACGGTGTCGGGCATGACCTGCATGGTGCCGATGCCGCCGTCGCAGGCGAGGATGCCGGACTGCCAGCCGCTCTCCTGCCAGGCGATCGCCTTGACCAGGTTCGCGGGCAGCGGCGGCATCCTGTCGGTGCCGCCGTTGCTGAGGTTCAGCACCCGGGACTGGCCGGCGGCGGTGCTCAGCGCGGCGCCGACCGCCGCCTTGGGCTCGTTCGGCCTCGGGTAGCTGGGCTTGCAGGCGCTCTGCAGCGGCGGGACGTGGGTGGTGGCGGGGGCCGGCGGCGGCGGTGCCGCCGGGCCGGGCTTGGCGACCGGCAGGGGAGCGGGCGCCGGCGCGGCCGCGGCCTGCGGTGCGGCGGCCTTGCTGGTGGGGACCGCCGTGGGCTTGGGGCCGGCGCTCCGGCTCGGCGTGGCGGTGGCGGTGGCGGCCTTGGCGGACGGGCTGGCCGGGGCACTGGGTGAGGCGCCTGGCGTGTCGCTCGCCGCCGGTGCCGGCGCGGGTGTGCCGCTCGCGCTCGCCGATGCGGCGGCCGCGGGTGCGGCGCCGGCCTCGGTGCTCCCGCCGCCCTGCGTCCGGTGGCCGCAGGCGGTGAGCAGCGCGCCGGACAGCGCCACCGCCGTGAGCAGAACCGTCGCCCGCCGTGCGGACCTCGTGTGCATCCGGAACCATCCCCCCGTGGACGAACCATGCTCGAAAGAAGCGTCATCCTACGGCCCGTGGTCCGACGGCCGGTCGGCAGGGCCCCGGCCGGCGCTCCGTCAGGCCGGTGTGCCCTCCCCGCTCTCGCTCCCGTCCCCGATCGGATTTCGGTCCCCGGCCCCGGCCGCGGGCAGCCGGGCGGCCAGCTGGGCGGCGAGCAGGGCCGGCGCCTCGGCCAGCGACGGGCCGTACCAGGTCAGGTGCCGACCGTCGACCAGGGCGGCGGGCACCCCGGGAAAGGCCTCCGGGCCGTCCTCGGCGCTGAAGCGGTACGGCTCGTCCGGCAGGACGACCAGGTCCGGGTGCGCGGCGTTGAGTTCGGAGACCGGGACGGCGGGGTAGCGCTCGGCGTGGTCGGCGTGCAGGGGCGGGGCGCCGAGCCGGCGCAGCAGGTCCCCCGCGAAGGTGTCCCGGCCGAGCACCATCCAGGGCCGGCGCCAGACCGGCACCACCGCGCGCAGCGGCGGGCCGGGCGGCCGGACGCCCGCCCAGGCGGCCTCCGCCTCGTCCAGCCAGGCCGGCCGGGCCAGCCCGCAGGCGAGGCCGAGCATCCGGTCCAGGGAGGCCAGGGCCTGGTCCAGGGTGCGGATCCCGGTGACCCAGACGGGCAGGCCGGCGGCGCGCAGGGCGTCCAGGTCGGGGAGCCGGTTCTCCTCCTCGTTGGCGAGCACCAGGTCGGGGGCCAGCGCGACGATCGCCGGTACGTCCGGGTTCTTGGTGCCGCCGATCCGGGTGACCCGGAGGTCCGCCGGGTGGGTGCACCAGTCGGTGGCCCCGACCAGCAGGCCGGGCGCGGTGACGGCCACCGCCTCGGTCAGCGAGGGCACCAGCGACACCACCCGCCGCACCGCGCCCAGCCGGACGGCCTGCCCGAGGTCGTCGTGGAGCGTGCGGACGGCGGTCGGGCCGTCCGACGGATCGCCGGTCGGACCGGCGGGCGGGGCGGTCGGACCGGCGGGCGGATCGGTGCGGTGGTCGGCCATCCGGTCACGATAGCCGGGGCCGTGCTCCGGGGCGGGGGAGTGCCGGCCCCGCCCCGGGAGGGCGGGTCAGCGCGGCCGGGCCGCCAGTTCCTCGAACCGGGGCAGCAGTGCGGCGGGCGCGGGCAGTGCGGCGTTCTCGGCCAGCAGGGCCTCCGCACCCGCTCGCAGCGCGGGGTCGGTGAGCAGCCGGCCGAGCAGGTCGCCGTCGACCTCCTCGGACTTGGCGCGGAGTCCGGCGCCGGTCGCCACCAGGGCGTCGGCGTTGGCGAAGTGGTCGGCCCCCTGGGGGAGGATCAGCTGCGGGATGCCCACGGCCACACCGGTCAGCATGGTGCCGGAGCCGCCGTGGTGCACCACCGCGTCGGCGGTACCGAGCAGTTGGGCCAGCGGCGCCCAGGGCAGCGTCCGGACGTTGGCGGGGAGGTCGCCGAGCAGCGCGAGGTCCGCGCCACCGAGCGCGAACAGGAACTCCGCGTCCACGGTGCCGGCCGCCTCGGCCAGCCCGGTGATCGACCGGACCCCGTCCATCTGCGTCAGCACGGTGCCGAGGGTGACCACCACCCGCGGCCGGCCGGCCCGGCGCAGCAGGTCGGCCGGCAGGATCCCGCCGCCGTTGTACGGGACGTAGCGCGTGCGCCAGCCGTCGCCGTCGCCGCCGAGCGAGGCGGGCAGCACGTCCAGCGCGACCGGCCGGGCCGGGCCGGCGACCTCGTGCTCCTTGTAGACGTCCTCGAAGTGGCCGGCCAGCCGGGCGACCATCTCGTGGCCGGAGACCACCCCGAAGTTGTGCAGCACCGAGGGGATCCCGAGCTTCGCCGCGACCAGCGGCGCGGCGGCCTGGAAGGAGTCGTAGACCAGGACGTCCGGGGCCCACCGCTCGGCGGCGGTGAGCAGGCCGTCCACGGTGGGCCGGGAGAGTTCGGCGAAGCCGACGGCCGCGAGGTCGAAGATCTCCTCCTGCGTCTTGTCGTGGTTGACGTAGGTGGAGCCGCGTTCGGCGGCCCGCTCGAAGGCCTCCTGGATGCTGGTGCCGTCGCCGATCTCGACGATCGGGAAGCCGGCGTTGCGCAACTGCTCCAGCGGCTGGGACCCGGCGAACAGCACCTCGTGCCCGGCGGCTCGCAGCGCCTGGGCGGTGGGCACCATCGGGAACAGGTGGCCGGCCGCGGCCGGTCCGGTGAAAAGTATGCGCACGGTCTGCTCCTGGCTCGGTAGGGAAAATGGCGAAGCATGGCGAAGCAACTCGTAGTCTCGCCGCCATAGCTGATGATTCGTCAAACAATGTGGAGGTGACCGCTCACTACCGGACGATTCGTGGGCGCCCCTTGCCAAAGCCGGGCCGAGCTGATCCCGGCCGGTGCCGGCGGTGCGCCGCCGGTGGGCGGCGGCCCGTGCGTGCTGCCGTGCGTGCCGCCGCGTGTGCCCTGCCCGTGCACCTCGTGCCGTGCGGGCCTGCCGCGGCGGCTCCGCCCCGGCGGAACGGCCCCGGTGGCCGGGCCGCCCGGACGTGGGGCTCCGGCGGCCGGCCGGGTAGGTGCGGATCGTCCGAATCCCGGTGGCGTCCTTGTCCGTTCCGGCGCGGGCCCGGCGGCGGCCGTCGCCCTAGCGTTCGGGGACCACGGCGACGAGAGGCGGCACCGGTGAACTGGCTGATCCACGACTACCGCGAGGACGATCTTGCGGCGGTCGTCCATCTGATCGACACCACGGCGGAGCTGGGACAGGAGTCCGTCTTCTCGCTGGCGGAGTGCATCGGGGCTCTGACCTCCCGGCAGCCGGCGGTGGTCGCGGTGCACCAGGGCGCGCCGATCGGCGCGGCGCTGGCCTGTGTGGCGGGGGAGCGGGCCTGGGTGATGCGGATCGCGATCGCGCCGGCCTGGCGCGGCCGCGGCCTGGCGAGTTCGCTGCTGCGCGAGCTGGAGCGGCGCCTGGTCGCTGGCCGGGTGCGGCGGATCGCGTACGTGCTGCCGGAGGAGGAGCTGCTGGGGGAGGGCCTGCACAACGCGGGGTACGCCCGGCGCCCGGCGGCCGCCTACTTCGAGAAGACCGAGCCGGCCGGCGGCCCGGCGACCGGACTGCTGGAGGAGCTGGGCGGGCGGCTGCTCCCCGGCGACCTGTGGGAGCGGGTGGCGGGGATGGAGGCGGAGAAGAACCTGATCGAGCGGCGGGTGGTGCTGCCGCTCGCCGAGCCGGAGCGGGCCGCCCGGCACGGGGTGCGGGCGCCGCGGGCGATCGCCCTGTTCGGGCCGCCCGGGACGGGCAAGACCACCTTCGCCCGGGCCATCGCCTCGCGGCTGGGCTGGCCGTTCGTGGAGCTGCTGCCGTCCAGGCTGGCCGACGAGGGGAACCTGGCGGCCGCGCTGCGGGACGCCTTCGCCCGGATCGGGCAGTTGGAGCGGGCCCTGGTCTTCATCGACGAGGTGGAGGAGATCGCACCGGTCCGGACCGAGGGTGTGCAGGGCGGCATGCACGGGGTGACCAACGAGCTGCTCAAGCTGATCCCGGGGTTCCGGGAGGGTGAGGAGCGACTGCTGGTGTGCGCCACCAACTCGGTCCGCTCGCTGGACCCGGCGTTCCTGCGCCCGGGGCGCTTCGACTACCTGATCCCGATCGGCACCCCGGACGCGGCGGCCCGGGCGGCGATCTGGTCCCGCTACGCGGCCGGCCGCGCGGACGTGGACCTGGACGTGCTGGTCGGCGCCAGTGACCTGTTCACCCCGGCCGACATCGAGCACGCCGCCCGGGTGGCCGCCCAGAGCGCCTTCGAGCGGGACCTCACCGCGCCCGACGGCACCGAGGGCGCGAGCACCCGGGACTACCTGGGCGCGATCGAGCAGGCCAGGCCGACCGTCACCCCGGCGATGATCGAGGAGTTCGGCGCGGACATCACCTCGCACGCGCGGGTCTGAGAGCGGGTCCGGGACCGGTGCCTCGGCACGTCCGGGGATTCCGCACCCGGGCGACATCACTATCAGTCATACCTTAGGGAAATAAGCATGGTTTGACACCAAACCAGTCGGTGCCCGCTAAATGTGGGCACCGACAGGTACAGGGAGAGGCACCATGAGCGCAGTCGCGGGGACTTCCACCGGAGCGGATTCCGTCCGGACCGACATCGACCTCGCCGACCCCCGGTTCTGGAAACTCCCGCCCACCGCCCGGGCGAACGCCTTCGCCGAACTCCGCAGGCTCCCCGGCCCGGTCTTCTTCACCGAACGGCCCGCCACCGGCAAGCACCCCGCCAAGGGCTTCCACGCCCTGGTCCGGCACGCCGACGTGGTCGAGGCCAGCCGGAACGCCGGCGTCTTCATCAGCGGCCCCGGCGTCACCACCCCCGAACCCGCCCGCTGGGTCCGCACCCTGTTCGGCGACTCGATGGTCAACCTGGACGACCCCCGGCACGCCCAGCTCCGCCGGATCATCTCCCGGGCCTTCACCCCGCGCCTGCTCGCCCGCGCCGAGGACGACATCCGCCGGGTCGCGGCCCGGCTGGTCGACCAGGTGATCGAGCAGCGCCCTGCGGACTTCGTCACCTCCGTCGCCGCCGAGCTGCCGTTCCAGGTCATCTGCAACATGATGGGCATCCCCGAGGAGCCCCGCCGCGGCATCCTCGACCAGGTCAACCACGCCTCCGAGCACACCGGCGTCGACCGGCCGCTGCGCAGCCGGATCCGGATCCCCGGCCGAGGACTGCGCGCCCTGGCCCGGATGCAGGGCATGGTCGCCGACCTCGGCCGTGAGCGCCGCCGCCGTCCCGCCGACGACCTGATCACCGCCCTGGTCACCGCCGACGTCGACGGCCGCCACCTCACCGGCCGCGAACTCGGGGCCTTCTTCTCCCTGCTGCTGGTGGCCGGCGTCGAGACCACCCGCAACGCCCTCACCCACGGGCTCAGCCTGCTCACCGAGCACCCCGGCCAGCGCGAACTGCTGCTCTCCGACCTCGACCGGCACCTCGGCGGCACGGTCGACGAGATCATCCGGCACGCCACGCCGATCATCCAGTTCCGCCGCACCCTGGCCGCCGACCACGAGCTGAACGGCACCCGGCTCGCCGAGGGGGACAAGGTGGTGCTCTTCTTCGGCTCGGCCAACCGGGACGAGGCCGTCTTCACCGACCCGGACGCCTTCGACATCACCCGCTCGCCCAATCCGCACCTCGGCTTCGGCGGCGGCGGCCCGCACTACTGCCTCGGCGCCCACCTGGCCCGCCAGGAGATGAAGGTGCTGCTGCGCGAGCTGTTCACCCGGCTGCCCGACCTGCGGGCGACCGGCGCGCCCGAGCTGATCCCGTCCAACTTCGACAACCGGGTGAAGTCGCTGCCCTTCGCCTTCGGCACGCCGGCGGCCTGAACCGGGCCCGACGGCCACCGAGGTCGCCCGGGGCGAACCCGAGCCCGCGAGGACCGGTCCACCGCCCGGGGGCAGCGCCGCCCGCGGGCGGCCGTGCGGCACAATGCCGCGGTATGACAACGGGACCTGACAGCGCCACCGCCCACGCCTGGACCGCGCTCGGTGGCGACGAGGCACTGCTGGAGCGGGTCGCCTTCCACGGCCCGCCGGGCCTGCCGGACGACCGGCTGCCGGTGCGGGAGCTGGCGCGGGCCACGGTGGCGGCGTGCTCGCTCGCCGCGGCCGAACTCACCGCGGCCCGGGGCGGGCGGGCCGTGCCCGGCGTCCGGGTCGACGAGGGCGCGGTCGCCACCGCCTTCGTCAGCGAACGCCATCTGCGGATCGACGGCCGGCCGGCGACCACCTTCGCGCCGCTCTCGGGCTTCTGGCGGAGCGCCGACGGCTGGGTCCGCACCCATGCCAACTACCCGCACCACCGCGCCCGGCTGCTGGCCACCCTCGGCCTCCCGGACGGCGAGGACGAGGCCGCCGTCCGCAAGCTGGCGGCGGCCCTGCGCGAGCTGCCCGGCGAGCAGGCCCAGGAGCGGGCGTACGCGGCGGGCGCACTGGTCGTCGCGGTGGCGGCCCCGGGGCCGCCGGCCGGACACCCGCTGGTCGGGACCGTCCGCGTCGGCGAGGCCGCCGCCCGGCCGCTCGCCGACGCGCCGCTGCCCTGCACCGGGATCCGGGTCCTCGACCTCACCCGGGTGATCGCCGGCCCGGTCGCCGCCCGCACCCTGGCGCTGTTCGGTGCCGACGTGCTCCGGATCGACCCGCCGCACCTCCCGGAGTCCGCGGACGCGCACGCGGACACCGGCTTCGGCAAGCGCTCCACGCGCCTCGACCTGGCCGCCCCCGCCGACCGGGCCGTCTTCGAGGACCTGCTGGGCACGGCCGACGTCGTCCTCACCGGCTACCGCCCGGGCGCCCTGGACCGCCTGGGCCTCGCGCCCGAGGCCCTGTCGGAGCGGCGGCCCGGCCTGGTCGTCGGGCAGCTCGACGCCTGGGGCCGGAGCGGCCCGTGGGCCGGACGGCGCGGCTTCGACAGCCTGGTCCAGGCGGGCACCGGCATCGCCGCGATCGAGGCCGGCCCGGACGGCAGCCCCGGGGTGCTGCCCGCCCAGGCCCTGGACCACGGCACCGGCTACCTGCTGGCCGCCGCCGTCCTGCGTGCCCTGACCGACCGCGGCGCCTCGGGCGGCGGCCGTCTCCTGCGGCTCTCCCTGGCGGGCACTGCCGACTGGCTGCTGCACGGCATCCGGCGGCCCGCCGCCGCGGGGGGCGCCGCCGGGCCGGCCGACCCCGATCCGTGGCTCGCCGAACGGGACTCCGCGATCGGCCGGCTGCGGTACGCGCTGCCCCCGGCCGGGTACGAGGGCGGGCCCGCCGACTGGTCCCGCCCGCCGGGGCCCTGGGGCACCGACGCGCCGGTCTGGGCCTAAGGCCCCGAGGGCGCAGCCGGGCCGCGGGCACCGGGCCTGACGGCGTCACGGCTGCCCGGAGGCGGGCCGGTGGCTGTGTACGCCCCGGTCGCCGCTGGACCGCCGAGGCCTTCGCCGGGACGACGGCGGACACGGGCGTCAGCCGCTGAGCCCGGTGACCCGCATGGTGATGTTGAGCCGCCCGGCGGCCAGGCCGCTGGCCGGGTCGCAGGTGCCCGGGCGCACCTTCGGCACGCCGTGGTACGCGAAGCGGGACGGGCCGCCGAACACGAACAGGTCGCCGGAGGCCAGTTCGACGTCCGTCCAGGGCCTGGTGCGGTTCTCGGTGTTGCCGAACCGGAAGACGCAGGTGTCCCCGATGCTCAGCGAGACCACCGGGGCGGCGGACTTCTCGTCCTTGTCCTGGTGCATCCCCAGCTTCGCCTCGCCCTGGTAGAAGTTGATCAGCGCGGTGTCGGGCGTCCAGTCCTCGCCGGCCGCCGGGTCCTGGTAGGCCTCGACGAGCGCGCGGCGGCCCAGTTCCACCATCCAGCCGGGGAAGGGCGCCACCGGAAGGCCGTTCACGTCCTCCGCGATCCGGGTGTAGCGGTACGGCAGCCAGTGCCAGCCGATGCAGACCGTCTGCACCGACATCACGCCGCCGCGCGGCAGCCTGGTGTGCCGGATCGGCACCGGTCCGACGGCCCAGCCCCGGCAGGCGGCGACCAGCTCCCGCTGCCGGTCGAGGTCCAGCCAGCCCGGGACGTGGACCGCGCCCGGGGCGATCTCCGTCCGGGTGCCGGGCGCGGGCCGGCCGCCGGTGCCCCGACCGGCCCCGGGGCGGGCGCCGGGAAGGGGGTCGGGGAGAGGGAAGAGCGCGTCCACAGCCGCCGTCCTGCCGTTCCTGGTTCCTTGCCTGGTCCTGCTACGAGGATGCTACGGACTCCGGTCGGCCGGCCAGGGCGGCCGCCGCGCCCTCCAGGACGAGCAGCTGTCGCTTGCGCTCCGTCCCGCCCGCGTAGCCGGTCAGCGAGCCGTCCGCGCCGATCACCCGGTGGCACGGGCGGACGATCATCAACGGGTTGGCCCCGTTGGCGGCCCCCACGGCCCGCGCACCGTTCGGCAGGCCCAGCTCGGCGGCCAGCCGGCCGTACGTGGTGGTGCTCCCGTACGGGATGGCGTCCAGGGCAGCCCAGACCCGGCGCTGGAAGTCGGTGCCGGTGACCGTGCACTCCAGGTCGAACCGGGTCAGTTCGCCGTCGAAGTACCGGGCGAACCGGTCGGCGATCACCTCGAACGCCGCCGGGTCGCGCCGCCAGTCGGGGCGGACGGTCACGGCACGTCCGGTCCCCGGTACGCAGGCGGCCGCCAGCGCGGTGCCGCCGACCGCGGTCGGGGACTCCTCTCCCACCAGCAGCAGGGTGCCCAGCGGGCTGTCGATCGTGGTGTGGACAGTCATCTCAGCCGTCGTCCTGTTCGTGCGTCCTCGGTGTCCTTCACCACCACTCTGCGGGTTCCGCCTGGTCGTGTCCGGCGGAAATCGGACACGACCCTTCCCGCACGACCCTTCCCGGACCGGGCCGCTGCGCGACCGGGCCGGGGAAGGTCGGCCCGGTGGCCTCCGGTCCTGCCCGGCCCGGGAGATCTCCCCCTGGTCATCCGGCCGTCACCCGGAACACCCCTCGCAGCACTAGGATCTGACGATATGACTCATGAAGGGTGGGGGAGCCCCTCGGTCGAGCCGCCGCAGCAGCACTACATCGTGTGCGGCGGCAACGCGCTGGCCCACCGGCTGGTCCTGGAGCTCGTCGAGCAGTACGACGTCCCGGTCGTGGCCCTCGTCCCCGACCGCACCCGGGACCACGCCCCGCGGATCGAACAGATCCCCGGTGTCGCGGCCGTCGTGGAGTACACCAGCCTCACCGACGAGGCACTGCGGGCGGCCCGGGTGGAGACCGCCCGCGGGATCGCGCTCGTCGACGGCAGCGACCAGGACCACATCCACGCGGCGCTCAGCGCCCAGGGCCACAACCCCGGTATCCGGATCGTGCTGCGGATGTTCAACCAGCGCCTCGGCGACAACATCGAGCGCCTGCTGTACAACGGCACCGCGCTCTCCGGCTCCGCCACCGCCGCCCCCGCCTTCGCCAACGCCGCGCTCGCCCGCCCCAACTCCGTCCGGGTCGGCGACCGCTTCCTGTACGTCGCCTACGACGAGGACATCGACGCCGGCCAGGTCTGCGTGGTCGCGGACCGGATCGACCGGCAGGACCTCGGCCGGCTGCGCCTGCTGCCCGACCTCGGCGGCCGGTCCGCCGAGTTCGTCGAACTGGCCCGGCGGTTCGGCGACGACGGCCCGGTCCGCCCCGCGGGCGGGCCGGCCGGGGCGTCGGAGCCCGGCGTGGACCCGGAGCCGGCGGCCTCGGATCCCGCCCCTGAATCACGACCCGAACCTGAATCAGGACCCGCCCCCGAAGCAGGACCCGAACCTGAACCCGCCCCCGCCCCCGAACCCGTCGCGGACCCCGCGGCCGGGGTGGCCGCCCTGCAGAGCCTGCCGAGTGAGCCGTCCGTCCGGATCCCGTGGTTCCGGCGGCTGCGCTGGCGGCTGCTCGACACCCTGCGCTACGTCACCAGCGCCCGGTTGAGGCTGGTCCTGCTCACCGCGCTGGCCGCCGTCCTCTTCTCCTTCGCGGTGATCTGGTACCTCAACCGCGACTTCGGCTGGACGCTCTACCTGGCCCTGCTGGACCTCGCCGGCGCCGCCCAGCCCGACCAGCCCGGAGGGGGCGCCGGCGGCACCGGGGGGACCTGGCAGCGGGTCGCGCAGGTCGTCATCACGTTCTGCGGCATCACCTTCGCCCCGGTGGCCACCGCGATCATGGTGGAGGTGCTCGCCTCCGGCCGCCGCGGCCCGGCCCGCAACCCCGGCGCCGGCACCCGCGACCACGTCGTGGTGGTGGGCCTCGGCAACGTGGGCACCCGGGTGGCGGCCCTGGTGCACGAACTCGGGGTCCCGGTGGTCTGCGTCGAACGCGACCCGCAGGCCCGGGGCGTCGCCGCCGTCCGCACCCTGGGGATCCCGGTGGTGGTCGGGGACGCCACCCTGGAGACCCAGCTGCGCCGGGCCCGGATCCACCGCGCCCGGGCGGTGGTCGCCGTCACCAACGACGACGCGGCCAACCTGGAGGCCGCCCTGGAGGCCCGCGCCGTCCGGCCGGGACTGCGGGTCGTGCTGCGGCTCTTCGACGACAACTTCGCCCACCACGTCTACGCGACCCTGGACAACGCGGCCTCGCGTTCGGTCTCCTACCTGTCCGCCCCGGCCTTCGCGGCCGCCCTGATGGGGCGTGAGGTGCTCGGCACCCTCTCGGTCTTCCGGCACGTCCTGCTGATCGCCGAACTGCGGGCCGACGAGGGCAGCGGGCTGGTCGGCATGAACCAGCACGACATCGAGGACCCGGGCGGGGTGCGGGTGATCGCCGTCCGGCCGGCCCGGCGTCCGCGGGAGTACCTCTGGAACCACCCCGACCGCACCCGGCGGCTGGTGCCGGGCGACCGGGTGGTGGTCGCCGCCACCCGGAGCGGCCTGGCCCGGCTCAACACCCCGGTGCCCGGAGCCGACCGGCCGGGCACCCGGTAGGGGCCGCGGCCGGGCCCACCCGGGCGGCCGCAGCGCGGCCCCGGGCGGGCGCACCGGGCTCAGCGGTGCCGGAAGTCCGGGGTGCGCTTCTCGGCGAAGGCCGCCATGCCCTCCTTCTGGTCGGCCGTCGCGAACGCCGCGTGGAACAGCCGGCGCTCGAACCTGACCCCCTCCGCGAGGGTGGTCTCGAAGGCCCGGTTCACGCTCTCCTTCATCATGATCGCGGCCGGCGCGGACATCGCCGCCACGGTCTCCGCAGTGGCGAGCGCCTCCGCCAGCAGCTCGGCCGCGGGGACGATCCGGGAGACCAGCCCGGCCCGCTCGGCCTCCTCCGCACCCATCATCCGGCCGGTCAGGCAGAGCTCCATGGCCTTGGCCTTGCCGATCGCCCTGGTCAGGCGCTGCGAGCCGCCGATCCCGGGGATGACACCGAGCTTGATCTCCGGCTGCCCGAACTTGGCGGTGTCCGCCGCCAGCAGGATGTCGCAGAGCATCGCCAGCTCGCAGCCGCCGCCCAGCGCGAAGCCGGCGACCGCCGCGACCACCGGCTTGCGCAGCTGCCCGAGCCGGTCCCACGGCCCCAGCCAGTCGTCCAGGTAGACGTCCGGGAAGCCGTTGCCCTGCATCTCCTTGATGTCGGCGCCCGCCGCGAAGGCCTTCTCCGAGCCGGTGACGACCAGACAGCCGATCCCCGGGTCCCGGTCGAAGGCGGTGGCGGCCGTGACCACCTCGTTCATCAGCTGGTTGTTGAGCGCGTTGAGCGCCTTGGGACGGTTGAGGGTGATCAGGCCGACCCGGCCCTTGCGCTCGACGAGGATGGTCTCGTACTCGGTCGACATGTCGTCGGTCATCGCCATTGACTCCCATTCCCTGCTCCGGCGGCACGAGGCGCGCCCTGACGGTCCCACGATCCACGACGGGCCCCGCCGGGCGCCAGTCTTGGCATGCGAGACGGTGGTCACCAGCCGGCGGCCGGGGCCAGCCCGAGTTCGTCCGCCCCGCGCGGGGCGAAGAAGCGGTCCACGTCGGCCGCGGTGACCTCGGCGAGGGTGGCGGGGGACCAGTGCGGGTCACGGTCCTTGTCGACCACCTGGGCCCGGATTCCCTCGACCAGGTCGGGGGCGTCCAGGGCGGCGCAGGAGACCCGGTACTCCTGGTCCAGCGCGGCCTCCAGCGAGTCGAGGCCGCGGGCCCGGCGCAGCGCGGCGAGGGTGACCTTCAGCGCCGTCGGCGACTTGGCCAGGATCTGCTCGGCGGCCTCCTTGGCCTCGGGGACGCCGGCGGCGAGCAGCCGCTCCACGATCTCCTCGACGGTGTCGGCCGCGTAGCAGGAGTCGATCCAGTCGCGCTGGCCGGCCAGGCCCGCGGCCGGGGCGGGCCCGGCGAACTCCCGCAGGGCCTCGGCCGGTTCGCCGCCGGCCAGAGCGGCGGTGAAGGCGGCCAGCCGGGTGCCGGGGACGAAGTGGTCGGCGAAGCCGCAGAGCAGCGCGTCCCCGGCGTCCATCGAGGTGGCGGTGAGGCCCAGGTGGGTGCCGAGTTCGCCGGGTGCGCGGGCCAGCAGCAGGCTGCCGCCGACGTCCGGGACGAGCCCGATCCGGGTCTCGGGCATCGCCACGGTGGAGCGCTCGGTGACGATCCGCACGCCGGCGTGGGCGGAGAGGCCGACCCCGCCGCCCATGGTGATGCCGTCCATCACCGCGACGTACGGCTTGGGGTAGCGGGCGATCAGCGCGTTCAGCCGGTACTCGTCCCGGAAGAACGCGCGGGCGCCGGCCCCGCCGGCCTTGGCGTCGTCGTGGATGGCCCGGATGTCCGCGCCCGCGCAGAGGCCGCGTTCGCCGGCGCCGGTGAGTACGACGGTGGCGACCGAGTCGTCCCCGGCCCAGGCGTCGAGCGCCTCGCGGACGGCGGTCAGCATGCCGTGGGTGAGCGAGTTGAGGGCGCGCGGGCGGTCCAGCACGATCCGGCCGGCCCGGCCGTCCCTGTGCAGCTGTACCTCGGTGGTCATCGGGCCGCTCCCTCCGCTCGGTGCCGGTTCAAGATCTCCCCGACACCGTACCCGGCCCGGTGGCGCGGCCGGCCGGGCCGGGTACAGGCGGCACGAGGCCCGCACCGCCGGGCCGGCCCAGGGCGAGTCAGGGCAGGACGCGGCCGGTGACCTCGCCGAAGCCGATCACGGCGCCGTCCGGGCCCGGCGCGGTCGCCGAGATGGTGACCTCGTCGTCGTTCTCCAGGAAGGCCCGGGTGCTGCCGTCGGGCAGCTTGACCGGGTCCTCGCCGTTCCAGGTCAGCTCGATCAGCGCGCCGCGGGTCTCCTTCCCGGGGCCGCTGACCGTCCCGGAGGCGAACAGGTCGCCGGTGCGCAGCGAGGCGCCGTTGGCGGTCATCTGGGCGAGCTGCTGGGCACCGGTCCAGTACATGGTGGCGAAGGGCGGCCGCGAGACGGTGTGCCCGTTCAGCCGGACCTCCATGGCGATGTCCAGCCCCCAGGGCTCGCCGCCCCGGTCGTCCAGGTACGGCAGCGGCTCGACGTCGCGGGCCGGCGGCGCCACCCGGGCGTGCTCCAGCGCCTCCAGCGGGACGATCCACGGCGAGACCGAGGTGGCGAAGGACTTCCCCAGGAACGGGCCGAGCGGCACGTACTCCCAGGCCTGGATGTCGCGCGCGGACCAGTCGTTGACCAGGCAGACGCCGAACACGTGCTCGGCGAAGCCGTCCATCGGTACGGGCGTGCCGAGCTCGGACGGGGTGCCCACGACGAAGCCGATCTCGGCCTCGATGTCCAGGCGCCTGGTCGGCCCGAAGTCCGGTACGGCGTCGGTGGGCGCCTTGCGCTGCCCGTGCGGGCGGACCACCGGGGTGCCGGAGACCACCACGGTGCCGGCCCGCCCGTGGTAACCGATCGGCAGGTGCTTCCAGTTGGGGGTGAGCGGCTCGGCGCCGGGGCGGAAGATCCGGCCCAGATTGGTGGCGTGGTGCTCGGAGGCGTAGAAGTCGACGTAGTCGGCGACCTCGAACGGCAGGTGCATGGTGGCCTCGGCCACCGGCACCAGCAGCGGCGAGAGCGCGTCCCGGTAGGTCTCGTCGGTGAGCCAGGCCGTCAGCCCGGCCCGGATCTGCGCCCAGGCCGGGCGTCCGGCGGCCAGCAGCGGGCCCAGCGAGTCGGCGTCGAGCAGGACCGAGGGCACCCCGGCGGCCCGGGCCGCGCCGCCCGCGTCGAGCACGAAGTCGCCGATCCGCACGCCGATCCGGCGCCGGCCCGGGCGGGCCGCGGTGCTGAAGACCCCGTACGGGAGGTTGTGCACGCCGAACGGCGAGTCCTGCGCGGAGGCGAGCCAGGAGCGGGCGGTGGTCAACGGTCCTCCAGGGGCGGTCGTGCGGGGGGTGTCAGCAGGCCGAGTCCGGCCAGGTCGTCCAGCGGTTCGGCGATGCTGCAGGTGCCGAAGGCGGTGAAGGAGGCGCGGGCCAGCTCCACCTGAGGTCCGGTCAGGGCCGATGCGGCGCCCGCGAGGATACCGCCCGACCGCTCCCGCAGGGCCAGCGCCGCGCCCTCCCGGCCGTCCTGCCGCGCGACGAAGGCGGCCAGCAGGACGTTCAGGAAGCCGTGGTGCTCGAAGCCGGTGGCCGGATCGGTGTGCCGGACGGCGTGGTGCAGGCCGGCCGTGCACTTGTACGGGATGCCGCGCTCGGCGCAGCCCGCCAGGAACCCCGCCAGCTCCCCCTCGTCGGGGAACGCCTCGGCGCTCAGCCCGCCGGTGCGGAACTTGGCCCGGTAGGGCGTCCCCGCGAGGACGTCCAGCGAGGCCTCCAGCCCGGCTCCGCGCGGGAGTTCCACGGCGGCGGGCACTCCGGCCGGCAGGTGCGCGTCCAGCGCCTCGACGGCCGCCCTGACGTCCGCGGCGGTGGGGCCGACGCCGCCGAGCTCCACGCCGGCCAACCGGATCCCGCCCGGTTCGAAGCCCGCCACCGTCCTCAGCGCGGCCGGCAGGGTCGCGCTGCCCCCCGGCAGCACGATCCCGACCCGCAGCGGGACCTCCGTCAGGTACGGCAACTCGCCGAGCCGGGCCGCCCCGCAGAGGAACGGCCCGACCGCGGCGGCGTACCAGGCGGTGCGGTGCGCGCGGTGCGCGGGCACCGCGAGGGCCGGCGGCAGGTCCCCCGGGGGGAAGACCGCCGCGTCGTCGAACAGGCCCCGGAACAGCGGCGGGACCTCCCCGCCCGGCGGCTGCGGGCTCATCGGCCCGGGCCCCGGCCGGACCACGTCCAGGCGTAGCCCGGGTCCTCGCTCGCCCGGCCGCCCTCGCCCAGCTCCAGCGGGCGGAAGGTGTCGACCATCACCGCGAGCTCGTCGAAGAACTCGGCGCCGATGCTGCGCTCGTAGGCGCCCGGCTGCGGCCCGTGGGTGTGCCCACCCGGGTGCAGCGAGATCGAGCCCTGGGCGATGCCGGAGCCCTTGCGGGCCGCGTAGTCCCCGCCGCAGTAGAACATCACCTCGTCGCTGTCCACGTTGGAGTGGTAGTACGGCACCGGGATGGACAGCGGGTGGTAGTCGACCTTGCGCGGCACGAAGTTGCAGATCACGAAGCCGTTGCCCTCGAACACCTGGTGGGCGGGCGGCGGCTGGTGGATCCGGCCGGTGATCGGCTCGTAGTCGGCGATGTTGAAGGCGTACGGGTAGAGGCAGCCGTCCCAGCCGACCACGTCGAAGGGGTGGTGCGGCACGGTGTACCGGGTGCCGGCGATCCCGTTCGGGCCGCGGTGCTTGACCAGCACGTCGACGTCGCCGCCCTCGCCCGCGACCGTCTCGGCCAGCAGCGGCCCGGCCGGCCCGCGCAGGTCCCGCTCGCAGTACGGCGCGTGCTCCAGCAACTGGCCGTACTTGGACAGGTAGCGCTTGACCGGGGTGATGTGGCTGTTCGCCTCGATGCAGTAGGCCCGCAGCGGCTCGTCCCCGGTGGGGACCCAGCGGTGGGTGGTGGCCCGGGGGATGATCACGTAGTCGCCCTGGCCGACCTCCAGCGAACCGAAGACCGTCTCCACCGTGCCCGCGCCGGACTCCACGTACACGCACTCGTCGCCGAGACCGTTGCGGTACAGCTCGCTCGGCGCGCCGGCCACCACGTAGCCGATCCGGACGTCGCCGTTGCCGAGCACCAGGCGCCGCCCGGCGACCACGTCGGTGGACTTCCACTCCTGGCCGGCGAACAGCTCGTGCAGCTTCAGGTGGCGGGGGAGCAGCGGGTGGTTGGGCACCGTGGACTGGTCCGGCAGCTCCCAGGGCACGGCGTTCACCACGGCCGACGGGATACCCCGGTGGTAGAGCAGCGAGGAGTCCGAGGAGAAGCCCTCCTCGCCCATCAGCTCCTCGTAGTACAGCCCCCCCTCGGGGGTGCGGTGCTGGGTGTGCCGCTTGGGCGGAATGCTGCCCAGCTGCCGGTAGTGCGCCATGGTCCGCTCTCCCTTGAGCCGATCGGTGGCCGGTCGGACCGGCCGGCCGGGTGCGCTGCCCCCGGCCGGCCGGCACCCCGGTCAGAGGTTGCCGCGACGGTCCTGCTCGCGCTCGATGGACTCGAAGAGCGCCTTGAAGTTGCCCTTCCCGAAGCCGAGCGAACCGTGCCGCTCGATGAACTCGAAGAACACCGTCGGCCGGTCGCCCTGCGGCTTGGTGAAGATCTGCAGCAGGTAGCCGTCCTCGTCACGATCGACCAGGATGCCGCGCTTCTTGAGCTCCTCCACCGGGACCCGGACGTGGCCGATCCGGGCGCGCAGCTCCGGGTCGTCGTAGTACGAGTCGGGGGTGGACAGGAACTCCACGCCGCGCGAGCGCAGCACGTCCACCGTGGTGAGGATGTCGTTGGTGGCGAGCGCCAGGTGCTGGCAGCCGGGGCCGCCGTAGAACTCCAGGTACTCGTCGATCTGCGACTTCTTCTTGGCCACGGCGGGCTCGTTCAGCGGGAACTTCACCCGGTGGTTGCCGCTGGCGACCACCTTGCTCATCAGCGCCGAGTACTCGGTGGCGATGTCGTCGCCGACGAACTCGGCCATGTTCACGAAGCCCATGACCTTGTTGTAGAAGCCCACCCACTCGTTCATGTGGCCGAGCTCGACGTTGCCGACCGCGTGGTCGAGCGCCTGGAAGAGCCGCTTCGGGGCGCCCTCGGGGCGCTCCACCCTGGTCTCGGCGACGACGTAGCCCGGCAGGTAGGGGCCGTGGTAGCGGGAGCGGTCGACCAGGGTGTGGCGGGTCTCGCCGTAGGTCGCGATCGCGGCGCGGCGCACGGTGCCGTTCTCGTCGGAGACGTCGTTCGGCTCCTCCAGGATGCGGGCGCCCTGGGCACGGGCGTGCGCGATGCACTTGTCCACGTCCGGGACCTCGATCGCCAGGTCGACGACGCCGTCGCCGTGCCGGCGGTGGTGCTCCAGCAGCGGGCTGTCCGGGGCCACCCCGCCCTTGATCACGAAGCGGCAGGAGCCGGAGCGCAGCACGAAGGCCTTGCGGTCGCGGCGGCCGGTCTCGGGGCCGGAGTAGGCGACCAGCTCCATGCCGAAGACGACCTGGTACAGCTGGGCCGTCAGGGTGGCGTTGCCGACGACGAAGACCACCGCGTCCTGGGCGATCACCGGGAAGGGGTCGGCGGCGGGGTCGTGCTCGACCAGGCCCACCAGGCGGCGCAGCTGCTCGGCGTCGAGGCCGGCCTCGCGCTCCTCGGGGGTCAGCTCAAGGGCGTGTGACTGGGTGGTCATCGGTCTTCCTCCGCAGTGAGGCGTCCGCGCCGCGGGGGTGGGCGGTGCGGTTGATCGCCGAGCTTGCTCCAGCCGGGCGGATTGCACAACAGGTGGGGATTCCACTGCTCAATGTGTACAAGGTGAGCAGGAAATCCGCCGCCGCGCTGCACAGATTGCCCGGTCCTCGGCGGCTCGGGCCCGGGCCCGGCCGTCGGCTTCACGAGCGCTCCGGCGCCGGCCGGACGGGGCCGGTGAGGTGGCGCAGGAACCAGTCGCGGGCGAGTCCCGCCGCCGCCGCCAGCGTCCCCGGTTCCTCGAACAGGTGGGTGGCGTGCGGCACGACCGCCAGCTCGTTCGGGCAGCGCAGCCGCTCCCGGGCGCGTTCGTTGAGCTCGGCCACCACCGGGTCGCGGCCGCCGACGATCAGCAGGGTCGGGGCGCGGACCCGGCCCAGCCAGCTGCCCGCGAGGTCCGGGCGCCCGCCCCGGGAGACCACGGCCGCCGGCTGCGCGCCGTCCTGGCCGGCGGCCCAGAGCGCGGCGGCGGCGCCGGTGCTGGCGCCGAAGTAGCCGACCGGCAGGCCCACCGCCCAGCGCTCGTAGGTCAGCCGGTCGGTGACCTGGGCCAGCCGGCCGCCCAGCAGCGCCACGTCGAAGACCTTGTGCCGGTCCGGCTCCTCCGCCTCGGTGAGCAGGTCGAACAGCAGGGTGGCCAATCCGGCCCGGTTCAGCACCTCGGCGACGAAGCGGTTGCGCGGGCTGTGCCGGCTGCTCCCGCTGCCGTGCGCGAACACCACCACCCCGGTGGCGCCGTCCGGGACGGTGAGCCGGCCGCCGAGCCGGCTGCCGTCGGCCAGCACGGTGACCTCGCGGTCGGTGCCCGGCGGGCCGGCGAACCGGCTCAGGCAGCGCAGCACCTCGGCGTCATCGGTCTGGGTGAAGTCCTCGTAGAACTCGCCGATGGCGAAGAACGGGGACGGGGTGGCGACACAGACCAGCTGGTCGGCGACGTCGCCCAGCCGGACGGTCCAGTCCTTGGGCGCCACCGGCACGGCGAGCACCACCAGGGCGGCGCCCCGGGCCCGGACGATCTCGCAGGCGGCCCTGGCGGTGGAGCCGGTGGCGACGCCGTCGTCGACCACCACCACGGTGCGCCCGCGCAGGTCGGCGGGAGACCGGCCGCCGCGGTAGCGCTCGGCCCGGCGCTCCAGCTCGGCCCGTTCGGTCCGCTCGACCTGGGCGATCTGGCCGGGCGAGGCGCCCGCCGTCCTGACCACCTGGTCGTTGATCACCCGGGCGCCGTCCTCGCCGATCGCGCCCATCCCCAGCTCCGGCTGGGAGGGCACGCCCAGCTTGCGGATCACGCAGATGTCGAGCGGGGCGTCGAGCGCGTCGGCGACCTCGGCGGCCACCGGCACCCCGCCGCGCGGGAGGGCGACCACCACGAGGGGCTCGCCGCGCAGGTGTCCGAGCCGGGTGGCGAGTTGTCGTCCGGCGTCCGTCCGGTCGGTGAAGTGCGTACCCGTGAAGTGCATGACCGCCGCCTCCACGGTCCACGGTACGTCTCGGAGCGGTGGTCGGGGTGGTCGGGCGGGGGCGCCGGCCGCCCGGTCGGCGGTACGGGCCACAGGGCGGGGCGGGGGTCCGGCGGACGGCCGGGAGGTACGGGGGAGCGGCCCGGCGGCCGGGCGCGGGCGCGGTGCCTCTTGACGAAACCTTTATCCGGCCTAATCATCATGGTCGCGTCAACTGTGCGGGAAGGGGTCGACCGGCCCACCCGCCCGTTCCTGACGTCCGTTCCGTTCTGCCCCACCAGAATCTGGAGCCTCCATTGAGCCAGCGCGCCCTGCGGCGATCCCGCCTGCGCCGATCCGCCCTCGCGACCGGGGCGGCCCTCACCGTCGCCGCCGCCGTGTTCGCCCCCGCCGCCCAGGCCGCCCGGCCCGCGGCGCCGGCCGCCCCGGCGGCCGCACCCTCCGCCGCCCTGGCCGCACCGGACATCCCGGTCGCCAACGTCAAGGCGCACCTCGCCCAACTGCAGTCGATAGCCACCGCCAACGGCGGCAACCGGGCCCACGGCAAGGCCGGTTACAAGGCCTCGATCGACTACGTGAAGGGCAAGCTGGACGCGGCCGGGTTCACCACCACGCTGCAGTCCTACACCTACAGCGGCGCCACCAGCTGGAACCTGATCGCGGACTGGCCGGGCGGCGACGCCTCGCACGTCGTGATGGTCGGCGCCCACCTCGACTCGGTGACGGCCGGCCCCGGCATCAACGACGACGGGTCCGGCTCGGCCGGCATCCTGGAGGCAGCGCTGGCCGTCTCCCGCGCAGCGCTGCAACCCGCCAAGCACCTGCGGTTCGGCTGGTGGGGCACCGAGGAGGCCGGCATGGTCGGCTCCAAGAACTACGTCAACAGCCTCTCCAGCGCGGACCGTTCGAAGATCGAGGCCTACCTCAACTTCGACATGATCGGCTCGCCCAACCCCGGCTACTTCGTCTACGACGACGCCGCCGCCCTGGACCAGCTGTTCCAGACCTACTTCTCCGGCCTGGGCGTCGCCACCGAGCCCGAGACCGAGGGCGACGGCCGCTCCGACCACTCGCCGTTCAAGAACGCGGGCATCCCGGTCGGCGGCCTGTTCAGCGGCGCCGACTACATCAAGACCAGCGCCCAGGCCGCCAAGTGGGGCGGCACCTCCGGCCAGGCCTTCGACCGCTGCTACCACCAGTCCTGCGACACCTCGGCCAACATCAACGACGTCGCGCTGGACCGGATGAGCGACGCGATCGCGTACGCGCTGTGGACCCTGGGCACCGGGACGACCACCCCGCCCACCGGGACGGTCTTCGAGAACACCGCCGACGTCGCCGTCCCGGACAACGGCGCGGCCGTGACCTCCTCGGTCACGGTCACCGGTCGCACCGGGAACGCCCCCGCCGCGCTCGCGGTCGGCGTGGACATCAAGCACACCTACCGCGGTGACCTGGTGATCGACCTGGTCGCCCCGGACGGCTCCACGTACCGGCTGAAGAACTCCAGCAGCAGCGACTCCGCCGACAACGTGATCACCACCTACACGGTGAACGCGTCCAGCGAGGTCGCCAACGGCACCTGGAAGCTCAAGGTGCAGGACGTGGCCGCGCAGGACACCGGCTACATCGACAGCTGGAAGCTCACCTTCTGAGCCGCTCCGGCCGGGCCCGCCGGGCCCGGCCGGAACCGCGGCACGGCCCGGACCCCACGGGCCTCCTGAACCCCGGGTGGGGTGCCGCCCGGGCCACGGGTGCGGGCGCCGCCGAGCAGTGCGGCGCCCGCACCCGGTCAGCCGTCAGCCGTCGGTGGCCGGCCGTCAGCAGTGCGGTCCGTGCGGTCCCTCCCGTGGGCGGGGCCGCCGTCAGGCCGGCATCTCGTACGCGCCGGCCAGGCCCTCGACCTGGGCCCAGACCCGGGCCGAGCGGCCGGCGTCCGCCACCGGGCGGCGCAGGTGCGCCAGTGCCCAGGCGGCCTGCTCCTCGCTCGCGCCGGACTTGCCGTGCAGCTCGGTGGCGTGGGTGGAGAAGTCGCGCACCAGCACGTCGAAGATCTCGTCCAGCAGATCGCCGTCCAGGCCCGTCGACTCCGCCTGCTCCAGCACCAGCTGGCCGTAGACCACGAGCGCGAACAGCTGGCCCAGCGAGAGCAGGAAGTCGAGGTCCTGCTGCTGCTCCGGGCTCGGCGCATGGGCGGCCAGCAGCGCGCAGAGGCCGTCGGCCTGCTCACGGAACCGGGCCACGTTCGGCACCCGGGCGTGCGTGTCGTAGGCCGTGCGCCAGTCGTGGAAGCGGATCGCCCCGAGGCCGCGGGCCGGGCCCTGACGGAACAGGAACTCGTCGTCGGCGGCGTCCAGCCGGCTCGGGACGGGCGCGTACTCGGCCGGGTTGAACAGGTAGTTGCCCATGAACTTGAGGATCAGGGCCAGGTTGACGTGGACCGTGCCCTCCAGCTTCGGCAGGCCGCGGATGTCCTTCGCCGCCTTGTCGAAGTAGGTGTCCGCCTCGAAGCCCTTGGCCGCGATGACGTCCCACATCAGGTCGATGACCTTCTCGCCCTCGGTGGTGACCTTCATCTTGGTCATCGGGTTGAAGAGCAGGTAGCGGCGGTCCTCGGGGGAGGCCGAGCGGAAGTAGTCCGCGGCCCGGGCGCTGAACAGCTTCATCGCGGCGAGCCGGGCGTAGGCGTCCGTCAACTCCCTTCGCACGTGCGGGAAGTCGGTGACCTTCTTGCCGTAGAGCACCCGGTTGTGGGCGTGCGTCACAGCCTCGTACATGGCGTGCTCGCAGATGCCGACCGAGGCCGTGCAGAGGTTGAACTTGCCGACGTTGACGGTGTTCAGCGCGGCGTCGAAGGCGGCTTTGCCGGTGTGCAGGACGTCCTCCGCGCGCACCGGGTACTCGTCGAGGCGGAACTCGCTGACGTACATCTGCGCGTTGACCACGTTCTTGACCAGGTGGTACGCCTCGTGCCGGCTGTCGGCGGCGAAGAAGACGTACCCCTCCGGGCCCTCGACGTCGGAGCGGCGGCCGAACACCGAGACCAGGCCGGCCACGTTGCCGTTGCCGATGTAGTACTTGGAGCCGCTGGCGGTGAACCCGCCCTCGCCGTCCGGGGTGAGGATCATGTCGGTGGAGTAGATGTCGGCGCCGTGGCTGCGCTCGGACAGCCCGAAGGCCATCACGTGACCCTCGGTCAGGAGCTTCGCGGCGCGGGCCCGGACGGCCTCGTTCTCGCTCTGCCAGACCGGGCCGAGGCCCAGGATGGTGACCTGCCAGGTGTACCAGTAGCCGAGCCCGTAGAAGCCGAGGATCTCGTTCAGCTCGGCGATCCGCGCGGTGTCCCAGCGCTTCGCCTCGGCGCCGGCCTCCTCGCCCGCCTCGCCGGCCGGCGTCAGGAAGGCCGCGAACAGGCCCTCCTTGGCCGCGAACTCGAGGAAGTCGCCGTACCAGGCACGGTCGACGTAGGTGTCGATCAGGGCCTTCTTGCCGCGCGACTCGAACCAGTCGACGGTGGCGCGCAGCAGCCGGCGGGTCGGCTCGTCGAACTGCGCGGGGTCGTAGGTACGCGGGTTGAACAGCATGGTGTCGTCCCTGGGGGTTGAGGGTTCAGTTGCCGAGGCGGTGCAGGGTGGCGAGCACGTCGTCCAGCCAGGCGAGGGTCATCCGCTCGTACTCGATGCCGCCCCGCAGCACCACGTGCTGCAACTGCTGCTGGGCGTCGAGCGCGGCGCCGGCGGGGAAGTCGCGCCGCTCGCCGGAGAGGTAGCGCGCGAGCAGCGCCGCGTGGCTCTCCCGGTGCCGCTCGACCTCGGCGACCAGCGCGGACGGGTCGTCGAAGGCGGCCGCCCGGATCTTGACGGCCAGCTCGTGCCGGACGGTCTCCGGCTCGACGGGTTCGCGCAGCCAGCCGGCCAGCACGGCCCGGCCCGGCGCGGCGGCCGAGTAGACCTTCTTGTCCGGCCGGCCGTCCTGGGCGACCTCTTCGGCGGCGATCCAGCCGTCCGCCTCCATCCGCCGCAGCACCCGGTAGATCTGCTGGTGGGTGGCGGTCCAGAAGCGTCCGATGGAGCGGTCGAACCGCCGGGCCAGCTCGTACCCGGAGCCGGGCTGCTCCAGCAGTGAGACGAGGATCGCGTGCTCCAGTGCCATGCCCGCATCCTGCTATGCAACGAGTTGCATAGGCAATGCCACCCCGCCCGGATGAGACACAGCTCACCCGGGTCGGCCGGGACCGGTCGCAGAGACCGGACGGGATGCCGGGGCGATCGCCTCCGGGCCCGGAGGGGCGGGCGGTAGCATCGCCGGCATGGAGCGGATCACCAGTCATCCGAACGTCCGGGCCGTCGAGGCGGCGCTGCGGGCCGGCGGCGCGAGTCCGGCGGTCCGGGTGCTGCCGGAGACGGCGCCCACCGCCCTGGCCGCCGCGCAGCAGCTCGGCTGCGACGTCGGGGCGATCGCCAACAGTCTGGTCTTCGACGCCGACGGGGCCCCGCTGCTGGTACTCACCAGCGGCGCGCACCGGGTGGACACGGCGAAGCTCGCGGTCCTGATCGGGGCGGCCAGGATCCGGCGCGCCACGCCCGAGTTCGTCCGGGAGCACACCGGCCAGCCGATCGGCGGGGTCGCGCCGGTCGGCCACCCGGCCCCGGTGCGCACGCTGGTGGACGAGACCCTCGCCGCGCACCCCGAGGTCTGGGCGGCCGCCGGGCACCCCCACACGGTCTTCCCGACCACCTTCGCGCAGCTCCTCGCCCTGACCGGCGGCGCCGCGGTACCGGTGAACTGAGACCCGCGCCCGGCGCCGCGGTGCCGAGGCGTGCCCGGGCGGGCGCGAGCGCGAAGAATGGCCGGGTGACGACGGACGAGACGCGACTCCTGCGCCGGCGAATGCATGCCCAGTTCGGCCCCGCCGGCCCCCACGAGGCACCCTCCGCCGGCCCCCACGAGGCACCCTCCGGCGGCCCGCGCGGTCCGGGGCGCTCGGGCAGGGTGGCGGCCGTGGCCGGGCGGGCCGCCGGTGTCCAGGCCCAGGACGCGGCGGCGGCCCGGCTCGGCCTGCGCGCCCGGGGCGTCGACGCGGCCGCCGAGGTCGACGCGGCGTACCGGTCCGGCGAGGTGGTCGCCAGCTGGCTGATGCGCGGCACCCTGCACCTCGTCCCGGCCGGGGACCTGCCCTGGCTGCTGCGACTCTTCGGCGCCCGCAACCTCGCCGCCGGGGCGGGCCGGCGGCGGCAGCTGGGGCTGACCGACGAGATCTGCGAGCAGGCCGTCGCGCTGCTCCCCGAGGTGCTGGCGGCCCCGCTCGGCCGGGCCGACCTGATCGCCGCGCTGATCGGCCGGGGGGTCGAGGTGGACCCCTCCGGGCAGGCCCCGGCCCATCTGGTGGCGTACGCGGCGGCGCGCGGCCTGCTCTGCCGGGGCGCCGAGGTGGCCCCGCGCGAGCCCGGCTACGTCCTGCGGCCGGGCCCGCCGCCAGGTCCGCCGGAGCCGCCGGGTCCGCCCGAGGAGGCGGACCTGGCCGCGCTCGCCGTCCGCTACCTGGCCGCCTTCGGCCCGGCCGGCGCCGCCGATCTGGCCGCCTGGTCGGGGCTGCCGCTGACGGCCTGCCGGCGGGCCGTCGCGGCGGCCGGGCTCCCCGAGGTGGCCCCCGGGCTGTTCGCCGGCCCCGGCGCCGAGCCCCCGTCGGGCGGGCCGGACGGCGGGCCCGAGTCCGGGCCGGAGTCCGGGCCCGTGGTCCGGCTGCTCGGGGCGTACGACAACTACCTGCTGGGCTACCGCGACCGGACGGTCATGCTGGACCCGGCCTTCGCCAGGCGGATCAACGCCGGCGGCGGGGTCGTCCGCCCCGCGCTGGTGGCCGACGGGCGGGTGCTCGGGCGCTGGGCGGCCGAACGCTCCCGGGGCACGGTGACCGTGCTGGTGGAGCCCTTCGGCCCGATCCCCGGGCCGGTCCGCGAGGGTTTGCGGGCCGAGGTGGCGGCCGTCGGCCGGTTCCTGGAGGTGGCGGCGGAGCTGCGGATCGCCCGCCCCTGACGTTCGGGGGCCGGGAATCGTTCCCGAAAAAGGGGCAAAGTGTTAGAAAAGGTCCAAAATGGGTAGTGGGCTTGCGCCTTCCATGTTCCGCAACCAAGGAGGTGGTATCGGTGTCTACCCAGATTCCGATGGGCATGGAGCATCACCCGGACATCGTCGAACTCCGGGAGCACTACGAGCGCGTCACCTCGACGCCGGCCGCTCAGGGCGTCGAGGCGCTGGCGGTCCTGGCCGGGCTCTTCCTGGCGATCTCGCCCTGGGTGGTCGGGTTCAGCGGCTTCCTGGGCTTCACGACGCTGGTCGTCAACAACCTGATCCTCGGCCTGGCGTTCGCCCTGCTCATGGGCGGCTACGGCTCCGCCTACGAGCGCACCCACGCCCGTGCCTGGGCGGCGACGGCGATCGGTGTCTGGTGCATGATCGCGCCTTGGGTGGTCTCCGGGAACGTGGACGTCCGGCGGACCATCACGACCAATCTGATCACCGGCGGCTGCATGGTGCTCCTCGGACTGGCCGCCATCTCGATGGCGTCCATGACGGCGAGCGGCGCGGCCATGCGCCGGGGCTCCGGCGGTCGTGCCACCGGCGGCGGCCGCGCGGGCGGAGGAGGCGCCTGATCCGTCGCGCCCCCCTGGGCCCGGGGCGCCACACCGAGGGCGCAGGCGCGACTTGCCTGCGCCCTCCGGCCCGACCGGCCTCGGGAGCCGGGCGGGCCCGGGCCGCCGGGCGCCCTCGGCGGGCGCGGCGGCCCCACCGAGGGGCGGCGCCGTCAGGGGTGGGTCATCCGCAGCACGTCCAGCGCCTCGTCCAACTGCTGCTCGGTGAGCAGGCCCTGCTCCAGGTAGCCGCGGTCCAGCACCACCTGACGGATGGTCCTGCGCTCCGCGACGGCCTGCTTGGCGACCTTGGCCGCCTCCTCGTAGCCGATGTAGCGGTTGAGCGGGGTGACCACCGAGGGCGAGGACTCGGCGTACTCGCGGGCCCGGTCGACGTTGGCGGTGATCCCGTCGACCGCGCGGTCGGCGAGCAGCCGGGCGCTGTTGGCCAGCAGCCGGATCGACTCCAGCACGTTGCGGGCGATCACCGGCAGCATCACGTTGAGTTCGAAGTTGCCGCCGGCGCCGGCCACCGTGACCGTGGTGTCGTTGCCGATCACCTGGGCGGCGACCATCAGCACCACCTCGGGCAGCACCGGGTTCACCTTGCCGGGCATGATCGACGATCCGGGCTGCAGGTCGGGCAGGTTGATCTCGGCCAGCCCCGTGCGCGGGCCGGAGCCCATCCAGCGCAGATCGTTGGCGATCTTGGTGAAGCCGACCGCGATCGTCCGCAGCTGGCCGCTCAGCTCGACCAGGCCGTCCCGGGCGCCCTGGGCCTCGAAGTGGTCGCGCGCCTCGGTCAGCGGGAGGCCGGTCGCCGCGGCCACCTCGGCGATCACGGCGGCCGAGAAGCCGGGCGGGGTGTTGATGCCGGTGCCGACGGCGGTGCCGCCCAGTGGCAGCTCCGCGACCCTGGGCAGGGCCGCCAGCAGCCGCTCCCGCCCGTACCGGACCTGGGCCGCGTACCCGCCGAACTCCTGCCCGAGGGTGACCGGCGTGGCGTCCATCAGGTGCGTCCGGCCGGACTTCACCACCCCGGCGAACTCCGCGGACTTGCGCTCCAGCGCCTCCGCCAGGTGTTCCAGCGCGGGGATCAAGTCCCGGGTGACGGCCGCGGTGGCGGCGATGTGGATGGAGGAGGGGAAGACGTCGTTGGACGACTGGCTCGCGTTGACCTGGTCGTTCGGGTGCACCGGCCGCCCGAGCCGCTCGCCCGCCAGGGTGGCGATCACCTCGTTGGTGTTCATGTTCGAGGACGTCCCCGAACCGGTCTGGAACACGTCCACCGGGAACTGGTCGTCCAGCCCGCCGGCGGCCACCTCCTCGGCCGCGGCCACGATCGCCGCCGCGGTGGCCTCGTCCAGCACCCCCAGCCGGGCGTTCACCTTCGCCGCCGCGGCCTTGACCCGCGCCAGCGCCGCGATGTGCTCCCGCTCCAGCCGCTGGCCGGACACCGGGAAGTTCTCCACCGCCCGCTGCGTCTGGGCCTGCCACTTCGCGGCGGCGGGCACCCGCACCTCGCCCATCGAGTCGTGCTCGATCCGCCACTCCTGCTCGGCGCCCCCGGCCCGCTGACCGGACCTGGCCTGCTCGTCACCCATGGCGCGACACCTTCTGCTCGGCTCCCGGGGCCGCCGCCGACTCGACCGCGGCCCGCACGGCGGCCACCCCTCGCGGCAACCGCCGATCAGCACAGCCGCGCGCGGTCCCCAGGTATTTCCCGGCTCACTCGAACGGATGACGCGAGCCTGCGGCACGGCCCCGGCGGCCCGCCCGGCAGACTGTGCCCATGACGATGAAGCCCGCCGCGCTCAAGGCCGCCTGCCTGTCCCTCAACGGGGCCGAGGAGACCTTCCCGTTCGGCCCGGAGACCTCGGTCTTCAAGGTCGGCGGGAAGATCTTCGCGCTGAGCACCCTGGACGCGGAACCGCTCAAGGTGAGCCTGAAGTGCGACCCCGAGGTCGCCGTGCGGCTGCGCGAGGACCACCCGGCGGTCACCCCCGGCTGGCACCTGAACAAGCGGCACTGGAACACCGTCCTGCTCGACGGATCGCTGCCGGACCGGCTGGTCCGCGAGATGATCGAGGACTCCTACGACCTGATCGTCACCCAGCTCCCGCGCCGCCAGCAGCTGGTGCTGGACTGGCCCGGGGTCTCCCGTCCGGGGGAGGGGGAGCGTCCGCCCCGCTGAGACCCGGCGGCCGCTCTCCGGAGTTCACCCGATCGGGTGAGGCCCGGATGGATCGCCCCGGTCCCGCCCGGGCCGCTCCGTACGCTCGGCCGAGCCCCGCCGGCAGCCGGGCCGTGCCCCGACCGACCGCGCCGACCGCCCGCCGCACCCGCGGCCCGCAGGCGGACCGGGCGGGTCCGCCGGCGGGCCGGGAGCCGTCCGGCCGGGCCGGCGGACGGCGCAGGCTGACACCGAGGGTGGGGACGGACATGGACACGGACGCAGGACGGCACCGCGGGCGACCGGGGCTGACCCGGCGCGGGCTGATCGGGGCCTCGGCCGGGCTGGGCGGAGCGGCCTGGCTGCTGCGCGGGACGGTCGGCCCCGAGAGCGCCGGCGCCGCCGGCACCGCGCCGCCCGCACTGCCCGCCGGGACGGCGGCCTACCGGCGGGTGTACGAGAACTGGTCGGGCGAGATCCGCACCGACCAGCTCTGGACCTGCGCGCCGCGCACCCCGCAGGAGGTCGCGGCCCTCGCCGACTGGGCGCACGCCCAGGGCTGGCGGCTGCGCGCCCAGGGGTACCGGCACACCTGGGCGCCGCTGACGGTCGCCGACCGGACCGACGAGGCGGCGCGCGTCCTGCTGGTCGACACCTCCGAGTACCTGACCGCGATCTCGCACGCCGGCGCCGACACGGTCCGGGTGCAGACCGGCGCCACCATGGAGAGCCTGCTCGCCCACCTCGCCGGCCGCGGCCTCGGGGTCACCGCCTGTCCCGCGCCCGGCGAGGTCACGGTGGGCGGCGTGCTCGCGATCGGCGGCCACGGCACCGCCGTGCCGGCCGCCGGCGAGAGCCCCCGGCCCGGCCACGGCTACGGCTCGCTGAGCAACCAGGTCACCGAACTCACCGCCGTGGTAAGGGACGAGGCCGCCGGCCGGTACGTGCTGCGCACCTTCGGCCGGGCCGAGGCCGACAGCGCGGCCTTCCTGGTCCACCTGGGCCGGGCCTTCCTCACCGAGGTCGTCCTGCGGGCCGGCGCCGACCAGCGGCTGCGCTGCGTCAGCCGCCTGGACATCCCGGCCGACGAGCTGTTCGCCCGGCCCGGCACGGCGGGCGGGCCGCGGACCTTCGCGGGCTTCGTCGACCACGACGGCCGGGCCGAGGCCATCTGGTTCGCGTACACCGACCGGCCCTGGCTGAAGACCTGGAGCCTCGCCCCGGCCCGGCCGTTCGCCGCCCGGCAGGTGGAGGAGCCCTACAACTACCCCTTCACCGACAACATCCCCGAGCCGGTGGCCCGGCTGGCCGGCCAACTGGTCGGCGGTGCCTGGGGGACGGCCCCGCTGTTCGGCCAACTCCAGTACCTGGTGGCCAAGCTGGCGCTGACCGCGGACCTGACCGACATCCTGCTCTCCGGCGGCCTGCTGCGCGACCTGCTGAGCGGCGACACCCTCACCCATCTGCTGGCCGGCGGGCTGCGCTCGGACCTCTGGGGGCCGTCCCGCACCCTGCTCCAGTACGTCCGGCCGAGCACCCTGCGGATGACCGCCAACGGCTACGCGGTGCTGGCCCGGCGGGCCGATCTCCAGTGGGTGGTCAGCGAGTTCGCCGCCTACTACCGGTCGCTGCTCGGGCAGTACCAGGCCCGCGGCGAGTTCCCGGTGAACGGGACGGTGGAGATCCGGGTGACGGGCCTGGACGACCCCTCCTGGTGCGGGGTGCCGGGCGCCCGCCCGCCGCTGCTCTCCGCCCTGCGCCCGCGCCCGGACCGCCCCGAGTGGGACACCGCGGTCTGGCTCGACATCCTCACCCTGCCCAACACGCCGGGCCTGCACCGGTTCTGCCGGGACATCGAGCGGTTCCTGCTGCGGACCTTCGACGGGACGCGGGCCGGCCTGCGGGTCGAGTGGTCCAAGGGCTGGGCGTACACCGAGGACGCGGCCTGGGCCGAGCCCGAGGTGCTCGGCCGGGTGGTGCCGGACAGCCTCCGCGCGGGCGGGGGCCCCGGCTGGGACGAGGCCGTCGCGGTGCTCGACCGGTACGACCCGCATCGGGTCCTCGGCAACCCGTTCCTGGACGCGCTGCTGCGCTGACCGGCGGCGGCCGGTACGGCCGGGCACCCCGTGCGATCCGGGGTGCCCGGCCCGCAAGTCCCGCTCGAAGCGAGTGCCTTGTTGGGCAGTGGCGTTGCTGGGCAGGGGCGTTGTCGCCCGCCGTGCCGCCCGGAGCCGGGTCAGCCGTGGTAGGCGGCGACGATCTTGGTGAAGGCGTACGGTGCCTGGCTGATCCCGCTGCAGGCGTCGCCCGCCGGGGTGCCCGAGGGGCACTGCCGGTCGCGGTTGACGGACCAGAAGGTGAAGCGGGCCAGGTGGTGCGCCTTGGCGTAGTTGACGATCGTGGTGAAGTCCGTGACCGAGACGGTCTCGTCGCTCTCGTCGGTCTTCCCGTTCATCGAGGAGATCCCGATGTGGCGGTAGGCCGTCGCGGAGTCGTAGCCGTAGGCGCTCGCGACGGCGTTCTTCAGGCCGTCGGCGGCGGTGACGGTCACCGAGCCCATCGAGCCGCTGTGGCCGCCGAAGTCGAAGGGCATGACGGTCCAGCCGTCGAGCGCCAGGCCGGCCTTCGCGCCCTTCTTGATCAGGTCGACGCCGGCCGCGTCCGGGCCGGTGGGCGTGGTGCCGAAGGTGACGTACTCCTTGATGCCGGGATTGTTGTTCTTGACGATCTTCAGGGCGTCGATCACCCGCTGACGGACCGTCGCACCGGCCACCTCGGTGTCCTCGATGTCGATGTCGATCGCCTTGAGCCGGTAGGCGTTGATCACCTTCTGGTAGGCGCCGGCGAGGGCGCTCGCGGAGGTGCACTTCTCGCCGAGCTTGGCGCCGCTCCAGCCGCCGAAGGAGATCACCACGTCCCCGCCGGCCGCCCGGATGCCGTCGATCGCGCTCTGGTCGCTGCCGCCGGTGAGCGCCCGGCTGCCGTCCCACTTGGGGTTGCAGCCGCCGTCGCTGAGCATGAAGGCGAGCGTGAACTGCTTGACGCCGGTGGCCGCCATCACCGCGGTGGGGCTCTGCGGACTTCCCCAGCCCAGGTACTCGTACGGGGCGTTGAGGCCGACCGGATCCGGAGTGGCGGCCAGCCCGGCGGGGGCCAGTGCGAAGGCGGTGCCGGTGAGCGAGACGGCGGCGGCCAGGGCGAGCAGCGGGCGGAGGGGTGTGCGCGGGTTCATGGTTCACCGTTCCGTTGGTCCGTGGGGGCCCGTGGGGGCGGGAGACGTGGTGCGGCGATGCGAGGGCGGCGCAGGGAGGCGAGGGGCGGGAGTCCCTATTACGTTAGGAAAGTTTCCTAACGCTTGCAGGGTAGGGAACCAGCTGTCGCGGTACACGTCAAGAGCCCCCGTCGGAAAGCCCGTTGCTCGCCCGGCGTGGCTGCGGCCGGACACGGCGAGGCCGGGCGCCCGGCAGTGCCGCGCGCCCGGCCGGGGCGGTCGTGCTCAGCCCGCCGGGTTGTCCCGCAGCCGCTCCTGCTGGATCTCCGGGCGCTTGCTGTCCCAGAGCAGCTCCCAGACCCGGAACACGCAGTGGTAGTCCCGCATGCTGCCGCGGGTGATCAGCAGGTAGGAGTCCCCGTCCCGCAGCAGCGTGCGCTGGCGGTCGGTCACCGGGTGCTGCGGGCGGTAGCCGGGGACGATCCGCTTCAGCTCCGCCAGCGCTTCCTCGCGGCTGCCCTCGATCTCGGCGAGGACCTTCGGCGCCCACAGCCGGTTGTCACCGATGCCGTCGGTCTCCTCGACCACCAGAGCCCAGCGCGCCATCTCGTCCACCCCTTGTCCTCGGAAAATGCCCCTCCTGGCCCGGTCAGCCTAGTACGGGCCGCCCGGCGGCCCCCGCCGTGGGCGGCGCCGCACCGGGCGGCCTCCCGGCGGCCCGGCGGGCGGTCCGGTGCGGAATACTCGCCGGTACCTTCCGAGACTCCAAGGAGCGCTTCAATGACGAAGCCGAACCGCATCGACCCGGCCGACCTCCTCGCCGTCGGCGACCTGCTCACCGACGAGGAGCGGCTGATCCGCGACACCGTCCGGCGCTTCGCCGACGAGCGGATCAGGCCGCACGTGGGGGAGTGGTTCGAGCGCGGCGTCTTCCCGGCCCGGGAGCTGGCCCCCGAACTCGGCGCCCTCGGGGTCCTCGGCATGCACCTCGACGGGTACGGCTGCACCGGTTCGACGGCGGTCGCCTACGGCGTCGCCTGCATGGAGCTGGAGGCGGCCGACTCCGGGCTGCGCAGCTTCGTCTCCGTCCAGGGCTCGCTGGCGATGCGCGCCATCCACGCCTTCGGCTCCGAGGAGCAGAAGCAGCGGTGGCTGCCGGAGATGGCGGCCGGCCGGGCGATCGGCTGCTTCGGCCTGACCGAGCCGGACTTCGGCTCCGACCCGGCCAACATGCGCACCAGGGCCCGCCGCAAGGGCAGCGACTGGGTGCTCTCCGGCACGAAGATGTGGATCACCAACGGCAGCATCGCGGACGCCGCGGTGATCTGGGCGCAGACCGAGGAGGGCGTCCGGGGCTTCGTGGTGCCGCGCGGCACCAAGGGCTTCTCGGCCAACGACGTGCACGGCAAGCTCTCCCTGCGGGCCTCGGTGACGAGCGAGTTGGTGCTGGAGGACGTGCACCTGCCGGCCGACGCGGTGCTGCCGGGCGTCACCGGCCTGCGCGGGCCGCTCTCCTCGCTGAACGAGGCCCGCTACGGCATCCTCTGGGGCACCGTCGGCGCCGCCCGTGACTGCTACACCACCGCGCTGGACTACGCGAAGACCCGGGTCCAGTTCGACCGCCCGATCGCGGCCTTCCAGCTCACCCAGCAGAAGCTGGTCGAGATGATGCTGGAGGTCGAGAAGGCCTACCTGGTCGCCCTGCGGATCGGCCGGCTCAAGGACGCGGGGGAGTCCGTGCCGGCGCACATCAGCTTCGGCAAGCTCAACAACGTCCGCGCGGCCCTGGAGATCGCCCGCAGCGCCCGGACGATCCTCGGCGCCAACGGGATCACCACCGAGTACCCGGTGCTGCGGCACGCCAACAACCTGGAGTCGGTGCTCACCTACGAGGGCACCGGTGAGATCCACACCCTCGTGCTGGGCCAGGCCATCACCGGTGAGGCCGCCTATCACTGAGCCGTCCTCAAACGGCGGGGCAGGGGCGGGGCCCACCGAAAACCGGCTCGCCGTCACGGCGGCGGGCCGGTTAGGGTCGGCACTCCCACCCGCCCCCGTCGAGCGAAGAAGGCCCGGACGTGACCGGTACCACCACCCTCTGGCGTCCCACCGGACCTCAGGAGCTGGCACTGGTCGAGGCCTCCGGCCGGCGTGCCTGGCCGCCGAGGCTGCCGGACCAGCCGATCTTCTACCCGGTGCTGAACGAGGACTACGCGATCCGGATCGCCCGGGACTGGAACGTCCGCGCCTCCGGCGTCGGCTACGTCACCCGCTTCGAGGTCGACACCGCCTTCCTGGCCCGCTACCCCGTCCGGCAGGCGGGCGGCCGGACCATCCTGGAGCTCTGGGTCCCGGCCGAGGAACTGGCGGAGTTCAACCGGCACATCGTCGGGCTGATCGAAGTGGTCCACGAGTTCCGGCCGGCCTGCTGACGGAGCCCGGCCAGGTGAACCGGTCCCGCCCGCGATCCGGTCCCGCGCCGCTCGCCCCGGCACGGCCCAGTGCCCGGGGCGAGCGGCCGCGTGAGCGCCACCGGCCGGACGCCGGCCGTTCGCCGTCAGGACACCGTCCGGTACGCCACCCACGGCAGCATGGCCGGGCCGGTGGGCGACGCGGCGGCGGCCGACCAGGCGCACGACCCGGCCGCGGCACCGGAAGGAACCCCCTCATGACCACGCCTCGTACACCCCGCGTGCTCGTCGTCGGCATCGACGGCGTACGCCACGACCTGCTGTCCGAGGTGGCGATGCCACGGCTGGCCGAGGTCGCCGGCGCCGGGTTCCTGGTGCCCGTCGAGGTGGACGCGGACACCCCGACCATGTCCGGGCCCTGCTGGGCGACGGTCGTGACCGGGGTCACCGCGACCAAGCACGGGGTGTGGGGCAACCACCTCGCGGGCAACCGGCTGGACGTCTTCCCGGACTTCGCGACCAGGCTCGCCAAGCTGGACGGCCGGCGCACCTTCGTCGCCGCCGGCTGGGAGCCCCTGCTGCTCGCCATGGCCGGCGGCCCGCTGTTCCGGGCACCCGGGCGGTCCTCGTACATCGCGCCGGCCGCCGACACTCCGGAGGCCTGGGAGGAGGTCGACGAGGAGGTCACCCGCGAGGCCGTCCACGTGCTGACCACCGCCGACCCGGAGGCCTCCTTCGTCTACCTCGGCGCGGTGGACGAGACCGCGCACTTCCTCGGCTGCGGCGCCCGCTACCGCGCCGCGATGCGGGCGGCGGACGAACGGCTCGGCCGCCTCCTGGACGCCCTCCGCAGCCGGCCGGGTCACCGGCGGGAGGCGTGGACCGTCATCGTCGTCACCGACCACGGGCACGTGGACGCCGGCGGCCACGGCGGCACCACCCCCGAGGAGCGCACCGCCTGGGTGGCCTGCGCCGGTCCGGACATCCCGGCCGCCCCGCCCACCGGGGTGATCCGCCACGTGGACGTGGCCGCCCAGGTCTACGCGTCGCTGGGCCGTCCGGCCGATCCGCACTGGACGCTGGACGGGCGGCCGTTCCCCGTCGCCCGGCGGGCGCCGGAGGCCGGGCCGGACGCCGCGGCGGGAGTGTCGGAAGAACTTTCGCAGGGGGTGCCGGACGGAGTGCCGGAGGGGGCGCCGGCCACTGCCGGATCGAGCCGGGGCTGAGGCGCACCGGGCCCGGTGCGGGCCGCGGACCGGGCTGCCGACCCGGCCCGTCCCCTAGGGGTTCCGGCCCGGGGCCGGGGCGGCCCCGCCGGCGCGGACGGGTGGTGGGCGGCGGGTCGGCCGGGGCCTGACAGGCCGACAGCGGGGCCCGGGGCAGGCCGCCCGGGGCCCGGTGTACCTCTCAAGGTGGAGACCGTACCCCCTGGGGTGGAGGGTGGTTCGCGACCTCGTGCTGATGCCGCGTCGGGGCGGCCGGGCCAGGATGGAGGACAAGCAGAGCCGGCGCTGTGACGTCGCCGGATGGAAAGGGTTGGAGCAGTCATGGGGATGATGGGCAAGCTCGCAGTGGGGGTGGCGGGCACCGGGATGGCGCTCGCGGTCGCGACGGTGGCCGTCGGCCCCCGGATGACGGACTGGTACGAGGGGCACCACCGCGAGCAGGCCGACTACTCCACCGGCAGCGCGGCCAAGGCCGGCCAGCGCACCGTGCCGTCCTGGCTGCCGGACGACGCCTCCGCCGTCCGCTACCTGCGGTCCACCACCACCGACGACAGCCTGCTCCGGGCCACCGTCCCCGGCGGGCGCCTCCCGGCCGGCTGCACGCCCTCCGAACGGAAGTCCGGCGCGGCCCACCCCGGGCCCACGACGAAGGACCGGCCCGGCGCGGCCAGGCTCAAGGCGGGCTGGTTCCCGGCCGCGCCCGCGGCCGAGGTGTCCGGCCGCTGCGGGCACTACAGCGTCGTGCTGTCGGGGGATCAGCTGTACGCCTGGCAGGACGGCGCCGGTGCCCGGGCGGCCGGCCAGGGGGGCGCGGCACCCCGGCGCTGACGCCCCGGAGGGCCCGGGCGGCCCACCGGCAGCGATCCGGCGCGCCCGCCGGAGCCGTGGCGGAGCGGGCGGGGCACCCACCGGCCGGCCCCCCGGATGATCCACCCGGGGGGCCCGGCTGTCGGCCGGGCGGCAGGCTGGGGTAGGACGGAGCGAGTACCCGACGCTCGTGAGGAGCCCCATGCCCGGCCCGACCGCCGATACCACCGGTGCGCAGTCGACCCTCTCCCGTCCCTCCGACCTCACCGGCATCGGCCGGACCGGCGTCGTCGTCCTCGGCGGGCTGGTCGCCCTCGGCCCGCTCACCACGGACCTCTACCTCCCCGCACTCCCCGCACTCACCGCCGACCTGCACACCAACCCGGCGGCCACCCAGCTCACGCTGACCTTCTCGCTGCTCGGCGTCGCCGCGGGCCAGCTGCTGTTCGGACCGCTCAGCGACCGCCTCGGCCGGCGCCGGCCGCTGCTGGGCGGCCTGCTGGTCTACTCGGCCGCCACCCTGCTCTGCCTGCTGGCGACCACGCTGCCGCTGCTGGTGGCGGGCCGGTTCCTGCAGGGCATGGCGGGGGCGGCGGGGCTGGTGATCGGCCGGGCCATCGCCCGGGACCGCTACGACGGCGTCGCGGTGGTCCGCTTCCTCGCCTCGATCGGCCTGATATCCGGGCTCGCGCCGATGTTCGCGCCCATGCTCGGTGCCCAACTGCTGCGGGTCACCACCTGGCGCGGCACCTTCGCCGCGCTCGGCGTCCTCGGCCTGCTGCTCACCGTCTTCGCGCTGGTCTCGCTGCGCGAGACGCTGCCCCCGGAGGGCCGCCACGGCGGCGGGCTGGCCGCCACCCTGCGGACCATCGGCCGGCTGCTGCGGGACGTCCGCTTCCTCGGCCTCGTCCTCACCAGCAGCTTCGCCTTCGGCGCGCTGTTCGCCTACATCAGCGGCTCGTCCTTCGTGCTGCAGCAGGTGTACGGGGTGTCGCCGCAGACCTACAGCCTGCTGTTCGGACTGAACTCCTTCGCCATCGTCGGAGTGACCCAGCTCAACGGCCGGCTGCTCGCCCACCGTTTCTCCGCCCGCGCGCTGATGACCGCCGGGCTGGTGGTCGGCGCGGTGGCGGCGGTGGTGCTGCTCCTGCTGACCGGGGTCTGGGACCTCGGCCTGGCCGGGTTCTGCCCGCCGGTGTTCGTGATGATGGCGAGCATGGGCGTGGTGCTGCCCAACTCGGCCGCGCAGGCCCTGACCATGGTGGAACCCGCCACCGCCGGTTCGGCCTCGGCCCTGCTGGGGGTCGGGACCTTCCTGTGCGGTGCGCTGGTAGCGCCGCTGAGCAGCGCCGGCGGTGAACCGTCCGCGCTGGTGCTCGGGGCCGTGGTACTGGGGTGCTCGGCCCTGGCGGGCACCGCGTACCTGGTGCTCTGCCGGCCCTGGCGGGTCGCGCTCTGAGGACAGGGCCCCGGTCGGCGGCGGGGCCGGGGCCCCACCCGGTCAGCCCGCGTCGGGCGAGGCCGTCCGGACGCCGAAGGCCCGCAGTGTGGCGGCCACCGCGTCGGCCGTGTCGCTCGGCTGCCAGTCCAGCTGGAGGCGAGCCCGGCGGGCGTCGGGGGTCAGCTCGGAGCCGAGGAAGTGCAACTCGCCGAAGGACAGCTGGGGCGGTCGGCCGGTGGCCTTGGAGGTCAGCTCGCCGACGGCGGCGAGGATCCAGGCGCTGGGGCTCGCCAGCGTGACCGGGACCCGGGCGCCCGGCACCGCCCGCCGCACCAGCCCGGCGATCTCGGGCAGCTCCAGAAAGCGGTCGGAGAACAGGTAGCGCGAGCCTACGGCGGCCCGCGCGGCCCTCAGTTGGCCTTCGGCGAGATCCTCGTTGAAGACCACGGCCATGCCGCCGGGCGGCAGTGCCGGCACCTTCCGCCGGGCCAGGTCGACCAGCAGCCGGTTGAGCGCGGTGGGCCGGGCGGGCCCCGGGCCGAAGACCGCGGACGGGTGGACGAGTCTGGCCGGCAGCCCGCGTCCGATCGCCTCGACGACCAGCCGGTCGGCCTGCTGCTTGGAGCGCTCGTAGGCTGTGCCCAGCGGCTTCTCCTCGAGCAGGGATTCGTCGAACGGCAGGTCGCGGGGGCGCTCGAAGACGTCCATGGTGCTGGTGTGCACGAAGCACTCGACCCGTTCCGCCAGCGCGGCCTCGACCAGCGAGCGGGTGCCGTCGACGTTGACCCGGTCGAAGAGCGAGCGGTCCAGGAGCCACTGCTCCGGCAGGCCGGCGGCGTGGAAGACGGTGTCGCACCCCTGGACGGCGGCGCGCAGCGAGCCGGGCTCGGCCAGGTCGCCGGGCCAGGCCTCGACACCGGGCGGGAGCCCGGCCCGGGCCGGGTCGCGGACCAGCGCCCGGACGCGCACGCCCCGCTCGGCCAGCAGCCTGGCCAGCGGGTGGCCGACCGTGCCGGTGGCTCCGGTGACGAGTGCCTGGCGCATACGGTCCTCCGGCGGTCCGGCGGTGGGCAGATGGCGGTCGGAAGGCGGTCGGACACCCACCGGCCCCGGCCGGGACGCGGTCCCGGCGTCCTCCGGGGCCGGCCCGGTCACGCGGGCGGGGCCGAGCCACCGCCGTCGATCATGCCGCATCGGGCGGCCCGGGCCCTGACCGCGACGCACCGACACCCGGCCGGGCCCCGACCGCGACGCACCGACGGCCGCCCGGTCCCGATGGGATCGTCCCGTCCGGCACTGCCAGGCTTCCGTACCGTTGCCGGGCGCGCCGCCCGCTCCTCGTCCCGGGAACGCCGCCGCCGGGCGCGGCGCGGGCGGGAAGCCTGCACCACGCCCGGCGGCGGGTTACCGGGTCGGGCGGTACCGGGTCGGGCGGTACCGGGCCCGGCCGTCCCGGAGCGGGTCCTGGTCGGGTCCGGAGCGGATGCCCGGGCCCGTGCCGGGCGGTGCCGGAACACGTCCGGCGGCCGCCCGGCACCACCGGGTCCCACCCGGCGGCGGCGGTCAGGCGATGGAGAAGTCGTCGCCGAAGACGCTGCCCTGGCCGTACCAGCCGTGCAGGTAGACGGTGACGGTGCCCGAGGCGCCGGTGGTGAACGGCACGGTGAGCTTGGTCCAGCTGCTGGCGGCAGGCGTCCAGGTGCTGGCCGTCGCGCCGCCGCTCACGCCGATGTAGGCGTAGTTGCCCTGGACCCAACCGGACAGCGTGTAGCTGTGGTTGGGCAGCAGGGTGACGGTCTGCGCGCACTCGCCGGTCTGCCCGGCGGTCACGGCGGCCTGCAGGGCGCGGGTGCCGCTGTGGACCGGGGTGGCGACCACGGCGCCGCCGCTCTGGCAGGTCCACGGGGCGAGGCTGCCGGTCTCCAGACCGCCGTTGACCAGGCCGGTCGGGGTGGTGCCACCCGTCACGGTCAGGGTGTAGGTGGTGGTGTGGCTGCCGGAGGCGCCGGTGGCCTTGACGGTCAGCGGGTAGCTGCCGGCGGCGGTGGCGGCGGTGGTGCTGATGTTCAGGGTGGCGGCCGAACCGGCGTTCACCGTGCCGGGGTTGATGGTGGCGGTGACGCCGGCGGGGGCGCCGGTGACGGTCAGCGCCAGGCTCTGGGCGGAGCCGGAGGTGACGGCGGTGGCGATGTTCGCGGTGGTGGCGGAGCCGGCCGCTACCGTGCCGGCGGCCGGGGTGGTGCTCACCGAGAAGTCGTTGCCCGGCTGGGTGCTGGTGACCGTCAGGGTGTAGGTGGTGGTGTGGCTGCCGGAGGCGCCGGTGGCCTTGACGGTCAGCGGGTAGCTGCCGGCGGCGGTGGCGGCGGTGGTGCTGATGTTCAGGGTGGCGGCCGAACCGGCGTTCACCGTGCCGGGGTTGATGGTGGCGGTGACGCCGGCGGGGGCGCCGGTGACGGTCAGCGCCAGGCTCTGGGCGGAGCCGGAGGTGACGGCGGTGGCGATGTTCGCGGTGGTGGCGGAGCCGGCCGCTACCGTGCCGGCGGCCGGGGTGGTGCTCACCGAGAAGTCGTTCACCGGCGTGGTGGTACCGCTGGTGTACGGCGCGAAGATGTGGGTGAAGTCCCAGGTGCCCTGGCTGATCCCGGAGCAGTTGTCGGCGCCGGCCGTGCCCACGCAACCGCCGTTGTCCCGCTGGAGGGCCCAGAAGGAGAGCGTGTTGACGCCCTTGGAGAGCGCCCAGTTGTACACGGTGGTGGCGTTGGCGACGGTGAAGGTCTCGGCCGGCCCGAAGTCGTCGATGCCGAGCATCTCGATGATGCCGATCGAACCCCACAGCTGCGCCGAGGTCTTGTTCGGGTAGAGCTGCGCGAGCTGGTTGTACAGACCGGTGGTGGCGGTCTGGGTGTCGGTCGCCATGTTGTGCGAGGCGTTGTCGTAGTAGTCGAACGTCATCTGGTTGACGACGTCGATCCGCGCGTTGTTGGCGATCGCGTTCCGCAGGACGTTCAGCCCGTTGTCGGCAAGCCCGCTGGTGGTGGTCGGCAGGGTGTAGGAGAACTGGACGGAACGGCCGTTGGCGGCGGCCCAGTCCTGGACCAGCTTGATGGCCTTGTTGCGGCGGTCGATGCCGCCGCTGTTGGTCAGCGAGTTGTCCTCGATGTCGAGGTCGATCCGGCTGATGTCGTAGGTCGTGATGACCTTCTCGAAGGCGGCCGCGATCTGGTTCACATCGGTGCAGCTGTCGGCGAGTTCGGTGCCGGTGTTGTCGGCCGTGTAGCCGCCGAAGGACGGGATGACGTCGCCGCCGTTGGCGCGGATGGTGGCGATGTCGGCGCCGAAGGTGGACTGCGCCACCGGCATCGAGGTGTCGCCGTTCCACAGCGGCGTGCAGGAGCCCTTGGTGGCGGTCTGCAGGAAGGCCATGGTGAGGTTCTTGGCACCGGACTGGGCGGCCAGCGCGGCCGGGCTCTCACCGGTCCAGGCCTCGAAGTAGGGGGCGAAGATCCGGGTGGGCAGTGGGGTGGCGGCCTCGGCGGAGGCTGTCCCCACCGTGATCAGGCCGGCTGACGCGACCAGCGTGGCACAGGTGGCCACGATGGCCTGGACGGTTCTGCGCAGGCGCATGTTTGTTCTCCAACAGACGTGTTGACGTTGACAGTTGGTGACAGTTGTCCGCCTCGGCCGAAGCCGTGGGCGGGCGCCCGGGTCATGGAGGCACCGGGGCGGACGGCGGTGCAGGGGCACGGTCGCCGTTGCGGGTCGGGGGTGGTCGGGAGATGGGCAGGGCAAGCCCCGCCGGCCGGTGGTCACACCCCCACAGTGCATCCCGGTCGGATGGACACCGCCTATAGTTGGACTAGACCACCTGTCTGTCAAGAGTCCTAACAGTTCGTCATCGAAGCCATCGGGCGGCGGGCCGGGCGATATCGCTTGCGAGCCGGCCGCCGCAGCGGAGATGATCTCCCGTGAGTGACAACGGCAGAGAGGGCGCGCACCGCCCCGACGCATGAGCCCGAGGGTTCCGCCGATCCTGGCGGACGGCCCCGGCCACCGCCTGTCCGGCGTCTCCTCCCCGTCCCGCGCACCCCCGTACGCGCCCGCCCGCACCCGCGGGCCGATGGCGGTACCCGCACACACCCACGTCGCCGTCCTTCCGGGAGAAGTCAGGCGCAGCTCGTCCGCGCTCCGGGGGGACGCCGCCACCCGCCACCTCCCCGGGGGCGAGCCGGTCGAGGAGCCGGTCGACGCGCGTCCGGTCGATGAGCCGGCCGCCGACATCTGCGCGCCCGACCCCGGGCCGGACGCCGGCGTCACCCGGGCGGAAGGGCCCGCAGCCCCGACCGAGGGATCCGGCGGGGCTGCGGGCCCTCGGGCCGGAGACGTCCGGCCGGTGAGCGGGTCAGGACGGGGGGCAGACGGCGCCGCGGACGGCTTCGAGGATCTTCGCGGCCTGCTCGGGGCCCCAGCCCGAAGGGTGCTTCGCGGAGGTGAAGCGCTGGTTCGTCAGGTCGACCAGCTTGTCCCTGTCCTTGGGGTACCGGTAGATGTCCTGGCAGGTGTTCCGGGCCCGCTCGGCGGCCTTGTCGGGGTCGCCCGCGACGATGTCCCGGTCGATGGCGTCTAGTGCGCCGACGAGCTTGGCGACCAGGGCGCCGTCCGGCTTGGGCGGCAGGCCGGCGTCGGCCGGCGGCGAGGGCTTGGCGGTGGCCGGCGGCGCGGCCGGGTCGGCCGCGGTCGGGTCCGCGGGGGCCGTGGCGGAGGGCGGTGCCGAGGTGGCGCCCGGGGCGTCGGCGGCGGGGGAGGTGGCCGGCGCGGCGGAGCCCGAGGACGCGGGGGTGGTGGCGGTCGGGGGCGCCGGAGCGGCGGAGCCGCTGCCGCTGGAACATGCCGTCAGGGTGAGGGCGGCGGCCGCCGTGAGGGTGGCGGCGAGGAGGCGTGTGCGCATCGCCATACGGTGTCATGTTCGCGGCGGGACGTCGCCGGTCGTGACGATCTCGTAATGCCGGCGCCGGGCCGTCCCGGCCGGGGACCTCGGCCCGCCGGGAGGAATCCGGCGGGCCGAGCGGGGCGTCAGCCCAGGCCGTTGGACTTCAGCCAGTCCTTGGCGACCGCCGACGGGTCCTCCTTGTCGATCGCGACCCGCTTCATCAGCGCCGTCAGCCCGGCCGTGTCGAGCTTGGCCGAGACCGCGTTCAGCGCGGCCGTCGCGGTCGCGTCCACGCCCGCCTTGTTCACCAGCGGGGTCACGTTCTGCGCACCGAACACGTTCTTCGGGTCGGCCAGCGGGACGAGCTTCAGCTGGAGGATCTTCGGGTCGGTGGTGAACACGTTGCCGACCTGGATCGTGCCGTCCTTGATCGCGTTCGCGGTGGTCTCGCCGGTCGGCTTCCACTCCTTGAAGGTCAGCCCGTACACGTCCTTGAACTGCGCCTCGCGGCGGGACTTGAACTCCGGCGGGCCGCCGATCACGAAGTCGGCGGCCTGCGGGGCGAGGTCGCTGACGCTCTTCAGGCCGAACTTGTCGGCGGTCTCCTGGCTGACGGTCAGCGAGTCCTTGTCCTCGGCCGGCGAGGAGTCCAGGATCCCGAGCGAGGCCGGCAGCGCCTTGGCCAGCGCCGCGTTGACCTCCTCCTTGCTGGCCGCGGTGGACTTGGCGTCCAGGTAGCCGAGCAGCGCGCCGTTGTACTCCGGCAGCACGGTCAGGCTGCCGTTCTGGACCTGCCCGTACAGCACCTCGCGGCTGCCGATGTTGAACTTCTCCTCGACCTTGACGCCCTTGGCCTTCAGCGCCTGCGAGTAGATCGAGCCGAGCAGCACGTTCTCGGGGAAGTTCGCCGAGCCGACCACCACGGTCGAGCCGGAACCGGAGCCGGAACCCGGCGCCGTCGCGCCGGCCGAGGACGGCGAGGCCAGCGGGTCGCCGCCGGAGGAGCCGCAGGCGGCCGCACCGAGCGCGAGGGAGGCGAGGGTGGCGGCCGTGAGGGCGCGGCGGACAGCTCCGGCGCGTGAGGAGTTCGACATCGGGTGGAACCTTTCGGAAGGGGGAGAAGGGAGGCGTCGGAAGCCGGCGGACGGTCAGTCGGACCGGCGCTGCGCCCGGACACCGGGCGGCAGTGCGTAGCGCGCGAGCAGGGCGAAGAACAACTGGGCGGCGACCGCGAGCAGGACCACCAGCAGCGCGCCGCCGACGGTCACCGCGTAGTCGCGGGTGGCCAGCCCGTCGATGACGTACCGGCCGAGGCCGCCGAGGCCCACGTAGGCGGCCACGGTGGCGGTCGCGATCACCTGGACGGTGGCGGTGCGCAGCCCGGCGAGCAGGGCGGGCAGCGCGGACGGCAGACAGACCCCGAGCAGGACCTGCCGGTGCGTCATCCCCACCCCGCGCGCCGCGTCCCGGACGTCCGGATCGGTGTCCCGGACGCCCTCGACGGCGGCCACCAGCAGCGGCGGCGCGGCCAGCGCGACCAGCGGCAGCAGGACGGCGGTGTCGCCGACCCCGGCGAGCAGGACGGCCAGCGTCACCAGCCCGAGGGTGGGCAGTGCGCGGGTGGCGCCGGCCATCGCGGTCACGACGGTGACGCCGCGTCCGGTGTAGCCGATCAGGAGGCCGAGCGGGATGGCCAGCAGCGAGGCGTAGAACAGGGCCTCGGCGGACAGCGCGAGGTGCTCGGCGATCCGGTTGAGGATCGAGTCGGGGCCGCTGCGGCGGTCCGGCGAGCCGAAGAAGTCGCTCAGCCAGGAGAGCCAGTTCACCTGGTCACCGCCTTCTCGCGGACGGCCCAGGGGGCGAGCAGCCGGCGGGCCGTCACCAGGACCACGTCGGTGGCCAGGGCGAGGACGGCGATCAGCGCGATCCCGGCGACGATCGGGGTCGGGAAGGTCCGCTGGAACCCGTCGATGAACAGGTAGCCGAGCCCGCCGCGGCCGACCAGGGCGCCGACGCTGGCCAGCGAGATGCTGGAGACCGCCGCCACCCGCAGTCCGGCGACCAGGTACGGCACGCTGGCGGGCAGTTCGACGGCGGCGAGCCGGTGCCACGGGCCGTAGCCCATGGCGGTGGCGGCCTGCCGGACGGGCTCCGGCACCGCGCGCAGGCCGTCGACGGTGGTCGGCAGCAGCACGGCGAGGGCGTAGAAGGTGAGCGGGACCATCACGGTGGCCCGGGTGGCCAGGCCGGTGTACGGGATCAGCACCACGAACACCGCGAGCGAGGGCAGCGCGTAGACGACGTTGAAGACCGCGGCGAGCGGCTGGTAGAGCCGCGGGAACCGTGCGCAGACCAGGCCGAGCGGCAGCGCGAGCAGCAGCCCGATCAGTACGGGGACCAGCGCGATCACGGCGTGGTCGGCCGTCAGGTCGCCCAGGTAGCCGAGATGGTCGCCGATCCAGTACCAGCGGACCAGGGGTTCATCGTCCACCGGTGGCCCCGTCCGGGTCGCTGTCCGGCGCCGGGGTGTCCGCCACGGGGGCGTCCGTGGCCGGGGTGTCCGTCGTGGCGCCCTTCCCGGGGGTGCTGGGGCCGCCCGTCGCGGGGCCCGCCGGGAGGCCGGCCGAGAGGGCCGTCAGGACGGCCTCCCGGGTGGCGGTGCCGAGGGCGCGCCCCTCGGCGTCCAGTGCGACGGCGACGCCGACCGGGGAGAGCACGGCGGCGTCCAGCGCGGTGCGCAGGGTGTCGCTGGCAGGTCGGTAGCCGGCGGCGGGCAGCAGCGCGGCGTCCGCCGCGCGGTCGATCCAGCCGATCGGGCGCCCGGTGTCGTCGAGCGCCAACTCCCAGCTTCCGTGACGGAGTCCGTCGCCGACCGGGCGGACGCTGACGGTGGACGCCGGGCGCAGGCCGAGCCCCCGCAGGCCGCGGTCGCGGCCGAGGAAGGCGGCCACGCCGTCGTCCGCCGGGGCGGTCAGCAGGGTGTGCGGGTCGGCCAGTTGGGCGATCCGGCCCTGCTCGCGCAGCACCACGACCTGGTCGCCGAGCTTGACGGCCTCCTCGATGTCGTGCGTGACGAACAGCACGGTCTTGTTCAACTCGGACTGCAGGCGGAGCAGTTCGTCCTGGAGGCCGGCCCGGACCACCGGGTCGACGGCGCTGAACGGCTCGTCCATCAGCAGTACGGGCGGGTCGGCGGCCAAGGCCCGTGCCACGCCGACGCGTTGTTGCTGGCCGCCGGAGAGCTGGAAGGGGTACCGCCGGGCCGTCTCCGGCGCCAGGCCGACCAGTTCCAGGAGCTCGGCGGCCCGGGCGCGGGCCTTCTTGCGGTCCCGGCCCAGGAGGTAGGGGACGGTGGCGATGTTGTCGATCACCCGGCGGTGCGGGAACAGCCCGGCCTGCTGGATGACGTAGCCGATGCCCCGGCGCAGCTTGGCCGCGTCCAGTTCGGCGACGTCCGTGCCGTCCAGCAGCACCCGCCCCGAGGTCGGCTCGACCATCCGGTTGACCATCCGCAGAAGGGTGGTCTTGCCGCAGCCGGAGGGTCCGACCAGCACGGTTATCCGCCCGGTCGGCACGTCGAGGTCAAGGCTCCCGACGGCGATGGTGCCGTCGGGGTGGCGCTTGCCTGCGCCGTCGAATCTGATCACTGAGCTTCCTAGCTGTCGCGCCGCGGCGCTGGTCGTCTGAACTGATCGGGCACACGTTCGATCGTGCTCCGCCCGCGTGGTTGCCCAGGAGCGGACCGCCGGAAACCTTGATCAGGCTACGATCCGGATCTTCCGGTGTCCTGGATTCGGCCCCGTTCGGCCGTCGGCCGCCCGGCGGCCCACCACCCCGTGCCCGGCCCCCGTACCCCGCCCGCGCCGGCGCCCTTCGTCTCCGCCCGTCCGCGCCCGCCCCCTTCGTCTCCGCCCGTCCCCACCCGTCCCTTCTGCCCTGCCGCCCGCGGGCACCCCGGCGTCCGCCCGGATGCCGAGGCCCGGACGGACGCTCGACCCGGACGGGCGCCCAGGGCCTCGCGGCCCTGGTCCCGTCCTCGTCTACCCGCCCGTCCGGGCCCTACTCCCGCCGCAAGCCGGACTTGAGCCGCCCGCCCGGGTGGGCAGCCCGGCCGCGGCCCAGCCGACGAACCCGCCGTCCAGGTCGGTGGCCCGGTGCAGGCCGATCTCGCGCAGCGAGGCCGCGGCCAGGCTGGAGGCGTACCCCTCGGAGCAGACCACCACGATCTCCACGTCGTACCCGACGGCTTCCGGGATCCGGTGGCTGCCGGCCGGGTCGAGGCGCCATTCCAGCACATTGCGCTCGATGATCAGCGAGCCGGGGATCTCGCCCTCCGCGGCCCGCTGCGCGGCCGGGCGGATGTCGACCAGCAGGGCGCCCGCCTGCTGCGCGTCGTGGGCCTCGCGGGCCCCCGGGCGGTGGACGCCCTCGCGGGAGCGCTCCACCAGGTCGTCGATCGTGGTCACCATTGCTCAGGTCCTTCCACCGAGGTGCGGACGAGGCCGCCGGCCCGCAGGTCGTAGTGCGACATCTCGCTCAGCGGCGGCGAGTAGGCGTGCAGGGTGACGGCCGGGCCGGAGGTGGTGTTCCGGACGTCGTGGACGTAGTCGGGGCCGAAGGCGCGGTCGCTGCCGGCCGGGAGCCTGCGGATCAGCAGTCCCTGGTCGGGGCTGGGCAGCGACAGCTCCTCCAGCTCGCCGAGGGCGACGGTGAAGGCGCCGCGCGAGCCCCCGTGGTCGTGGAACCCGGTGGACTGGCCGGGCAGCCAGCTGATCAGCCAGACCTCGTGGTCCTCGGAGGACTCCAGCCGCTCGTACCAGCGGTCGTCGGTGGCCAGCCGGACCTTGTGGATCCACTGGTCGGGCTCCTCCGCCAGGGTGCGGACGATCTTGCGCAGGGCGTTGGGCGAGAGGGGCGTGCGGGCGCGGTCGGGCGCCAGGTCCAGGCTCATTCGGTCGTCCTCGGGAAGCGGAGGGTACGGCGCGGCCCGTGGAGCGGGCGCGCCGAGCGGATGAGAGCAGTGCTGCGGGAGGTGCTGCCGAACCGCTGGCGGGAGCCGGTTCAGAGGAGCGCGGTGCGGGCCCTGGAGAACGTCACAGAGCGGGGACCGGCCAGGAGGTGAAGGTCAACAGGCACACATGGAACTCGCCTGGCGTCGCAGATCGACGTGCAGGCGGCAGACCAGAGTGGTGCCGGATTCCATGGGCCGATAGTTCCCGAGAGAAGGACCGCACGTCAAGCCGGGTCCGCGATCCGGGCGGCCGTGTCGCGCGCTCCGCGGCCGTGCCGGCGACCGCCGGCCGGCGGTCGGCCCGGCCGCCCCCGGCGGCGCCGTGCGGCCCGGCGTCCGGGAGTGGTCAGGCGTCGCATGCGTACCGGCCGCACCGGCGGGGTACATCACCGTTTCATCCGATACGGGAGTTCCTGCGTGTCCGGTTAACCAGACCGACCCTGCCGCGTTACGTCCGACGTATTGTCAGGCCCCAGAGGCCGGGCCTACGGTCTACGCACGTAGATCCGCCCCGTCGACCCTCGAACCGAAGGCCCGTTCCCCCGACGGGCCACGGAGTTGCGGAGGTACCCATGTCTCGAATCGTCCGTGCGGCCCTCGTCCAGACGAAGTGGACGGGTGATCAGGAGTCCATGATCGGCCTCCATGAGCGGTACGCCCGGGAGGCCGCCGCCCAGGGCGCGCAGGTCATCGGGTTCCAGGAGGTGTTCAACGCGCCGTACTTCTGTCAGGTGCAGGAGCCCGAGCACTACCGCTGGGCCGAGGCGGTGCCCGACGGCCCCACCGTGGTCCGGATGCAGGCGCTCGCCCGGGAGCTGAACCTCGTCATGGTCGTACCGGTGTACGAGGAGGAGCAGCCCGGGATCTACTACAACACCGCCGCCGTGATCGACGCCGACGGCAGCTACCTCGGCAAGTACCGCAAGCACCACATCCCGCAGGTCAAGGGTTTCTGGGAGAAGTACTACTTCAAGCCCGGAAACCTCGGCTGGCCGGTCTTCGACACCGCGGTCGGCAAGGTCGGCGTCTACATCTGCTACGACCGGCACTTCCCCGAGGGCTGGCGCGCGCTCGGCCTGGCCGGCGCCCAGATCGTCTACAACCCCTCCGCCACCAGCCGCGGGCTCTCCGCCTACCTCTGGCAGCTGGAGCAGCCCGCCGCCGCCGTCGCCAACGAGTACTTCGTCGCGGCGATCAACCGGGTGGGCGTCGAGGAGTACGGCGACAACGACTTCTACGGCACCTCCTACTTCGTCGACCCGCGCGGCCAGTTCGTCGGCGAGCCGGCCTCCGACAAGGAGGAGGAGCTGATCGTCCGCGACCTCGACCTCGGCCAGATCGAGGAGGTCCGCCAGCAGTGGGCCTTCTACCGGGACCGCCGGCCGGACGCCTACGGGCCGCTGAGCGAGGCCTGAGGGGAGGGCGAGGCCATGACCCGCACAGTCATCCGGGGCGGCCTGGTCGTCACCGCCGCCGAGGAACTGCACGCCGACGTCCTGATCGAGGACGGCCGGATCGCCGCGCTGGCCACCACCGGCAGCTCCGCCGCCGAGGCCTGGAGCGCGGACACCGTCATCGACGCCGGCGGGCACTACGTCATCCCCGGCGGGGTGGACGTCCACACCCACATGGAGCTGCCGTTCGGCGGCACGGCCGCCTCCGACACCTTCGAGACCGGCACCCGCGCCGCCGCCTGGGGCGGCACCACCACCATCGTCGACTTCGCCGTCCAGCCGGTCGGCGGTTCGCTCCGCGAGGGCCTGGACACCTGGCACGCCAAGGCCGAGGGCAACTGCGCCATCGACTACGGCTTCCACACCATCGTCTCCGACGTCAACGAGTCGGTGCTCAAGGAGATGGACAGCCTCGTCGACTCCGGCGAGTCCACCTCCTTCAAGCTGTTCATGGCCTACCCCGGCGTGTTCTACAGCGACGACGGCCGGATCCTGCGGGCCATGCAGCGCAGCGCCGTCAACGGCGGGCTGATCATGATGCACGCCGAGAACGGCATCGCCATCGACGTCCTGGTCGAACAGGCGCTGGCCGCCGGGAAGACCGACCCGCGCTACCACGGCGAGGTCCGCCGCGAGCTGCTGGAGGCCGAGGCCACCCACCGCGCGATCAAGCTCGCCCAGGTGGCGGGCAGCCCGTTGTACGTCGTGCACGTGTCGGCCGGGAGTGCCCTCGCCGAGCTGGCCCGGGCGCGGGACGACGGGCTCAACGTCTTCGGCGAGACCTGCCCGCAGTACCTCTTCCTCTCGACCGACAACCTGGCGGAGCCGGACTTCGAGGGCGCCAAGTACGTGTGCAGCACGCCGCTGCGCCCGCGCGAGCACCAGGAGGCCCTCTGGCGGGGCCTGCGCACCAACGACCTCCAGGTGGTCTCCACCGACCACTGCCCGTTCTGCTTCGCCGGGCAGAAGGAGCTCGGCCGGGGCGACTTCTCCAAGATCCCCAACGGTCTGCCGGGGGTGGAGAACCGGATGGACCTGCTGCACCAGGCCGTGGTCGCCGGCCGGATCAGCCGCCGCCGCTGGATCGAGATCGCCTGCGCCACACCGGCCCGCATGTTCGGCCTCTACCCGCGCAAGGGCACCATCGCCCCCGGCGCCGACGCCGACCTGGTGATCTACGACCCGGCCGCCGTGCAGACCGTCTCCGCCGCCACCCACCACATGAACGTCGACTACTCGGCGTACGAGGGGCGGCAGCTCACCGGCCGCGCCAGGACGGTCCTGTCCCGCGGCACCGTCGTGCTGGACGACGGCCGGTGGCTCGGCCGGGCCGGCCACGGCGCCTTCCTGCGCCGCGACACCTGCCAGTACCTGACCTGACCCGTCCGACAGCACCGCCCGGGGCCGGTGGGCCGGTCCCGGGCGGCGTTCGACGACCCCGCGGCACGGCCGCGTACCCACCTCGTACCGCACCTCGCACTTCCGCACCGCGCACCCGCACCGCGCGAGCCGCACGTACCCCAGGATTGGTGGACCCCTCATGGACATCGGGCTCGTCCTGCAGACCGACCCGCCCGCAAGCCTGCTGATCGACCGGATGGTCCGGGCCGAGCAGGCCGGCTTCAGCCACGGCTGGACCTTCGACTCCGTCGTGCTGTGGCAGGAACCCTTCGTCATCCACAGCCGGATCCTCGCCGCCACCCAGCGGCTGCGCGTCGGCACCATGGTCACCAACCCCTCCACCCGCACCTGGGAGGTGACCGCCTCGACCTTCGCCACCCTCAACGACATGTACGGCAACCGCACCGTCTGCGGCATCGGCCGCGGCGACTCCGCGATGCGGGTGGCCGGCCGCAAGCCCGCCACCCTGGCCCGGCTCTCCCAGGCCATGCACGCCATCAAGGAACTCGCCGAGGGCCGTACGGTCGAGGTCGACGGCACCGAGATGCACCTGCCGTGGGTGACCGACGGCGCGCTGCCGATCTGGATGGGCGCGTACGGTCCCAAGGCGCTGGCCCTCACCGGGCAGCAGGCCGACGGGTTCATCCTGCAGCTCGCCGACCCCTACCTCACCGAGTACATGATCAAGGCCGTCCGGGCGGCCGCCGCCGAGGCCGGGCGCGACCCCGCCGCCGTCACCATCTGCGTCGCCGCGCCCGCGTACGTCACCGCCGACGACTCGCCCGAGTCCCTCGCGCACGCCCGGGAGCAGTGCCGCTGGTTCGGCGGCATGGTCGGCAACCACGTCGCCGACCTGGTCGGCCACTACGGCGAGCACTCGTCGCTGGTGCCCGAGGCACTCACCGAGTACATCAAGGGCCGGCAGGGCTACGACTACAGCCACCACGGCCGCGCCGGGAACCCGGACACCGCGTTCGTCCCGGACGAGATCGTCGACCGCTTCTGCCTGATCGGCACCGCCGACGCCCAGGTGGAGAAGCTGGAGCGCCTGCGGGCCCTGGGCGTCGACCAGTTCGCCGTCTACGCGATGCACGACGCCGTCGAACAGACCATCGACGCCTACGGCAGCGACGTCATCCCGCGCCTGTGACCGGGCCCTGGTGACCCGCAGCCACCCTGCCCGGTGCCCCCACGCCGCCCGGTGCCCCCACGCCGGTGCCCGCGCCCTTGACCCCGAGGCCCTTGACCGCTCGTCCTTGATCCCGCACCCGTGACCCCGCACCCGTGACCCCGTACCCGTACCCGGCCCCGCGGCCGCACCTGTGACCGTCGCACCCGCCCCCGGGCCGGTGCGCACGGCCGCGGGCGTGGCCGCGCGGGTGCCCGTGCCCGTCCCGAACCCCCACACCCGAGACAGGTGGTGCTCGTGACCGAGACAGCGGCCGGCAGGCCCGGCGGCGATTCCCTCCCGAACCCGGACGGCGGGCCCGCGGCCGGCCAGGTCCACCACCCGGACGGCCGGATCGAACTCGATCCCGCCCGGCCGGTGCCCCCGAACGGCTTCACCAACGACGACCTGCTGCCGGTCCCCGTCGCCAGGCGTACCTGGACCACCTACAACTTCCTCGCGCTCTGGGTCGGCATGGCCCACAACATCCCCTCCTGGACGCTGGCTTCGGGCCTGGTCGCGCTCGGCATGGACTGGAAGCAGGCGGTGCTGACCATCGCCCTCGCGAACCTCGTCGTGCTGGTGCCGATGCTCCTCACCGGCCACGCCGGCACCAAGTACGGGATACCCTTCCCGGTCTTCGCCCGGGCCTCCTTCGGACTGCGCGGCGCCAACCTGCCGGCCCTGATCCGGGCCGCCGTCGCCTGCGCCTGGTTCGGCATCCAGACCTGGATCGGCGGCGAGGGCATCTTCCTGCTGGCCGGCAAGCTCTTCGGGGACGGCTGGCAGACCGCGGGGGAGATCGGCGGCCACCCCTGGACGCAGTGGCTGTCCTTCCTGGTCTTCTGGGTGATCGAGATGGCCGTCATCGCCCGCGGGATGGAGGCGCTGCGCCGCTTCGAGAACTGGGCCGCGCCCTTCGTCATCGTCGGCGCGCTCGCCCTGCTGGCCTGGATCACCGTCAAGGCGGGCGGGTTCGGGCCGCTGCTGGACCAGCCGTCCAGGCTCGGCTGGGACCGCGACTTCTGGAAGGTCTTCTTCCCGGCCCTGATGGGCATGATCGGGTTCTGGTCGACGCTCTCGCTGAACATCCCGGACTTCACCCGCTTCGGCGGCAGCCAGCGGGCCCAGATCCGCGGCCAGGCCCTCGGCCTGCCCACCACCATGACGCTCTTCGCCCTGCTCTCGGTGCTCGTCACCTCCGGCTCCCAGGCCGTCTACGGCGAACCGATCTGGGACCCGATCGCCCTGGCCGCCAAGATGGACAACGTGGCCGGCACCCTCTTCGCCCTGCTGGTCGTGCTGGTGGCCACCCTGTCGGTGAACATCGCCGCCAACGTGGTCAGCCCCGCGTACGACCTCGCCAACCTCGTCCCACGCTGGGTCAACTTCCGTACCGGGGCCCTGATCACCGGCGTGATCGGCATCGTGATCTTCCCCTGGAAGCTGATCGCCGACCCGCACGTCTACATCTTCACCTGGCTCGGTGTGGTCGGCGGCCTGCTCGGCACCGTCGCGGGCATCCTGATCGCCGACTACTGGATCCTCCGCCGTACCCGGCTCGACCTCGCCGACCTCTACCGCCCCGACGGACGCTACTGGTACACCGGCGGCTGGAACCGGCGTGCCGTCGCCGCCCTGGTCGTCGGCGGACTGCTCGCGGTCGGCGGCTCCTACGGCGGCCCGTTCCCCGCCGAGGGTCTGATCCCGTTCCTCAAGCCGCTCGCCGACTACGGCTGGGCGGTCGGCCTCGGCTCCGCGCTGCTGCTGCACACCGCGCTCGGCGCCGGCGTCCGGCGTTCCGCCGGAGGCTGACCCGAGCCCGGTACGCCCCTCCCCGCCCTCCCCGCCCGCGCCCGCCGCCGGTGCGTCAGCGGGGCGACCGGCCCCGGTTATTCGATGGATCCGCCCGGTGCGGACTCCTACAGTGACCGGGGCCAGTCGTCGTCACCAGGAGCGGATCATGCGCGTGCAGTACCCTCGCACGCCACATCTGCCCTGGTCACCGGGGGCGACCGCGGACGACGTACGGACCGGGGACCTCTCCGGCCTGCGCGGCGCCGAGGTCGTGGTCACCGAGAAGCTCGACGGCGAGAACACCACCCTCTATCCGGATGGCCTGCACGCCAGGTCCCTCGACTCCGCCCACCACCCCTCGCGCACCTGGGTCAAGGCCCTGCAGGGCAGGATCGGTCCGCGGCTCGCCCCCGGCCTGCGGATCTGCGGCGAGAACGTGTTCGCCCGGCACTCGATCCCGTACCGCGCCCTGGAGAGCTGGTTCTACGGCTTCTCGGTCTGGGACGGCCCGCGCTGCCTCGGCTGGGACGACACCGTCCGCCTGCTGCGCGGGCTGGGCGTCCCCGTCCCGCCCGTGCTCTGGCGCGGCACCTTCGACGAGCGGGCGCTGCGCGCGCTGCGGCTCGACCCCGAACGGCAGGAGGGCTACGTCGTCCGGACGGTCGAGGGCTTCGGACGGGCGGAGTTCGGCCTCCGGGTGGCCAAGTGGGTGCGGCCCCGGCACGTGCGGACCGACACGCACTGGATGCACGCCGCCGTGGTGGAGAACGGCCTCGGGCCGGCCGCCGCGCTCTGGGCGGTGCGCTCCGGGGGCACCGCCGACCCGGCCGCCCTGCGCGCGGCCCTCGGCCTGCCCGCGGGCCGTCCGGAAGCCGGAGCCGGAGCGGGAGCCGGAGCCGAACCCGGAGCCGGAGTTGCACCCGGAGCCGTCGCCGACGCGGCCGAGGCCGCCGTGGCCGACGTCTGCGCCCGCCTCGACGTGCTCGGCCGCTCGGGCGACGCCCGCCTGGCCGGCGTCCTGGCCGCCCTCCTGCACGACACCCACCGGGCGCCCCTGGCGCCCCGGCTGGCCGCCCCGCTCGGGATGGCCGCGGCCCGCCGGGTCGCCGACCTGGTCGGGCTGCACCCCGCTCCGCACCGCCCGTACCCCGACGAGGAGCGCCGCCGCGGCCTGGCCCGGCTCGCCCTCGCCGCCGACCTGGGCACCCTGCACGCCGTCGCGGCGGCCGTCCTGGCCGGCAGGCCGGGCCCCGAGGCGGAGTCGGCGCGCGAGCAGGTCGAATGGTCCGCGCTGCACGCCGAGGAGGCCGGCCTGCTGGCGGAGGCCCCGCTGGAGCCGCTGCGCGCCGGTCTGCGCGAGGCCCTCGCCGGCCTCGGCCCGGAGGCGGCCGACCGCTGCTGGGCGCAGGCCCGCGAAAGCCACGCGCAGGGGCGCACCAGCACCGTCGAGGAGGCGGTGGCGGCCGGCTGGCGCTGGCGCGACGGCGCCTTCCCCCGGCTGGTGCAGCTCACCGGCCCGGCCGGCAGTGGCAAGAGCGCCTTCGCGGCGCGGCTCACCGGCGTCGACACCCGGATCTCGCTCGACGACCTGCGTACCGCCCGCGGCTCCCGGGCCGACCAGCGGGCCAACGGCGACGTGCTGCGCGAGGGACTGGACCGCCTCGACGGCGCACTCGCCGCCGGCCGGACGGTGGTCTGGGACGCGACCTCCCTCAACCAGCACCAGCGCTCCCTCGTGCACCGGATCGCGCACCGCCGGGACGCCCTGATCACCCACGCCGTCCTGCTCGTCGACGAGGACGAACTGGCCCGGCGCAACTCCGTCCGGGACCACCCGGTGCCGCCCGAGGTGCTCACCGGCCAGCTGCACCGCTACAGCCCGCCGTACCCGGGGGAGGCGCACCGGACCTGGTACGTCGGCGCCGGCGGTACCGTCGAGGACACCGACGGGACCCTGTACACCACCGACGGGGCTCCGCACACGGACGGCAGCCTGCGCACGGACGGCGTCCTGCGCACGTACGGCGCCCTGCACGCCACCGGGGAGCGATGATGCGGACCAGCGAGCAGATCTACCACCAGGTGTGCTGGGACGCCCGGTTCGACCCCGCCCGGTTCGTGCTCGGCGTCGGCCGGCGCGCCGCCGGGCCCGAGCGGGTGCCGCTGCCCGCCTTCGTACCCGGCGGCGACATCCCCTGGCACCGGGTGCTCTTCGTCGAGGCCGACGGCGAACTCGTCTGGGACCGCGCCACCGGCCTGGACCGCATCGACTCCACCGGGGCCGGCCGGGTCCGCGAACCGCGCCGCCTGCGCGCCCCGTTCTTCCTCACCCGCACCGCCCACGCCTGGGACCAGGACCGGGACTGGCACCCCGTCGGCGACACCCCGCCGCCGGCGGACCCGCCGGCCCGGCCCCGGCTGCGGCTGCTGACCTGGAACACCCTCTGGGACCGGTACGACGGCGACCGCATCGACACCGCCCGCCGCCGCCCGCTGCTGCTGGCCGCCCTGGAGCGGGCCGACGCGGACGTGATCGCCCTGCAGGAGGTCGAGGCCCCGCTGCTCGCCCTGCTGATGCGGGCCCCCTGGGTCCGGGCCGGCTGGACGCTGGGCACCGACCCGGCCGCGGACGACGTCGAGGACAGCGGCCTGCTGCTGCTCAGCCGGCTGCCCGTCCGGGAGGCCGGCTACCACCGGCTCGGCCCCCACAAGGCCGTCGCCGCCGTCACCGTGCAGAGCGCCACCGGGCCGCTGGTGGTCGCCGCCACCCACCTGACCAGCGATCACACCGAGGACGGCGCGGTCCGGCGGCGGGCCGAACTGGCCCGGATCGCCGAGGGCCTGGCCCGGGTGGACGGTGATCTGGCCCTGCTGGGCGACTTCAACGACGGGTCCGACGGTCCGGCCGGTCCGGCCGCCGTCCTCGGACTGCGCGACACCTGGACGGAGGTGCACGGCCCCGGCGACCGGAGCCCGACCTTCGACCCGGTGGCCAACCCGCTGGCCGCGGTCTCCTCGCTGTCCGGCCGGGCCTCCCGGCTGGACCGGATCCTGCTGCGGCCCGGGCGGCCGCACCCCGTCTCGGCGACCCTGCTCGGTGACACGCCCACCCCGGACGGCCTGCACGTCTCCGACCACTACGGCGTCCGGACGGACCTCGACCTCGACCTCAGCGGGGCGGGGCCCGCCGAGGCACTCGACCTCGCGCCGACCGCCCGGACGGCCGTGGCCTGGCTGCCGCCCGAGGAGCTGTGGCCGGCGATCCAGGAGATCCGCCGCGATCACGACCCGCAGATCGACCGGTGGCCGCCGCACGTCAACCTGCTCTTCGGGTTCGTCCCCGAGTCCGACTTCGAGCAGGCCGCGCCGCTGCTCACCGCCGCTCTGGCCGGGGTCGCTCCGTTCGGCGTCCGGTTGGCCGGGGTGCGGACCTTCCGGCACCGGCAGGACAGCACCCTCTGGCTCGACCCGGCGGCCGAGGACCCTGCCCCCTGGGCGGAGCTGCGGCACGTCCTGGAACAGCGGTTCCCGTGCTGCCGGGGCCGCGCCACCGGCTTCACCCCGCACCTGACGCTGGGCCGGTCCGTCGACACCCGGGTGGTGCGGGCCGCCTGCGCGGCCGGGCTCGGCCCGCTGTCCGCCCGGGTCGGGGAGGTGGTGCTGCTCTCCCGCCGCGGCGAGGAGCCGATGCGGCCGCGTGCCACCGTCGCGCTGGGGACGGGTGAACTGCGCTGGCTGCCCGACAGCGGGCCCCGGCCCGCGGCCGCCGCCCTGTCCGGGTCCGCCGCCCGGACCGGCGCCGTACGCCCGCAGGAGGACCCGGCGGAGAACATCCTCCGCCGGGTCACCGAGGCGCTGGGGGACGGAGCCGTCCAGGTGGTCGGATCACGGCGGACGGGCTGCGCGCCCGAGCATGCCGACCTGGATCTGGTGGCAGCGCTGCCCGGCACCGTCGACCTGGCACAGGTGCGGGACCGGATCGCGGCCGCGCTGCCCGGGGCGAGCCGGCTGCGCGAGGTGACCGGCGCCCGGGTGCCCGGACTGCGCCTGAGCGTCGGGGAGTTGGACGTCGACCTGGTCGTGGTCGGCACCGGCGGTCTGCCGCCGTTCCAGGCCGTGCCCCGGCGGGCCGAGCTGGGCGAGGCGGCCGCGATCGCGCTGAGCGCGGTGAGCGATGCCTCCGCCGTCCTGGCGGCGGTGGGGGAGGACCACTTCGCCTTCGCCCGGCTGGCCGGGCGGGTGAAGGCCTGGGCGAAGGCGCGCGGCCTCGACTCGGCGGCGTACGGCATGCTGCCCGGCCTGGCCTGGACCGTGCTGGCGGCCCGGACGGTCCGGGAGTCCGGTCCGCTCCCGGAGGGCGAGCTGCTACGGGAGTTCTTCGGCACCTGGGCGGCCTGGGACTGGCGGGAGCCCGTCACGCTGGCGGGCCCGGCCGGGCCCGCGGCGGCCGCGCCGGCGTCCGCCGCGGTGACCGTGCTGACCCCGAGCGCCCCGGTCCGCAGCTGCACCGAGCAGGTCGGCGCCGGCAGCGCGGAGCTGCTGGCCCAGGAGCTCTACCGGGCCTGGGAGATCCTGGAGACGGCGGCGGGCACCGGCGCCGATCCGTGGCCCCGGCTGCTGTCACCGCCACCGCTGCACCGGCGGCACGCGGCCTGGGCGGTGCTGACCGTACGGCCGGGCGGGGGCGAGGAGTTCGAGGCCGTCCTGGGCCGGGTCCGCGGCCGGGTCCGGGCCTTGCTCGCCGCCTTGCAGGAGGCCGGCGCGGTGGACGCGCACGCCTGGCCGCACCCGTTCGAGAGCGGCCCGGCGGCGGTCCGGTACGCGATCGGACTGGGCCGCACCCCGCCGGACGCCGCCCGCTTCGCCCCGATCGCCGAGCGGTGGGGCCGCGGCCTGCCCGGCGCCGGCCTGGAGCTGGTGCCCGGGGGATCGGTGCCGACCCTGCGCTGAACCTCGCCCGGGCCCGGCGAGGCCCGGCCGGCCACGGCTCGACCAGGTGCCGAGGTCGTCGTGCCGAGGCCGTGCCGAGGTCAGTGCTTGCGGGCCACTCCGCCGTACATGCTCACCCGGTCCGCGCCCCGGGCCGGCTCCGCCTCCGGGCGCCAGAGCGGGACGGTCACCACCTCCGGCTCCAGCAGCTCCAGGCCGTCGAAGAACCGGCGGACCTCCGCCCGCGAGCGTCCCACCAGCGGCGCCGTCGCCTTGGTGTAGACACCCGTCACCCGGTCGCGGACCTCGGGCGGGATGAAGTCCGCCGTGCCGTGCGAGAGCACCAGGTAGCTGCCCGGTGCCAGCGCCGTCAGCAGCTCCTCCACGATCCGGTAGGGCTTCTCGTCCTCGGGGAGGAAGTGCAGGACCGCGGCCAGCACCAGCGCCACCGGCCGGTCGAAGTCCAGCAGTTCGCGCACCTGGGCGGCCGCCAGGATCCCGGCCGGGTCGCGCAGGTCGGCCTGCAGGACGTCGGTGCGGCCCCGGCCCATGCCCGCCATCAGCGCGCGGGCGTGGGTCAGCACGATCGGGTCGTTGTCGACGTACACCACCCGGGCCCGCGGGTCGACCTGCTGGGCGATCTCGTGGGTGTTGCCGGCGGTCGGGATGCCGGTACCGATGTCCAGGAACTGGTCCACGCCCTGCTGCGCGACATGGCGCACCGCGCGTTGCAGGAAGCCGCGGTTGGCCCGGGCGGTGGACCGGAACTCGGGGTTCGCCGCCAGGGCACGCTCGGCCGCCTCGCGGTCGGCGGGGAAGTTGTCCTTCCCGCCGAGGTAGTAGTCGTACATCCGGGCGGGGTGCGGTATCTCGGGCCGCAGTTCCGCGGAGCCCGCGGCCTCCTGCTGCCGGGCGCTGTTCTGCTCCCCCACGACGACCTCCGCCTTCATCGGCTGTCCCGGGCCGGCGCCGCCGACCGGTCCGGCGCTCTTCCGTCCGATCCGTCCGTGCACAGCCTAGGCGTTGGGACGATCATCCGGTGACCTGACGACCAAGTCGACGCCCGCCGGACGGCCGCCGTACCGCTGCCGTACCACCGCCGTGCAGCTGGTCCGCCGGGCGGGCCGGCGGGCGGCCCGCCCGCTCGGTCACGGGCGGGCCGTGCAACCGCGGACCGCGTCGCCGGCGTCCTACCCGGCAGGCCGGTCCGAGGCGGGCCGAGCGGTGGAGGGCAGGTAGACGTCATGGGTTTTGTCGCGTGGATAGTCCTGGGGCTGGTGGCCGGAGCCATCGCCAAGTTCCTGCTGCCGGGCCGCGACCCGGGCGGCCTGGTGGTCACCACGCTCATCGGGGTGGCCGGCTCCTTCGTCGGCGGCTGGATCTCCTCGCGGGTCTTCGACCGGCCGGTCACGGCCCAGTTCTTCGACCTGACCACCTGGGTCTCGGCGATCGGCGGTGCGCTGGTGCTGCTGATCCTCTACCGGATCTTCTTCGGCAACTCCCGGAGCTGAAAAGCGCCCCAGGGCCGGGCGGCCGGAGCGGGGCCCGGCGATCCGGCCCGGCGCGCCCGGCTCCCGGTCCTCGGGTGCCGGGCACGCCGACGCGTCAGGCCTCGGCCGTGACCCAGCCGGGCAGCTCCTCACGGGCCGCCAGCCAGGCTGCCGGTACCTCGGCCAGGCCCGTCCGGGCGGCGACCACGCCGGCCGCGACGGCGCAGGTGGTGTCCATGTCCCCCCAGCCGGCCAGGGTGTGCCAGATCGCCTCGGGCAGCGAGTCCAGCCGCCCGGCGGCCGCCCAGAGGGCGAACGGCACGGTGTCGGGCGCCGAGATCTGCGAGCCCGAGCCGAGCACCACGGCGGCATGCCGGACCGACGTCCCGTCCGCCAGCCGGGCGGCCACCCGCAGTCCGGAGCGCACGTCGCTGTCGGGCAGCCGGTCGGCGACCTCCGTCAGCAACTCGGCCCGCCCGGGCGCCTGCTGGCCACGGCTGCGCGCGGCGAGCGCCGCCGCCAGCGCGACCGCCACCGCCCCGGCCGTCGCCTCGGGATGGAAATGCGTGGTGAGCGCCTGCAGTCCGGCCTGCTCGGCCACCAGGTCGAGGTCCTCCGCGAACCAGGCGCCGAGCGGGGCCACGCGCATCGCCGCGCCGTTGCCGTGCGAACCCTGGCCGCCGAACATCCCCGCGGTGACCACCCGCCAGTCGGCGCCCTCCTGCACCGCCTGCAGCACCTGGTGCATCGAGGGCCCGTACTTGCGCCCGTACACGGCGGTGTACTCCGCCGCGAAGCCGCGCGCCAACTCGTCCTGCCGCACGGCGCCGTGGTCGATCAGGTGACGGACCAGCACCAGGGCCATCGCGGTGTCGTCCGTCCAGTGCCAGGGCGCCGGCCGCGGCGTCCGGGCGGCCAGCTCGGCCTCCGCCCGGTCGGCCGGGACGGAGAACCACCGGTCGCCGAAGGCGTCGCCGAGGGCGAGACCCCGCAGACTGTCGAGGGCCGGGACGGGCGCGCGCATGGTTCCCTCCTGGGGGAGCGGACGAATGCGGGCCAGTCTGCCGCCGCCGTCCGGCGGCGGCCAGGGCTTTTCCGCCGGACGAGGCGGCGCCCCCGGCGAAGGCCGCCCGGTCAGTGCGAGCGCAGGCCGTTCAGCAGGAGCGACCAGACGGCCTCGAAGTCCTCCTCGATCCTCGGGGCGGACCACTGGCCCGCGTACTCGGGGTCGTGGAAGCGTGCCGTCGCGTGGAACACCGCCCGGGCCGCGTTCCCGGCGTGGGACGGTGTGAACGCCCCCTGGTGGATGCCGTCCTGGAGGATCGAGGCGATCTGGCCGGTGAGCGTCTCGATGTGCGCCTCGACGGTGTCGCTGGCCTCGCCGACCAGGGTCATGTAGGTGGCGAACAGCTCGGGGTCGTCCAGCGCCTTCTTGCGCTTCGCGGCGAAGAGCGTCGCCAGCCAGCGGTGCAGGCGCTCCACGGCCGGACCGCGCTCGACGGTGATGGTGGCCAGCTGGTCGTGCGCCTGGTCCAGCCAGCGCTGGGTCACGGACTCGCGCAGCGCCGCCTTGCTCGGGAAGTGGCGGTACACGCTCCCGTGGCTGACGCCCAGCGCGCGGGCGATGTCCACGACGGTGGCCTTCGCCGGGCCGAACCGCCGGAGGACGTCCTCCGCCGCGCTCAGGATCTGCTCGGGAGTGAGTGCGTTGTCCGTGGTCACGGGGAGGTACGTCCTTACGGGGTGATGCGGCGTGCCGCGCCGGCCCGCCGGCGGCCGCCGGCGAAGGTGGTCACTGCTCGCTGTCGAGGTCGGCCATCTGAGCCGCAGCGTACCTGTCCCCGGCGGCGGACCCGGCCGGGACGGCGGCTTCCACCGCCGCCAGCTCGGCGGCGTCGAGCGCGACCTCCAGCGAGCCGAGGGCCTCGGCCAGGCGGTCCCGGCGGCGGGCGCCGACCAGCGGCACGATGTCCTCTCCCCGCGAGGCGACCCAGGCGATGGCGACCTGTGCCACGCTCGCGCCCTTGGCGTCCGCGATCTCCCGCAGTGCGCTGACCAGCCGCAGGTTGTGGGTCAGGTTCTCGCCCTGGAAGCGCGGGCTGAAGCCGCGGAAGTCGGTGCCGGACAGGTCGCGGGTGTCCTTCCAGTGGCCGCTGAGCAGGCCGCGGGAGAGCACGCCGTAGGCGGTGACGCCGATGCCGAGTTCGCGGGCGGTCGGCAGGATCTCGGTCTCGATCGACCGGGACAGCAGGGAGTACTCGATCTGCAGGTCGCTGACAGGGTGCACGGCCGCGGCCCGGCGCAGGGTCTCGGCGCCCACCTCGGAGAGCCCGATGTGGCGGACGTAGCCGGCCTTCACCAGGTCGGCGATCGCGCCGACGGTCTCCTCCACCGGGACCCGCGGGTCGAGGCGGGCGGGGCGGTAGATGTCGATGTGGTCGGTGCGCAGCCGGCGCAGGGTGTAGGCGAGCGCGGTCTTCGTCGCCGCCGGGCTCGCGTCGTAGCCGAGCCAGCTGCCGTCCGGGCCGCGCTGTGCGCCGAACTTCACGCTGATCTGCACCGAGTCGCGGTCGCGTCCGCGCAGCGCCTCGTGGATGAGCAGTTCGTTGTGGCCCATGCCGTAGAAGTCACCGGTGTCGAGCAGGGTGACGCCCGCGTCGAGGGCGGCGTGGACGGTCGCGATGCTCTCGGCCTCGTCGGCGGGGCCGTAGAGGTCGGACATGCCCATGCAGCCGAGGCCGAGGGCGGAGGTGACGGGGCCGGTGGTGCCGAGGGTGCGGGTGGGCATGTGGGGGTGGGTGGGCGTGGCGGTCATGAGAGGTCCTTGCGCGATGGGTGGAGCGGGAGCGGGTGCGTCCGGGGGACGGGTCGGGGCGACTGCTGTCAACTATGGCGTATCGGATGACAGATTTCAATATCTGTCATCCGACATCCGTCATCGCATACCTGTCGTTCGTCATCCGTGATCGGTTATCGGTCATCTCCCGACGGCGGCGCTGGGCTCACGCCCGCGGCAACTCCGGGGGTCTCCGCCGGGCCTTCAGGCTCCCCGCCCGCCACCCGCGCGCCGGACCGCTCAGTCGGTCACCTGGCTCCCGCTCTCGTACGCAAGCTCCACGTACTCGGGGTGCCGGAGCATCCACGCCTTGATGAACGGGCAGGTGGCCAGTACCGGCAGCCCCCGTGCCCGGGCGTCGTCCAGGGCTGTGCGGGCCAGTTCGCCGCCGATTCCCCGGCCCTCGAAGGCCGGCTCCACCACGGTGTGCGGGTACACCACCAGCCGGTCGTTGCGGATGTACTCGGCGAACCCGGCGAGCGTGCTCCCCGCCCAGGCCTCGAACCTGCCCTGCTCCGCGTTGTCGCGGACCGCGACCGCCATCCCGGACTCCTCTGCTCGACCCGATCCGGAGCCAGGGTCGGCCCCCGGCCATCTTCGAGGCGCCTTCGCCGGCCCGGCGGCAGACTCGCCCGCCCTGGCCGCCGGCCCACCCCTGCGGCCCTCCCGCCGCCGCCCGACCTCCCTTGCGGGGTCCTTGCGCCGCCGCGTCGGGCCCTTGTCCCCGCCTTGCCCGCGCCTTGTCCTCGGCTTGCCCGCCCCTTGCCCGCGCCTTGTCGGCGGGGTGCCGGCGGCGCGGGCGGCCCGCGTCGGCGCCCGCCCGGGCCGGTCGCTCCGGGCGCACAACTCCCGTGGCCGCAACTGCCGGTTCGGCCCTCCGTCTCGTACCGGACGCTGACCTCGTGTCACCCATCCGGCGTGGATCGGGCGTGCCCGGGCCGTTTGCGCTGCCGAACCGCGACGGCAGGTCCATGGTGGAGATGGGCGCGATCCGGCGACCGCGCTCGCGCGCCGATCCAGGCCCGCGCGCCGTGCGCCCTGCGCCGATCCTCCGGCGGGACGTCCGTGGCAGGGTCCGGAACCGGCGTGCTGGGAGCAGGGCCACCTCGCAGGAAACCGAACGGTTCTTCTAGGCTCACGTCTCGGCTACCCCTGCGGCGGTGCCGCCACTGCGCCGTCGCACCGAAGCCGCCGTACACGGGGGCGCCGGATCGGACCGGGGTCACCGGATCGAGCGAGGAGGACGCAATGTTGCCAGTCATGCCGCCCAGCCGTTCCACCACATCCCGGCCGTCCGTGCCGTCCAGGACGACCCGACCACCGGCGGTCTCCACCGTCACCGGTTGTCCCGGACGGTTCGGTTCGTGCGCCGGGCAGGGCGCACCGGTCAGGCCGTCGAGTACCGGCGGCGGCCGGGGAGGCGTGCGTTGAGCCCGCACGCGGTCAGGCCGCCCGTCACCCCCGTCGCATCCGTCACCCCCGTCGTCCCGCTCGGTCCTCTCGCCGCTGTCGCGTCGTCCCCCGCGCTCCCGGTGCCGCCCGTGGCGGCGGCCGGTGCCCGCGCGGTCTCGGCGGCCCCCACCACCGTCTCGTCCGCCGCATCGGCCCCGACCGTCACGTCCGTCCCGGCGAAGCCGGCCACTGCGGCGGATCGTCCCACCGTGGCCGTCTCCACCGCCTCCACCACCTTTACCGCCCCCACCGCCCCCGTCACCCCCACCGCCCCCGTCACCCCCACCGCCTCCGTCACCCCCACCGCCTCCGTCACCCCCGGCTTCTCACTCCAGGGCGAGGCGGACGGTCAGGCGATGGCCACCGCCGCGCTGCCCGGCCTGCCGCGGGCGCTCAGTGCGCGGGCCCGCACGCTCGCCGGTGCCGTCCGGCGCCGGTGTGCGGACCTGGCCCGGATGGAGTCGCCGAGCGGTGACGCGCCCCGGCTGGACGCGCTGGCCGAGGAACTGGTGGCGGGCTTCGAGGCCACCGGTGCGGTGGCCCGGCGTGAACCCGGCCCGGCCGGTGACCACCTGGTACTGACCTGGGCGGGCGAGGACGAGAGCCTGGCCCACCTGCTGGTGGTCGGCCACCACGACACCGTCTGGCCGGCCGGGACGCTCGCCGACTGGCCGGTCACCGAGCAGGACGGCCTGCTGAGTGGTCCTGGTGTGCTCGACATGAAGGCCGGACTCGCCCTCCTGGAGGGTGCCTTCGCCCTGCTGGCCGACCTGGGCCGGCGTCCGCACCGCCCGGTGCGGCTGGTGGTGGTCTCCGACGAGGAGGTCGGCAGTCCGGACGGCAAGCGTCTGGTGGAGCGTCAACTCCCCGGTGCGGCAGCCGTCCTGGGGCTGGAGCCGCCGCATCCGGACGGCCGGCTGAAGACCGCCCGGCGGGGCAGTACCCGGGTGCTGCTGACGGTCACCGGGCGGGAGGCGCACGCCGGGCTCAACGCGGCGGAGGGCACCTCGGCGGTGGACGAGCTCGTCGACCAGCTGGTCGCGGTCCGTGGGCTGGCCTGCCAGCCCGGGACCGAGCTGAACACCGGCCGGATCAGCGGCGGGTCGCGGGCCAACGTGATCGCCGGCCGGGCGGAGGCCGAACTCGGTCTACGCTTCGCGACCCCCGAGGCCCAGCGCCGCACGCTCGACCACCTCGCCCAGCTGACCGCGCTGCGGCCCGGGGCCCGGGTGCGGACGGAGGTGCTGTCCAGCCGCCCGGCCTGGCCCGAGCGTTCGGGCAACCCGCTGCTGCGCCACGTGCGTTCGCTGGCGGCGGCGCTCGGCCAGCAGGTGGACGGCGCGCCGGCCGGCGGCGCCGGTGACACCAACATCGCGGGTGCGCGCGGCCTGCCGACGCTGGACGGCCTGGGCGCGGTCGGCGCCGGCCCGCACGCCCGGCACGAGCACATCCGGGTGGACCAGCTGGCACCCCGGATCGCCCTGCTGGCAGCCCTGTTGGCCGTCCCGCTGCCACGCCTCCGGGAGCGGCCGAAGGGCTAGGCGCCAGGTCCGGGCGCGAACTCCGGACGGCGGGGCCGCCCCCGGTCCCGTTCCAGCCCTCCCAGTGCGGTGGCGCCGCGGCCGGTGGGCCCGTCCCGCCCGTCCCGCCCGTCCCGCCCGTCCCGCCCGTCCCGCCCGTCCCGCCCGTCCCGCCCGTGCCGCCCGTGCCGCCCGTGCCGCCCGTGCCGCCCGGGCCGGCGCGGGCCCGCAAAGGCCCGGGCGAGCCCGGGTGCGGGCCCGGACGGGTCAACCGTCTCCGCCGGTCGCCGCGTCCCGCCCCGCAAGCCTTGTCACGGCGGTGCCCAGCCCGCACAATGGAACCGACCGAACGGTCAGTCGGGATGATCGCCAAGGCCCGGCCACCGTGCCGGGCCGCCCGGGGCGGCGCTACCGAGATGGGAGCCGTGGTGACAGCAGAAGTGGCGGAGCAGGTGCGGACGGAGCGGTTCGAGGCGGTGATCGCCGCCGAGCAGCGGATCGAGCCCCGCGACTGGATGCCCGACGCCTACCGCGCGACCCTGGTCCGCCAGATCGCCCAGCACGCGCACTCCGAGATCATCGGCATGCAGCCGGAGGGCAACTGGCTCACCCGGGCGCCCTCGCTGCGCCGCAAGGCCATCCTGCTGGCCAAGGCCCAGGACGAGGCGGGCCACGGGCTCTACCTCTACGCCGCCGCCGAGACGCTGGGCGTGGACCGGGCCGAGCTGACCGAGAAGCTGGTCTCCGGCCGGCAGAAGTACTCCTCGATCTTCAACTACCCCACGCTGACCTTCGCCGACGTGGGCGTGATCGGCTGGCTGGTGGACGGGGCCGCGATCTGCAACCAGGTGCCGCTCTGCCGGTGCTCGTACGGGCCGTACGCCCGCGCGATGGTGCGGATCTGCAAGGAGGAGTCCTTCCACCAGCGGCAGGGTTACGAGCTGCTGATGACGATGATGCGCGGCACCGAGGGCCAGCGCCGGATGGTGCAGGACGCGGTGGACCGCTGGTGGTGGCCGTCCCTGATGATGTTCGGCCCGCCGGACGGGGACTCGCCGAACACCGCCCGCTCGATGGCCTGGCGGATCAAGCGGCACAGCAACGACGAACTGCGGCAGCGCTTTGTCGACATGTCCGTACCGCAGGCCGAGCACCTCGGTGTCACCCTCCCCGACCCGGCGCTGAGCTGGAACGAGGAGCGCGGCAGCTGGGACTTCGGCGAGCCCGACTGGTCCGAACTGAAGCGGGTGATCCAGGGCGACGGGCCCTGCAACGCCCAGCGGGTGGACCGCCGGCGTCAGGCCCACGAGGACGGCGCCTGGGTCCGCGAGGCGGCCCTCGCCTACGCGGCGAAGCGCCGGGCCGAGGCCGCCCGGGAGCCGGGGCCGGCCGACGGCGGGACTGTACCGGCCGGCCCGGAGCTGCCTCTGGCGGCCCGGGGCGGCGAAGAGCACGGAGAAGCGGCGAAGAGCACGGAGGAGCAGCGATGAACGGGATCCGGGCCGGCTGGCCGCTGTACGAGGTGTTCGTCCGCCCCCGGCGGGGCCTGAACCACGTCCACGTCGGCTCGCTGCACGCGTCCGACGACCGGATGGCGCTGCTCTCCGCCCGCGACCTGTACACCCGCCGCAACGAGGGCGTCAGCCTCTGGGTGGTCCGCTCGGACGCGATCACCGCCTCCGCCCCGGACGAGCAGGACCCGTTCTTCGTGCCCGGCGGCGACAAGGTCTACCGCCACCCGACCTTCTACGACATCCCCGAGGACGTCCCGCACATCTGAGGCGGGCGGTACCCGGCGGGAGCGGAAAGCGCGAGACGGAAGTGGACACAGTGACGGGAACGGACCACGCGATGACCGACCACCACGTGATGCCCGGCCACCACGGGGCGGGCGACGACCACGTCTACCTGACCCTCAGCGAGGCCGGTCCGGAACTCGACGGCGAGGCCCGGTGGGCGTACGGCACCGGCTTCTCCGACCCGCTGCTGGGCGTGGACACCACCGTGCCGGAGGGCCTGGACGGCGCCGACCTGGCCGCCTACTGCCTGATGCTCGGCGACGACGCGCTGGTGCTGGCCCAGCGGCTGACCGAGTGGTGCACCCGGGCGCCCGAGCTGGAGGAGGAGGTGGCGCTGGCCAACCTCGGCCTCGACCTGCTCGGCCAGGCCCGGCTGCTGCTCACCCGGGCCGGCCAGGCCGACGGCACCGGCCGCGGCGAGGACGAGCTGGCGTACTGGCGGGAGGAGCACGAGTTCCGCAACGTCCGCCTGGTCGAGGCGCCGAACGGGGACTTCGCCCACTCGGTCGCCCGGCTGCTGCTCTTCGCCACCGCCCGCAAGGCGCTGTACGAACTGCTGGCCGGCCACCCCGACCCGGTGCTCGCCGCGGTGGCGGCGCGCGGCGTGCTGGAGCTGGCCTACCACCAGGAGTACGCCACCGCCTGGACGCTGCGGCTCGGCGACGGCACCCCGTACTCGGCGGCCCGGATGCAGGCCGGCCTGGACGCCGTCTGGCCGCTGCTGGACGAACTGTTCACCCCGCACCCGGTGGAGCTGCGGATCGGAGCCGACCCGTCCGCGCTGCGGGAGCCCGTGCTGCGCACCCTCGCCGCGGTGCTCGCCGAGGCGGGCCTCACCGTGCCCGAGGCCCGGCCGCTGGCCTTCGTCGGCGGACGCGCGGGGCGGGACGGCGTGCACACCGAGGCGCTCGGGCCGCTGCTGGCGGAGTTCCAGGTGGTGGCCAGGGCGCATCCGGGTGCGACATGGTGACGGCCCCGGCCACCGCCTGGGACGTCGCCGCGGCCGTCCCCGACCCCGAGCTGCCGATGCTGACCCTGGCCGAACTGGGCGTACTGGCCGAGGTGGAGACCGAAGGCCGGGCCGTCACGGCCTGGCTGACCCCGACCTACTCGGGCTGCCCGGCGATCGCCGAGATGGCCGCCGACGTGGACGCCCGGCTGCGGGCGGCCGGCTACCCGGAGGTCCGGGTCCGGCTGCGGCTGGACCCGCCGTGGTCCACCGACCGGATCACCGAGGAAGGCCGCCGCAAGCTCGCCGAGGCCGGCATCGCCCCGCCGGGGCCGGCCGGCCCGCCGCTGCTGCGGCTCGGGCCGACCAGGCACCGGGCGGTCACCTGCCCGCAGTGCGGCGGCACCGACACCGAGGAGCTGTCCCGCTTCGGCTCCACGGCCTGCAAGGCGCTCTGGCGCTGCCGCGACTGCCGTGAGCCCTTCGAACGCATCAAGGAGATCTGAATGACCGCCCGCCGACCGGTCTTCCACCCGCTGCGGATCGCCCTGGTGGAGCAGCTCTGCGAGGACGCCGTGGCGGTCACCTTCGACGTCCCGGACGCGCTCGCCGAGGAGTTCGCGTTCCGTCCCGGCCAGACGCTGACCCTGCGCCTGGTGCTGGGCGGCGTCGACGAGCGCCGCTCGTACTCGATCTGCGCCCCGGCCGGCGGCCCGCTGCGGATCGCCGTCCGTGAGGTGCCCGGCGGGCTGTTCTCCCGGCGGCTGGTCCGCGAGGCCCGCGCGGGTGACGAGATCGAGGTGCTGCCGCCGGGCGGCCTGTTCAGCCCGGAGACCGACGTTCCCGGCGAGCACGTGCTGGTCGCGGCGGGCTCCGGCATCACCCCGATGCTGTCGATCGCCGGCTCGGTGCTGGCCGCCGACCGGACGTCCCAGGTCACCCTGCTGTACGGGAACCGGCGCAGCGACACCGTGATGTTCGCCGACGAGCTCGCCGATCTCAAGGACCGCTACCTCGGCCGGTTCCAGCTGCTGCACGTGCTCTCCCGGGAGACCCGCGACGCGGAACTGCTCACCGGGCGGCTGGACCCCGAGCGGGTCGGCGCGCTGCTGAACGCCCTGGTGGACGTCCCCGAGGTGGACCACTGGTGGCTCTGCGGCCCGTTCGGCATGGTGACCGGGGCGAAGGAGCTGCTGGCCGGGCTCGGCGTGCCGGCCGAGCGGGTGCACCAGGAGCTGTTCCACGCGGACGACGAGCCCGTCGCGGATCGCCCCGAGGCGCCGGTCGACGGTGAATCGAGCGAGGTCACCGTGGTGCTCGACGGGCGGGGCAGCACCCTGGCGCTGCCGCGCGACCGCTCGATCCTGGACGGCGCCCAGCGCTCCCGGCCGGACCTGCCGTTCGCCTGCAAGGGCGGCGTCTGCGGCACCTGCCGCGCCCTGGTGACCGAGGGCGAGGTCGAGATGCGGCGGAACTTCGCGCTGGAGGAGAAGGAGCTGGCCGAGGGCTACGTGCTGACCTGCCAGGCCAGGCCGGTGACGGACCGGGTGACGGTCGACTACGACCGCTGAGCCGGTACGGCGGCGGCCGGGCGGCGAGCCGGGTCGCCGAGCAGCCGGACGATCCCGTTGACCGCCGCCCGCCCGGCCCGGTTGGCGCCGACGGTGCTGGCCGACGGCCCGTACCCGACCAGGTGGATCCGCGGGTCGTCGGTGGCCCGGGTGCCGTCCATCCGGATGCCGCCACCCGGGCCGCGCAGCCCCAGCGGCGCCAGGTGCCCGACCTCGGGCCGGAACCCGGTGGCCCAGACGATCGCGTCCACCGCCAGTTCCTCCTCGCCCCAGGCGACGCCGTGCTCGGTCAGCCGGTCGAACATCGGCCGGCGGTCCAGCGCGCCCAGCTCCCGGGCCCGCCGGTACGCGACGGACGGGCCGAGCCCGGTCACGCTGACCACGCTGCGCACCGGCAGCCCCTGCCGGACCCGCTCCTCCACCATGGCCACAGCCGCCCGCCCGGCCTCAGGGCTGAACGGGCCGTCGCGGTAGACCGGCGGGGTGCGGGTCACCCAGACCGTCTCGGCGATCGCCGCGACCTCCGAGAGCACCTGGATCGCGGACGCGCCGCCGCCGACCACCAGCACACGGCGCCCGGCGAACTCCTCCGGGCCCCGGTAGTCGGCGTAGTGCAGCTGCCGCCCGCCGAACCGGCCTGGGTAGTGCGGCAGGAAGGGCCTGGTCCAGGTACCGGTCGCGTTGATCAGCGCCCGGGCGGTCCAGTGGCCGGCGTCGGTCTCCACCAGCAGCCGGGAGTCGGGCAGCGTGCGGACGGCGTGGACGCGCACCGGGCGCACAACCGGCAGCGCGTGCCGGGCCTCGTACGCCGCGAAGTAACCCGGCACCACCTCGCGCGCCGGGGCGTCCGGGTCCGGCGGGGGGAGTTCGAAGTCGGGGAGGTCGTGGAAGCCGTGCACGGTGGCCATCCGCAGCGAGGGGGAGCGGTGCGCCCAGGCGCCGCCGGGTGCCCCGTCGGCGTCCAGCACCACGAAGCCGCCGCCGTCCCCGGTGCCCGCTCCGGCCGGCAGGTCGCCCGGGCGGGCCGTGACCGGGGCGAAGCCGCGTCGGCGCAGGTGGTAGGCGGCGGACAGGCCGGCCTGCCCGGCACCGATCACGACCACGTCGACGTCGACCGTGCGGGTGGCGGCCCCGGCACCGCCGACAACAGTTGCCCCGTAAACATTCACGCCCATGAAACATCGGACCCGGCGGGCCTGTTCCCGCCGGGTCCGGCCCCGCACCGGCATCGCCCCGGGCCGGCCCCGCCAGGCTCCGCGCCGCCTGCCGGGCCCGGTGCTCAGGTCAGCGGCGAGATCACCGCCGCCGTGCCGTACGCGCAGACCTCGGTGCCCACGTCGGCGGCCTCCGAGACGTCGAAGCGCATCATCAGCACCGCGTTGCCGCCGCGCGCCTGGGCCTGCGCGACCAGCCGCTCCATCGCCTCGTTGCGGCTCTGCACCAGGGTCTTGGTCAGCCCCTTCAGCTCACCGCCCACCAGGGACTTCAGCGAGGCGCCGATCTGGCTGCCGACGTGCCGGCTGCGGACCGTCAGCCCGAAGACCTCGCCGATCACATGGTCGACCCGGAAACCCGGCACATCGTTCGTGGTCACCACCATCACCTGGGCGTTCTGTCCCTGCCCGCCGCCGAACTCGTCAAGGTTGCTCATGGGCCCATCCTGCGCGCGCCACCCGGCCCGCTCGGCGGAGGCAGGGCCGAGAAGGTGGGCCAGACCGGTGATCGGGCGCCGGAAAAGCCGTACCGTAGGCGCATGGGCGAGCGAAGCGATCATCCGCAGGGGCAGGGCGCCACGGAGGACTCCGGCGCGCGGGAAATCGAGGCGACGGTGGTGCTGGGCCTGCGCATCACCGACTGGCCCGCGCTGCGCGCCGCCGCCAGAGCGGCGGTCGAGGACCTGGACTTCGAGGGCGTCGACCCGGCCGGGCAGCGCCGTGAACTGCTGCGGGAGGTGTCCGAGGACCCGAACGCCGCCCTCGGCGTGCTGCTGCACCCGGACCGGCTGGTGGCCGCCATGCCGGGCGTCGACGCGCTCGGCGGCACCCTGGAGATCAGCGTCACCGAGGACTTCGCACCCGACTTCGCCGAGCTCTTCCCGCTCGACGGCGACGAGGAGGGCAGCGGCGGCGTCGGCGACTGGACCCTCACCCCCCGCACCGCCTGCCTCCTGCACGCCCAGCTCCTCGGCCTGGCCGACGCGGCCTACGACGACCTGGAGGAGCACGAGGGCGAGCCCGTGCTGGAGAGCGAGGAGCACGAATGGGCGGTCCTCGGCCGCCTGCCCACCCGCACCTGGGGCCTGCACCGCGGCTGGCGCCGCTCGATGGCCCGCGCCTTCGACGACCTCGCCGACGACCTGGCCCTCGGTGAGTGGCCGCTGCCGCGCTGCCCGGCCGAGGACATCGCCCTGCGGATGGCGCTGGCCGACGCCCGCAACCTGCTGGGCGCCCAGCCGGAATCCGTCGCCGACATGATGGGCGACCTGCCCGCCGACCTCTACGACTACGACTGGGACGGCTGCCTGGACGAGCTGTTCGGCGTCTACGGCCCCGAGGACGGCGACCCGGAGGCGGACACCGCCAGTCGCACCGAGGAACTGATCGCCGCCACCCACCCCGAGGGCTGGTTCCTCCCGTACGAGGACGCCGAGGAGCGGGACCCGCAGCGCGGCTACCGGCGCTGACGGCGGGCCCGGTCCCGCCCGGCCCGCCCCGCCGGCCGCGGGCCCGCGGGGCGGGCCGGGCGGGGGCGGACCGCGGCGGGCCCGGGCCGGGCGGCGGGGGAGCGGGCGGCGGCTGGCATCCTTGACGGGTGACCACACCGTTCGACGCCCCCAGCCCCGAAGACGCGCCCGCCGGGCGCGACGCCAACCCCCAGTACGTGCTGCCGCTCGTCGTCCGGATGGAGCGGTCCGAACCGCCCGGCCGCACCGACGCGCTGGAGACCTCGGCCCGCGCCGTGCTGACGCTGCTGGACGACCCCCGGGTGACCGATCCGGACGGCGAGTGGGCCGCCCTGGTCGTCGCCTGGACGGACGGCCGGATCCGCAAGGTGGTCCGCCGGGCCCGGGGCGGCGAGTGGCGCAAGGCCGGCGAGCTGCCGGGCATCACCGTGACCGGCGCCGAGGCCGAGGTCCGGGTCTTCCCGCCCGTCCCGCTGGACGGCTGGCCCAAGGAGCTGGCCAAGCTCCAGGTCTCCGGCACCGACCTGGAGGAGACCACGCCGCCGGCCGCCCCCGAGCCCGGCCTGCCCGTGCTCTGGCTCAACCCGGAGCTGGAGATGAGCGCCGGCAAGACCATGGCCCAGACCGGCCACGCCGCCCAGCTCGCCTGGTGGCGCCTGGACGAGGCACAGCGCAAGGAATGGGCCGGGAACGGCTTCGCCCTCGCCGTCCGGACTGCCACGCCGCAGGCGTGGGCCGAGCTGACGGCCAGTGGCCTGCCCCTGGTGCAGGACGCGGGGTTCACCGAGATCGCTCCCGGCAGCTCCACCGTGGTGGCCGACCACCCGGCGCTGCGCGAGGGGTAGCCGGCGCCCGCACCGGCGGGGCCGGGCGGTACGTACGGGGCTCAGGGGCACAGGCGCACAGGGCAGAGGCCGACAAGGGGGACCACCGGTGCCGGAACTGACGCAACGGCGACCGCCGTCCGAGGGGGACGACGTCGCCTCCGGGGCCGCCGGGCCCCGTCCCGCCGTGCCCGGTGACCGGGCGGAGCACCTGCTGGCCATGCACCGACTGGCGGTGGGGCCCGACGCCACGGCCGCGCTGCTGGGCTGGCTGGCCCGGCGCGGCGGCCGGTGGACCGCGCTGCTGGACGCCGACGGCGCCGTCCTCCGGGCGGCCGCCCCGACCGGCGGGGCTCCGGCCGGAGAGGCGCCGGAGGGCGCCCTCGTCGGGCTCGCCGCCGAGGGTGCGGCGCTGCTGCGGGCGCAGGGCGCCGGCTCGGCGCGGATCGACCGGGCGGGCCTGACCGGCTGGTTCGTGGCGGCCGGCGGCGGTCCGGCGCGCCCCGTGCTGGCGGCGGCCGGCCGCGGGGCCGGCCCGGCCGGCCTGCCACGGCTGCTGGCCGACGCCGCCCGGCTGGTGGGGCTCTGCCGGCAGGTCGAGGCGGCCGCCCGCGACCGCGAGCGGTCCGAACGGGCCGACGCGGGCAGCCGCGAGGCGGTCCTGCACCTGCTGATGATCGGTGAACTGCCGGCGGCCCACCGGATCGCGGCGGCGCTGGGGCCCGAGCTGCCGGACCCGGTCCGGATCCGGGTGGTGGAGGGGCCGGTCGGGCGGCGGGCCGAGATCGCCGTCGAATGGGCCGCGGCCACCGGCGACCGGTCCTGGATCGTGCCCTGCCCGGTCAACCACGGCCACCTCATCGCCGTCTCCCCGGCCGACCTCGCGCCGACCGCCGGGGGCGAGCCGGCCGTGCCCGCCGACTGCGCGATCGGGGTGAGCGGCGCCGTCCCGCTGCGCGAGACCGCGCTCGGCTACGAGCAGGCCTTCCACGCGCTGGCCGCGGCCCGGTCGGTGCCGGGCCGGCAGGTGGTCTTCGACGGACACGGCGACCTCGCCCCGCTGCTGGGGCCGGCCGGGGCCGGCTGGGCGCGGCAGCTGCTCCGCCCGCTGACCGAGTACGCCCCCGTGCGCCGGGCCGATCCGGGGGCGGCCGAGCTGTTGGGCACCCTGTCCTCCTGGCTGGCCTTCGGCACCGCCGCCGTACGCCATCTCAAGGTGCACCGGAACACCCTCGCCGCCCGGCTCGACCGGATCCAGGAACTCCTCGGGCTGGACCTGGAACGCCTCCCCGGCCAGGCCACCGCCTCGCTGGCGCTGCGGCTGAGGGCGGTCCCCGTCCTGCCCGCCGGCCCGGCGGCGCCCGCCGTGCCGCCCGGTCCGGCCGGTCTGGAAATGCTGCTCGCCACCCCCGCCACCGCGCACTGGGCCGAGGCCCTGCTACGCCCGCTGCACGTGGCCGGCCCGCCGACCGCGGCCGCCAGTGTCCGGGCCTGGCTGGCCCAGGACGCCCGGGTGGCCCCGGCGGCGGCCGTGCTCGGCATCAGCGCCCCGGCGCTGCGCAAGCGGCTGCTGCGGATCGAGGAGCTGCTGCAGCGCTCGCTGCTCGAATCGCCGAGTGCCAAGTACGACCTCTGGCTGGCCGGGCGGGCGGGCGCGCTGGCCGAGCGCCCGGGGCGGCCGACCGGGCGGTGACTGGGCGTGGTGTTACCCGGGCGGCCGTCCGGGTGTGCAGATGGAAGCTTTCGCCGCGCTGCGGCCCGAGCCAGGATGGAGTGCGGCCGAGCGGGCCGCCACCGCGCGGGGCCGGGACGGGGAAACGACTCCGGGACCGCGCCCACGGCCCGCGCGGCGCGACCTGGCGAGTCCCACGGGGGATCGGCAACGGGGGTGCACCGCACGGGGGTGCGGCGCGGATCGACCGAGCGGGTCCGTACGGCGGGGGCCCGGGGGGACTGTCCCCCCGGGCCCCCGCCGTCGTGCTCCCCGCCGTCCGGTCCGCCGTCGGGTCCCGTGACCGGGTCGACCCGCCGGCGGGCCGCCCGGCTCAGCCTTCGTAGCGGCGGAACCGCCGCAGCCCGCCGTAGGCCGCCGCACCCGCCCAGAGGGCGAGCAGCAGCGTCCCGGTCCCGTGCGGGAAGGGGACGTCCGGGTCGGTGGCGTAGCGGATGCCGTACTGCCCGGCCTTGTCCGGCAGGAACGGGACGAGCTCGCGGACCCCGGGGACGGCGCCCAGCAGTGTGGTGCCGACCAGCAGCGTGGGGACCAGCAGGCCCATCGCGGCCGTCATGTTGCCGAGCATGGCGGTGACGCCCAGACAGAACACGATCATCAGTGGCGGGTACAGCGCGGCGGCCGCCAGACTGCGCGGTACGCCCGGATCGGTCCAGCCGGCCGGGTGGTCCAGGGTGGCGCGGGCCGCCGCGAACGAGCCGGCCGAGAGCAGCAGCCCCAGGGCCAGGCCGTAGCCGGCCCCCACGGCGAGCTTGCTCCCGTACAGCAGGCCGCGGCGGGGCACCGCCAGCAGGGCGGGCAGGACCGAGCCGGAGTTGAACTCCTGCCCGAGCAGCAGCACTCCGAAGCAGACGAAGGCCGTCTGGAAGACCGTCAGCCCGTAGTGGATGCCGACGCTCGGGTCCTGGATCAGCAGCTCCTGGACGTCCCCGATCAGCGCGCAGACCAGGGCGCTCGCCAGGATGCCGAGCAGGGTGCCGGCCAGCGGGACGGACCAGGTGGTCCGCAGGGTGGTGATCTTCGTCCACTCGGCACGCAGCGCGGTGCCGGCGCTGACCGTCATGGTCACTCCTCGGGCGTCGGGATGTCGGGTGTCGGGTGTCGGGCGTCGGGCCGGGGCCCGGCCCCCGGCCGTTCGGTCAGGCGTCGTGCCGGCGTAGCGAGCGCAGCCCGCCGTACGCGGCCGCCCCGGCCCAGAGCGCCATGATCAGCAGACCGGTCCAGTGCCCGTAGTGGATGCCGGCGGTCTCCTGGTGGCGCAGCGCGTACTGGCCGGCCCGGTCGGGCAGGAACTGCGCCACCTCCCGGACCCCGGGGACGGCCGCCAGCACGGTGGTGCCGAGGAAGACCATCGGGGAGAGCAGGCCCATGGCCGCCGTCAGGTTGCGCAGCATGGCCGTGGCACCGAAGCAGACGATCACCAGCAGCGGGTGGTACAGCACGCCGGCGACGATGCTGCGGACGGTCGCCGGGGAGTCCAGTGCGAGGTCCACACTGGCGCCGGCGGCGAGGTAGGACCCGGCGGTCGAGAACAGTCCCACCAGAAGGCCTATCCCGCCGCCCAGCAGGAGCTTGGCGCCGAACAGCCGGCCGCGGGCGGGCACCGCCGTCAGCGAGGTCCGGACGGTGCCCGAGTTGTACTCCTGCCCGATCAGCAGGATGCCGAAGCAGGCCGCCGCCACCTGGCCGAAGTTGAGGCCGTAGTAGATGCCGAGGCTCGGGTCCTCGGTGAGCGAGGTGTCCGTGGCGCCGTACGCGTCGTTGACGGCGTAGCCGATGCCGACGGTGATCAGCACGCCGAGCAGCGGGGTGATCCAGAGCGAGCGCAGGGTGGTGAGCTTGGTCCACTCCGCGTGCAGGACGGCGGCCGGGCGCCGGGCCGGGGCGGTCGCCGGCCGGCCTGCGAGGGTCGTGGTGGTCATGCCGCCACCGCCCGGTACTCGACGCTGTCCGCGGTCATCCGCATGAAGGCCTCCTCCAACGAGTCCCGCTGGACCGCGATCTCGTACAGCACCACGCCGTGCGCGGCGGCCAGCGCGGCGATCCGCTCCGGCTCGGCGCCGGTGACCTCCCAGGCGCCGTCCTCGGCGGGCTCGGCGGTGAGGCCGGCGCCGGGACCGCGCAGCAGGGCGGTTAGCTTGTCCGGATCGACCGCGCGGACCCGGACCCTGGTCCGGCCGTGCCGGTCGATGAACTCCGCGGTGCTCGCGTCGGCGAGCAGCCGGCCGCGTCCGATCACCACCAGGTGGTCCGCGGTCAGGGCCATCTCCGTCATCAGGTGCGAGGAGACCAGCACCGCCCGGCCCTCGGCGGCCAGGCCGCGCAGCAGGGTCCGGATCCAGCGGATGCCCTCCGGGTCCAGGCCGTTGACCGGCTCGTCCAGCAGCAGCACCGGCGGGTCGCCGAGCAGGGCGCCGGCCACGCCCAGCCGCTGGCGCATCCCCAGCGAGAAGCCCTTGATCCGCTTGCGGGCCACCTCGGCCAGCCCGACCTGGGCGAGCACCGCGTCCACCCGGGAGTCCGGCAGGCCGTTGCTGTGCGCCAGCCAGCGCAGGTGCCCCCGGGCGGTGCGGCCGCCGTGCACGGCGTGGGCGTCCAGCAGCGCGCCGACCTGGCGCAGCGGCTCCGCGAGTTCGGCGTACGGCCGCCCGTCGATCAGCGCCCGGCCCGCATTGGGGCGGTCCAGGCCGAGGATCATCCGCATGCTGGTGGTCTTGCCGGCCCCGTTGGGCCCGAGGAACCCGGTGACCACCCCGGGGCGGACGCCGAAGCTGAGGTCGTCGACGGCGAGGGTCTGCCCGTACGTCTTGCTGAGGCCCTGGACCTCGATCATGGCTGCCTCCCTGACTCGTTGGTGACGGGATCCATTCGACCCGGTGCGGCCGGGGCGGCGGATCCCGCCAGGGAGGGGACCGGCCTCCCTCCCGGGAGGGAGGCCCGTGGCGCCGGTGGCCTGGCACGATGGCCGGGTGCCCAGGATCCTCGCGCCGCTGTTCGCCGCCGCCACCTACGCCCGGTGGCTCCACCTGCTGATCGGCATGGTCTTCGCCGGCGTGGTGCTGATGGTGTACCCGGGCATCGAGGAGGGCGTCGGCATGCTGCGACTCGTCACCTCCGCCACCGTCTGCGACAGCGTGCTGCTGGCGCTGGCGGCGCTGGTCCCGGCGATGCGGCGGGCCGAGGGCGTCCAGGCCCGGCTGCTGCTGATGCCGGACCGCGAGGAGGACATCGGGGTCGAGCGCTCCCGTACCTGGGCCGACCGCCGCCGCACGACGGCCTGGCTGATCGCCCGCGTCGCCCTCGGTATGGCGGTCGGCCTGCTGAGCGTGAACGTGATGACGGTGACCGTCCTGCTGGCCGGCGCCCCCGGCCGGGACGAGCCGCTCGTGCTGTACGGGCAGGCGCTGCCGGTCGGCGGTGATCTCTGGTACCCGCTGTTCGCCCCGCTGGTGCTGTTCGGCGCCGGCTGGCTGGTGGTGCTCGCCGGGCGGCTGCAACTGGCCATGGCGGTGCGGCTGCTGGGCCCCTCGCCGGCCGAGCGGCTGGCCGAGGCCGAGCTGCGGGCCGAGCGGCTGCTGGAGCGCAACCGGCTGGCCCGCGAGCTGCACGACTCGATCGGCCACGCCCTGACGGTGACCGTGCTGCAGGCCGGGGCGGCCCGCGAGGTCGGCGATCCGGCGTTCGTGGCCAAGGCCTTGGAGGTGATCGAGGAGACCGGCCGGCGGGCGATGGACGACCTGGAGCGCACGCTCGTCCTGCTGCGCGACACCCAGGGCGGCGCCGTCACCGAGCAGCCCGGCATCGAGCAGCTGCCGCAGCTCTTCGAGGCGGCGCGGGCGGCCGGCAGTCCGGTCGAGGCCTGGATCGACGTCCCGCCGGGGCGGTTGCCCGGCGTGCTGTCGCGCGAGACCTACCGGATCGTCCAGGAGGCGGTCACCAATCTGCTGCGGCACGCGCCGGGTGAGCCGATCACGGTGCGGATCGCCGTCCGGGACGGCGGGTTGGAGCTGCGCTGCGTCAACGCGACCGACGGCGGCGGCCGTTCACGGGCGAGCGGGGGCAAGGGGCTGCGCGGGATCCGGGAGCGGGCCTCCCTGCTGGGCGGGGAGGCGACGGCCGCCCGGCAGGACGACGAGTGGGTGCTGGCCGTGCGGCTGCCCCTAAGGTTGGGGGCGTGATGATCAAGATCCTGCTGGTCGACGACGAGGAGCTGGTCCGGGCCGGGCTGCGGGCCGTGCTGGAGGCGCAGGGCGACCTGACGGTGGTCGGTGAGGCCGCAGACGGCAGTCAGGTCCTGGGCCTGGTGCGGACCTTGCGGCCCGACGTGGTGCTGATGGACGTCCGGATGCCCGACATGGACGGGCTGACCGCGACCCGCGCCCTGATCGAGGGCTGCCCGGAGCCGCCGAAGATCCTGGTGGTCACCACCTTCGAGAACGACGACTACGTGTACCAGGCGCTGCGGGCGGGCGCCGACGGGTTCCTGCTCAAGCGCTCCCGTCCGGCCGAGATCGCGCACGCCGTACGGCTGGTGGCGGCGGGGGAGTCGCTGCTGTTCCCGGCCGCGATCCGCCGGCTGGCGGCCGGCCAGGGCAACCGCCCGGCCCGGGAGGCGATGTCGCGCGCCGCGCTGACCGAGCGGGAGGCCGAGATCCTGCGCCTGGTGGCGCGCGGGCTCTCCAACGGCGAGATCGCCGGGCAGCTGTTCCTCGGCGTCCAGACGGTCAAGACCCATGTCAGCAGCGTGCTGGCCAAGTTGGGTGCGCGGGACCGCACCCAGGCGGTGATCGCCGCGTACGAGTCCGGGTTCGTGGCGCCGGACGGCGACTGACCTGGCGGGCAGCCCCCGGGGCGTGGCCGGGGGCTGCCCGCCAGGTCAGGCCGGGTAGGCGTGGGTCTGGGCGGCCTTGACCGAGGCCCAGACCGTACTGCCCGGGGCGAGGTCCAGCTCGGCGGCGGCCGCCGGGGTGAGGTCGGCGGCGAGCGGGAGTTCGCCGGTGAGGTCGACCCGGACCTGGTCGCCGTGCAGGTCCAGGCCGGCGACCCGCAACCGCCACACGTTGCGGGCGCTGGACTCGGGCCGGGCCAGGTGCAGGGTGACGGCGGACGGCGGGAAGGCCACGAAGGCCGGGCCGGTCAGCTCCTCGGTGGTGGCGAGCACCCGACCGTCCGCGAGGGTGACCCGGCGGCCGTCGGCGGTGCCCTGGTAGAGGTTGAGGCCGACCAGCCGGGCGATGTAGTCGGTGCGCGGGTGGCGGGCGATCTCGGTGGGCGTCCCGGCCTGCACCTGGCGGCCCTCCTCGATCACCACCAGCCGGTCGGCCAGCACCATCGCGTCCAGCGGGTCGTGCGTCACCAGTACCGCGACCGCCTCGAACTCGGCCAGATGGCGGCGCAGTTGGGAGCGGACGTCGAGCCTGGTCCGGGCGTCCAGGGCGGCCAGCGGCTCGTCCAGCAGCAGCAGGCGCGGGCGGACGGCCAAGGCGCGGGCCAGTGCCACCCGCTGGGCCTGGCCGCCGGAGAGGCTGCCCGGCTTGGCGCCCGCGTGGTCGGCCAGGCCCATCCGCTCCAGCCAGCCGGCCGCCTCGGCGCGGGCCTCCTTCCTGGGGCGGCCCTGGCAGCGCGGGCCGAAGGCGACGTTGTCGAGGGCGCTCAGGTGCGGGAAGAGCAGGTAGTCCTGGAACACCACGCCGACCGGGCGGTCCTCGGCCGGGGTGTGCAGGTGCTGCCGAGGGTCCTCCAGGGTCCGGCCGTCCAGGCGGAGCCGCCCGCCGGTCAGCGGCAGCAGACCGGCCAGCGCGCGCAGGGCGGTGGACTTGCCGGCGCCGTTGGGGCCGAGCAGGGCTACCACCTCGCCGGGGGCGGCGGTGAGGGTCAGGTCGAGGCGGAACCCGGCCCGCTCGACCAGCAGTCGTGCGTCCAGGGCGGGTTCGGCAGCGGCGCTTTCGGCCGTGCTGCCCGCGGTGCCTTCGGCCGCGCTTTCGGCCGTGCTATCGGCCGTAGGGTCGGGCCCGGCGGGGCCTTCGGTGTCGGCCGGGCCCTGGGCCTCGGGGCCGTCGGGGGAGTGCTCGGCGCGTGATGTCATGGCGTGGGCGTCCAGGGGCTGCGGGGGAGGGCCGGTTCGGCGGCCGGGGCGGGCGGGCCCACCGGGTCGTGGGCGTGCGCGGGGCAGTGCACCGGACGGTGCCGGGGCGGCCGGCACCCAGCGGGCGCCGGCCGCCCCGGCACCGTCCGGCGGCGCGTCATGGGGTGGACATCCAGCGGTCCCGCAGACCGACCAGGACGGCCACCGAGACCAGCAGCAGCACCAGGCTCAGCGCGATCGCCGCCTCCGGGTCGCGTTCCATCGCCAGGTACACCGCGAGCGGCATGGTCTGGGTCTTGCCGGGGAAGTTGCCGGCGAAGGTGATCGTCGCCCCGAACTCGCCGAGCGCCCGGGCCCAGGCCAGCACGGCGCCCGCGCCGATGCCGGGCGCGATCAGCGGCAGGGTGACCCGCCGGAAGGCCGTCAGCCGGGAGGCGCCCAGGGTGGCGGCGGCCTCCTCGTAGCGGGGGTCGGCGGCGCGCAGCGCGCCCTCCACGCTGATCACCAGGAAGGGCATCGCGACGAAGGCCTCGGCGAGCACCACCCCGGAGGTGTGGAACGGCAGGGTGATGCCGAAGGCGGAGTCCAGCCAGCGCCCGACGATGCCGCGGCGGCCGAGCACCAGCAGCAGCGCCACGCCGCCGACCACCGGCGGCAGCACCAGCGGCAGCGTCACCAGCGCGCGGACCAGCCGCCGGCCGGGGAACTCGGTGCGGGCCAGCAGCCAGGCGAGCGGGACGCCGAGCACCAGGGAGACCCCGGTGGCCGCCGTCGCGCAGAACAGCGAGAGGCGCAGCGCCTCCCAGACCCCGGGGCTGGTGAGCTGTTCGGGCAGCGCGCTCCACGGCGCCCGCACCAGCAGCCCGACCAGTGGCAGCACCAGGAAGCCGAGGCCGAGCAGGGCGGGCAGCAGCAGGGTGACGGGCAGCCGCGCCGCGGCGCGCCGCCGGCGCGGGCGGCCCGGGGAGGGGCCGTCCGCACCGGCGGGAACCGACCGTGAGGCGGTGCGGGTGCTCACGGGGCCTGGAAGCCCGCCGCGGTCAGCACCTGCTTGGCCTCGGCCGACTGGATGTAGGCGACGAAGGCGGCGGCGCCGTCCTTGTTCGGCGCCTTGGCGAGTGCGGCGATCGGGTAGTCGTTGACGGCCTTCTCGGCCTCGGGGAAGTCCACGCCGTCGATCTTCGCGGCGTCGGCCTTCACATCGGTCCTGTAGACCAGCGAGGCGTCGACCTCGCCCAGCTCGACCTTGGTGAGCGCGCCCTTGACGTCCTGCTCCAGGGTGACCGGGGTGAGGTCGACACCGGCCGCCTTGAGGGCGGTCACGGCGGCGGCGCCGCAGGGCACCTCCTTCGCGCAGAGCGCGACCTTCACACCGGGGGTGGTGAGGTCCTTGAGCGTGGCGACGTGCTTGGGGTTGCCCTTGGGCACGGCGATGGTCAGCGTGTTGCGGACGAAGTTCGCGGCGGTGCCGTTGACGCCGCCCGCGTCGCTGACGGTCTTCATGGTGCTGGTGCTGGCGGCGGCGAACACGTCTGCGGGGGCACCGGAGTTGATGCTCTGGGCCAGCGCGGAGCTGCCGCCGAAGTTGAACTTGACCTTGACGCCCGGGTAGTTCGTCTCGAACTTCTTGCCCAGCTCGGTGAAGGTGCCGGTGAGGGAGGCGGCCGCGAAGACGTTGACCTCGCCGGAGAGCTTGGGTGCGGCGGCGGAGGCGGAGCCCGTCGCGGTGGGGGCGACGTCGGCGCCGGTCTTTCCGCCGTCGCTGCCGCAGGCGGTGGCCCCGAGGCCGAGAGCGAGGGCCGCCGCGGCAGCGACGACGAGTCTGCGGGTGGTGGTGGTCATGGGGTGTTCCCCTCCTGGCGCGCCGGGAGGGGCGCGGGGTGCGAGTGGTGGGCGGGCCGGTCCGTCGCGGCGGTGGGACGGAAGAGGGCGGCCCCCGGGACCTGCGGGCGGCGGGGGCCAGCCATGCCGCAGGTGCGGTCCATACGGCGATCATACTGCCGCAGATGCAAGGGTCGCGTCCTCTGTTCCATCGCACAGGCGGCCGACCAGGAGGGTTGCTGCCCGGCTGTGCGAAGCCTCAAACCCGCCCGTAACCCCGGGGCGGGGAAAACCCGTCGCCTCCGCGGCGCCGACCGGGGAGAGTGGTCGGGTTCGATCACCAGGCCCGTCCGGCGCGGTCCGGCGCTCGGCGTGCCCGGCCGCTGCCGGCGCCCGGGCGTCCCGTCCGCCGCTCCGGCCGTCCGACCCAGGGGGAGGTCCCACCATGTCCACGCTTAGGGTGACCGCTGAGCGGCTCACCATCCTTGAGCACCCGAACGCCGACGCCCTGGAGCTGGCACAGGTCGGCCTCTACCGCGCGGTCGTCGCCAAGGGCGCCTACCGCACCGGCGAGTCGGCCCTCTACATACCCGAGCAGGCGGTACTGCCGGCCGGGTTGATCGAGGAGCTGGGGCTGACCGGCCGGCTGGCCGGCTCCCGGTCCGACCGGGTGCGCGCGGTCCGGCTGCGCGGGGAGCTGTCCCAGGGCATCGTCTGCCGGCCCGCCGCGCTGGCCGGGGTCGACCTGGCGGCCGCCGCCGAGCAGGGCGAGGACTTCGCCGAGGCCCTGGGCATCGTCAAGTGGGTGCCGCCGATCCCGACCTCGATGAGCGGTGAGGTCGAGCACGCGCCGGACCTGCTGCCCTGGGTCGACATCGAGAACCTCAAGCGGTTCCCGGACGTCTTCGAGCCCGGCGAGCCGGTGGTGCTGACCGAGAAGCTGCACGGCAGCTGCTGCCTGGTCACGTACCACGCCGCCACCGGCGAGGTGCAGGTCTCCTCCAAGGGGATCGGCGCGCAGGGGCTGGCCCTCAAGGAGGACGGGCGGAACCTGTACTGGCGGGCGGTCCGGGCCCACGGCATCCCGGCCGTCGCGGCCCGGCTCGCCGAGCGGCTCGGGGCCGAGCGGGTCGGCGTCTTCGGCGAGGTCTTCGGCGCGGGCGTGCAGGACCTGACCTACGGCGAGTCCGGCCGGACCGAGCTGCCCGGCTACGCGGCCTTCGACGTCTCGGCGCTTGTGGACGGGCAGCTGCGGTGGCTGGACGCCGCCGACCTGCTGGCCGGGGAGCTGCCGTTGGTGCCCGAGCTGTGGCGCGGTCCGTTCGACGCGCCCACCGTCCTGGAGCTGGCCGAGGGTCGCGAGACGGTCTCCGGACGGGAGCTGCACCTGCGCGAGGGCGTGGTCGTCCGCCCGGTCACCGAGCGCTGGAGCCCCCTGCTGGGCGGCCGGGCGATCGCCAAGGTGGTCAGCGGCGCCTACCTGACCCGCAAGGGCGGCACCGAGTACGAGTGAGCGACCGTGCCGACCGGCCCGCGCCCCTGGAGGGCGCGGGCCGGTCGCGTGCGCGGGGCCGGTGCGCAGGCCGGACTCATGACCGGCTCAGGGAAAACATCAGGAGGTCGGGCTTGCTTTCCGCGGCCCGGCCGGGGCGGGAAACGGCGCCCGGGATGCCCCCTGGGGGGTGGGGGCCACACCCGGGGATGCGAGGATCGTCTTCCGCCCCCGACGGCGGGACTCGACCGGCCGGCCGCCCACCCACCCCGTGGCGGCCGGAACGGGCACCGGACGAGACCCGCGCTGCGAACACCCCGGCAGCCTTCCCGGTTGGCGCTCCTCTCCCCTCTCCTTCCCTCAGGAGCGAAGCACCAGCATGTCCCGTACCTCCATGTCCGCATGCCCTCCCGCCCCTCCAAGACCTCTCCGGGCGCCCTCCCGGGCGCTGGCCGCGTTCGGCGTCGGCGGCCTGCTGCTCTCCGGCTGCGGCGGCGACCCGGCCCCGTCCGACGGCTCCGGCGCGGCCCTCCGCGGCAAGCTCCCCGCCTCGGTCAGGGCGGCCGGCGTCCTGAAGGTCGGCTCGTACCTCAACTACGTGCCGGTCGACTTCAAGACCCCGGACGGCCGTCCCGCCGGCCTCGACCCGGACCTCGCCGACGCCCTGGCGGGCTACCTCGGCCTGCGGGCCGAGTTCGTCGACATGCCCTTCGAGAAGCTCACCCCGGCCGTCCAGTCGAAGCAGATCGACCTGGCCATGTCGGCGGTCGTCGACACCCGCCAACGGCAGACCGGCACCGACGACGACGGCCGCCGGATCGATCCCGGCGTCGACTTCGTCGACTACTTCACCAGCGGCACCTCGATCGTCGTGAAGACCGGCAACCCGGCCGGCATCAACATGCTGGACAGCCTCTGCGGCCACACCGTCGCGGTGCAGCGCGGCACCCTCCAGGAGGCGATGATGGGCCGGCAGACGGTCGCCTGCGCCAAGCTGGGCAAGCCGCTGCAGCTCCACTCGCTGACCAACGACGACCAGGCGCTGGCCGAGGTCGGCAACGGGACGGCGGTGGCAGGCCTGAACGACTACCCGGTGGCCGTGTACAACACCACGGCGCCCGACCGCGGCGGCAGGTTCCAGCTGACCAACGGGCACTTCGTGCAGTCCGGCCCGTACGGCATCACGCTGGGCAAGGACAACACGCAGCTGCGGGACGTGCTGGCCAGGACGCTGGACCAGCTGATCCGCAACGGGACCTACGACAAGATCCTGACCAAGTGGAACATCCGGCCGGGCGCCGTCTCCAGCGCCGTCGTCAACGGCGGGCTCTGACCCGGGGGCCGCCGGGTCGGGTGCGCCCGGCCCTGCGGCCCTTCGCCGGCCCGGTGCGGCCGGCCCGGTGCGGTCGTCCCGGCCGGAGCGCCCGGGGCGCGGCGCGGTACGGCCCGCGGCTCGCACAGGAGGAGTCCATTCGAGCACACGGCCCGTGCGCGTCGGGCCGCTTTTCACATCTTCGCCGGCGCATTTCCGGGCGCTCGGTAGCGTCCCTCGGACCCGAGACCGAAAGCGCACGTGCGGACGGCATATGTCGAACTGACATGTGACGACACGTCGTCAGCCGATCCGCCGCAGACCGCACGGTCGAGGGGAAGCCCGGGAGCGTCGTGCTCGCCCCCGGGCCCGACCGGTCTACCGGAGGTCCCATGGGCACCATGCACCACTTCAGCTTCGGCTGGCTGACCCCCACGCTCTCCTACCTGATGGCCTGCGTGGGCGCCGCGCTCGGCCTGCGCTGCACCCTGCGGGCGCTCTCCGCCACCGGCGCCTCCCGCCGCAACTGGCTGCTCACCGCCGCCGCCGCGATCGGCTCCGGCATCTGGACCATGCACTTCGTCGCGATGTTCGGCTTCACCGTGGACGGCAGCGAACTGCGCTACAACGTGGCGCTGACCTTCCTCAGCCTGGTCGTCGCCGTGCTGGTCACCGGCCTCGGGGTGTTCGTGGTCGGCCACGGCCGCCACCGCGGGCGCTCGATCCTGCTCGGCGGCCTCACCACCGGCCTCGGGGTCGCCGCGATGCACTACCTCGGGATGGCCGCCGTCCGGATCCACGGCGGCATCGACTACGACCCGGGCACGGTCGGCCTCTCGGTGCTGATCGCGGTCGGCGCCGCCACCGTCGCGCTCTGGGCCGCCGTCACCATCCGCAACGTGGTCGCGGCCGGCGGCGCCTCGCTGGTCATGGGCGTCGCGGTGACCTGCATGCACTACACCGGTATGGCCGCCGTGCACGTCCACATGGAGCCCGCCCGCACCGCCCTCGGCGGGGCCGCCCCGATGGAGTTCGTCTTCCCGCTCGCCGTCGGGCTCGGCTCCTTCCTCTTCCTCACCTCCGCCTTCGTCGCGCTCTCCCCGACGGTCCAGGAGCGCGCCGCCTACGCGGAGGCCACCGAGCTGACGATCGAGGAGTTCCACCCGGGGGAGCCGGCCGGCCACGCGGCCGGCTGAGCCCGGCACCGCGCCGTCCCCCACCGCACCCCGCACCGTCCCCACCGTCCCCCGGCGTTCCGTTCCCTCACCCCCTCCCCCCGGTACCGCCCGCCCCCAGGAAAGGTCCCGCCCCATGCGAGTACGCCGCGGATCGCCCCGCAGCGCGCCGGCACCCGCGCCCGGCGCCGCGCGCGGCCCGGCCCGGCCGCCAGCCGCCGGTACCCGACGCGGCGCCCACGCCGGCCCGCCCGCCGAGGAGTTCCTCCCCCAAGGCCGCCGGCCTCCGGGCCCGCGGCCCACGGGCCCGGCCCGGCTGCGCCCCCGTACCGTCCGGGCCCGGATCCTCGCCCTGCTGATGGTCCCGGTGGTGTCGGTGCTGGCGCTCTGGTCCTTCGCCGGCGTCACCACCGCGCGGAGCGTCTGGGACCGGACCACGCTGTTGGAGGTCAGAACCGGCCTGCTCACCCCGGTCTCGGACGCCGTCGCCGGCCTGCAGGCCGAGCGGGCGGCGGCCGGCCTGCTGCTGGCGGCCCCCGACGCCACCCGCGAGAGCGCCCTGCGGGAGGCCGCCGCCGGTACCGACGCGGCGGCCGCCCGCCTCACCTTCGGCCCCGCCTACAACCGGGCCGACGCCCTGGGCCTGGGCACCGGGACCGCCACCCGGCTGGACGCGCTCGGCGCCTCGCTCGCGGGCCTGCCCGACCTGCGGACCAGGGTGCTCGCCCGTACCGTGGGCTGGCCCGAGGCGTACGCCGCCTACGGCTCCGCCGTCGACCAGGCCTTCGAGGTGGCCGGCGCGGTGACCCGGCTGCAGCAGGACGGCGCGGCCGCCTCCGACGCCCGGGTGCTGCTCGACCTGGCCCGGTCGCGCGAACTGCTCGCCCGCGAGGACGCCCTGCTGCGGGCCGGCCGGAGCGCCGGCACGCTGACGGAGGACCAGCTGCGCGAGTTCTCCGGCGCGGTCTTCGCCCGCCGCCAGTTCGAGCGCGGACCGGCCGCCGACCTGCGCCCCGCCGACCGGGCCGCCCTGCTGGCCGTCCTGGCCGGCCCCGAGTCCAAGAACCTCACCAGCTACGAGGAGAAGGTCCGTGCCGCCGCCGACGGCCGGGCCGCCCTCGGCGCTGTCGACCCGGACCGCTGGTCGGTGGCGGCCGACGGCGTCGCCCGCGCCCTGCGGACGGTCGACACCGACGCGGCCCGCGCGGCCGGCGAGCGCCTCGACCCGTACGCCTTCGGGCTCCTCGGCCCGTCCGGGCTCGCCGTGCTGCTCGGGCTGGTCGCGGTGATCGCCTCGCTGCTGATCTCGGTGCAGATCGGGCGCGGCCTGGTCACCGAGCTGGTCGGGCTGCGCAACTCGGCCCTGGAGCTGGCCGGGCGCGGGCTGCCCGCCACCATGCGGCGGCTGCGGGCCGGCGAGGAGATCGACATCGCGACGGAGGCACCGCTGCCGCCGCACGGCGGCGACGAGATCGGGCAGGTGCACGGGGCACTGGGCAGCGTCCGGCGGGCCGCCGTCACCGCCGCCGTCGAACGGGCCGAGGTGCTCTCCGGGGTCTCCGGCGTCTTCGTGAACCTGGCCCGCCGCAGCCAGGTGCTGGTGCACCGTCAGCTCACCCTGCTGGACGCGATGGAGCGCCGCACCGAGGACCCTGCCGAGCTGGAGGACCTCTTCCGTCTCGACCACCTCACCACCCGGATGCGCCGGCACGCCGAGGGCCTGATCATCCTCTCCGGCGCCGCCCCCGGCCGCGCCTGGCGCCGGCCCGTGCCGTTGCTGGACGTCGTCCGGGCGGCCGTCGCCGAGGTGGAGGAGTACACCCGGGTCGAGGTCCACCGGCTGCCGTTCGCGGCGCTCGCCGGCCCGGCCGTCGCGGACCTCACCCACCTGGTCGCCGAACTGGTCGAGAACGCCACCGGTTTCTCCCCGCCGCCCACCAAGGTGCACATCCGGGGCGAGCGGGTCGGCAACGGCTACGCCCTGGAGATCGAGGACCGCGGCCTGGGGATGGGCACCGAGGCGCTGGCGGACGCCAACCGGCGGATCGCCGCCGCCGAGCAGACCGACCTCTTCGACAGCGACCGGCTCGGGCTCTTCGTGGTCAGCCGGCTGGCCCGGCGCCAGAACGTCCGGGTCTCGCTCCGCCCGTCCGCCTACGGCGGCACCACCGCCGTGGTCCTGCTGCCGACCGCCCTGCTGGAGGAGCGGGCCGAGGACGGCCTCCCCGCCCGCGCGGGCCGGCCGGCCCACCGCCCGGCGGCCGGCGCGCACCCGGCCCGTGACCGCACCCCGCGGCGCGGGGGCGCCGCCGCGCACGCCCCCGACCCGGCGGGCGGGCGGGCCCCCGGCGCGGTGCGGCCGGGCCGGCCGGCGCAGCTGCGGCCCTTCGGCGCCCGGGCCGGCGACCCGGGCGTGCTGCGCCCGAGCCCGTTCCGGGCCGACGGCGCCCGCGCGGAGGTCCCGCCGCCGCCCGCCGCGCCGGCCGCCCCCGCCGCCCTGCACCGGGACGGGACGGTGTACCCCGCCCGCCGCGGGCCCGGGCCGGCCGTACCGCCGGATTCCGCGCGCCCGTCCGCCCGTCCGTCCGCGGGCCCGCGGCCCGACGCCGGGGCACCTGTCCGGCCCTTCGTCGCCGCCTCGCCGGTCCCTGTCCCTGCCCCTGCCCCCGTCCCCGTCCCTGTCCCGGAGGACCCGGACGAGCTGCCCCGCCGGGTCCGGCAGGCCAGCCTCGCCCCGCAGTTGCGCGAGGCCCCGACCCGACCGGGCCCCGTCGCCGCCGGCCGGTCCGGCGCGGGCCGGTCCGACGCCGGCGGCACCGGCCGGAACCCCGAGGAGGCGCGGGCCGCGATGGCCGCCTTCCAGCAGGGCTGGGCCCGCGGCCGCGGGCCGCAGCGGCCGGCCGCCGCCCCCGACCGTCCGTCACCCCTAGGAGATCTCCGATGATCGGCACCACCCACCAGGCGGGCGGCCTCAACTGGCTGCTCGACGAGCTGGTCTCGCGGGTCCCGCAGGTCAGGTACGCCGTGATGCTGTCCGGCGACGGCCTGGCGATGGGCACCTCGGCCGGGCTGGGCCGGGAGGACGGCGAGCACCTCGCCGCCGTCGCCTCCGGCCTGCACAGCCTGGCCAAGGGGGCCGGCCGCCACTTCGAGGCCGGCGAGGTCCGGCAGACCATGGTCGAGCTGGAACACGGCTTCCTGTTCGTGGCGGTCGCGGGCGAGAGCAGTTGCCTGGCCGTCTTCTCCGGCGCCGAGGCCGACCTCGGCCTGGTCGCCTACGAGATGGCCCGGCTGGTCCGCCGGGTCGGCGAGCACCTGTACGCGTCGCCGCGCGGCGGAGGTCGGGAATGAGCCCGGCGCCCTACCCGCACCGCCGCCACGAACCGGGCCCCGGGGGCCCGCCGGCGGGGAACGGCCGCGGGGAGCCGCCGGGGGCGCAGTACCTGCGCCGGTACGACGAAGCGGCCGGGCCGATGGTCCGCCCGTACGCGATGACCAAGGGCCGCACCAGGCCGGGCGGCCACGAGTTCGACCTGATCGCGCTGGTCGTCGGTGATGTCGGGGCGGACGGCGGCCCCGACGGCCGGGAGCTGCCGGCCGGCCCCGAGCAGGGCCTGATCCTGGACCTCTGCCGGGGCAACGCCCTCTCCGTGGCCGAGATCGCCGCCGATCTCGACCTGCCGCTCGGTGTCGTCCGGGTCCTGCTCGGCGACCTGCTGGCCGCCGGGCTCATCCGGGTCGGCCGGCCCGTCCCGCCCGCCCTGCTCCCCGACGAGCACATCCTCCAGGAGGTCGTCCATGGACTCCGTGCGCTGTGAACCGGCCGGTCCCGGCCACCCCGACTCCCCGGTCCTGGCCCTGAAGATCCTGGTGGCCGGGGGCTTCGGGGTCGGCAAGACCACCCTGGTCGGCTCGGTCAGCGAGATCCGCCCGCTGCGCACCGAGGAGCGCCTCACCGAGGCCGGGCGCGGGGTCGACGACACCGGCGGGGTGGAGCAGAAGTCCACCACCACGGTGGCGATGGACTTCGGGCGGATCACCATCCGCGAGGGCCTGTCCGTCTACCTCTTCGGGACGCCCGGGCAGGACCGCTTCTGGTTCCTCTGGGACGAGCTGGCCCAGGGGGCGCTCGGCGCGGTCGTGCTGGCCGACACCCGGCGGCTGACCGACTGCTTCCCGGCGGTGGACTTCTTCGAGCACCGCGGCATCCCGTTCGTGGTGGCGGTCAACCGCTTCGCCGGCACCCGGGAGCACACCCCGGAGGAGGTCTCCCGGGCCCTCGACCTGGACCCGGACACCCCGGTGGTGCTCTGCGACGCGCGGACCCGCGCCTCCGGCAAGCGCGTCCTGATCGACCTGGTCGAGCACGCCGGCAAGGTGCACGCGGCCAGGCTGCTGGCGGACGTGGCCCCGGGGGCCTGAGCCCCGGCCCGGTCCCGGGTCTGTGCGTCGCCGCCGGCCCGGGCCCGCCCCACGACCCGGGCCGGCGGCGACGCACCGGCCTGACGTCGTGTCAGCTGATGCGGCCCGCCGCGACGTACGCTGCCAAACGTGATCACGTACCAGGACCGCAGCCTGAACGCCTTGGCCGAGGCGGGCCGCTGGCCCGAGCTGCTCGGCATCTACCGGCAGGTCAGGGCCGCGGCCTCGGCCCGGGCGGGGGAGGCCGGAGCGGCCGCCGAGACCGCGCCGCTGGGCCATCTGATCGCGCACGGCGCGCCGCCCGAGGTGGCCGTCCGGCTGTTCGACGAGGACGGCGGGCCGGGCACCGCCGCCGGGGTGGGGGACCACGACTCCGGCCCCCTCTGGGAGGTGCTGGCCACCCGGCACTCCTGGCTGCGGCTGGCCCCGCTGCTCGGGCCGGCGCCGGTGCGGCGGCTGGTCGCGCACACCAGGGTGCTGGTCGGCGAGGACCTCTCGTACGGCGCCGAACCCGACCCGGACGGCGTGCCGCTGGTACTGGAGCCCTGGGAGGTGGCCGGCTGGGGCGACAGCGGACGGGTCCGGGACTACCTGCGGGCCGGCGGCTCGCGCAGCTCCCTGCTGGCGCTGCCCGCCACCCGGGAGGGGCTCGGCCCGGTCGACCTGCCGGTCCGCCGCGAGCGGGTCGCCGGTCAGCGGGCCACCAAGGAGTTCGCCGCGCTCGCCGACTGGGCCCAGGTGGCCTGCGTGCGCGGCACCGCGCCGGACGCGGCCGCGCAGTACGCGCCGGCCCGCCGGGTGACCGGCGGCTACGTGCCGTTCGCCGCCGCGTACCCGGTGCTCGTCCAGGCCGGGGCCGGGGTCCGGGCGCACGGGGTGGCCCGCGGCCGGCTGGTGGTCTGGCGGGCGCTGGTCGCGATGACCGGCGCCGCCCGGCCGGACCGCGCCGAGGTGAACGCGCTGGTGGCCCGGCTGCGCTGCTTCACCTGGTGCGACCCGGCGGACGAGCTGCGCTACCTGCACGTCGCCCTGGAGGACCCGGCGACCGGCCTGAGCTGGGCGGTCAGCGGCGACGACGTGGAGTGAGCCGCTCCCGGGCGATCGACGGGGGAGCCGGCGGTGGTGGGAACGAGCGGCCGCCGCCCGGTTCAGCCTGCCGGGCGGCGGCCGCGGACCCCGGCCCGGCCGCCGTCCGGGGGTGGAAGCCGGCGGCCGGAGCGGGGAGCGCGGGGGCGGGTCAGGCGGTGAGCTTCTCCTGCCCGGGGGCGGCGCCCTGGACGGGCACCTGGGCCTGCGGGGCGGCCGCGTGGCTGTCGACCAGCGTCGTCTCGTCGAAGGGCAGCCGGCCGGCCAGCACCTGCCGGGCCCGGTCGTGGTCGAACGCCTTGGTCCAGTGACCGATCAGCACGGTCGCGACGGCGTTCCCGGCGAAGTTGGTCAGCGCCCGGGCCTCGGACATGAAGCGGTCGATGCCGACGATCAGCCCGACACCGTCCACCAGCTCCGGCTTGTGCGACTGCAGGCCGCCGGCCAGGGTGGCCAGGCCCGCGCCGGTGACGCCGGCCGCGCCCTTGCTGGCGATCACCATGAAGAGCAGCAGCGAGAGCTGCTGGCCGATCGACATCGGCTTGTCCATCGCCTCCGAGATGAAGATCGAGGCCATCGTCAGGTAGATCGCGGTGCCGTCCAGGTTGAAGCTGTAGCCGGTCGGCACGGTGATGCCGACGACCGGGCGGCTCACGCCGAGGTGCTCCATCTTGGCGATCAGACGGGGAAGCGCGCTCTCCGAGGAGGAGGTGGAGAGGATCAGCAGGAACTCGCGGCCGAGGTAGCGCAGCAGGGCGAACACGTTCACCCCCGCGACCAGGCGCAGCAGCAGGCCGAGGACGACCACGACGAAGAGCGCGCAGGTCAGGTAGAAGCCGATCATGATGACGGCGAGGCTCTTCAGCGCGGCCGTGCCGGTGGCGCCGACCACGGCGGCCATCGCGCCGAAGGCGCCGACCGGTGCCGCCCACATGATCATCGACATCACCCGGAAGACCAGTCGCTGGACGTGCTCGACGCCGCGCAGCACGGGCGCGCCGGCGGGGCCCATCGCCTGCAGGGCGAAGCCGGCCAGCAGGGCGACCAGCAGGGTCTGCAGCACCTTGCCCTCGGTGAGGGCGGACAGCATGGTGGTGGGGATGACGCCGAGCAGGAAGTCGGTGGTGTTCTGGGCCTCGCCGGCGGCGGCCTGGGCGTGCGCGGCCTTGGTGAGGGCCTGGGTGAGGTGCAGGCCGGAGCCGGGCTCCAGCAGGTTGCCGACCACCAGGCCGATGCCCAGGGCGACGGTCGACATGGCGAGGAAGTAGCCGAGGGCGAGGCCGCCGACCCGGCCGACCTGGGCGGCCTTGGTGACCGAGCCGACGCCCAGCACGATGGTGCAGAAGATCACCGGGCTGATCATCATCTTGATCAGGTTGACGAAGCCCGTCCCGACCGGCTTCAGCTCCACCGCGAAGCCGGGCGCCAGCAGTCCGACCGCGATGCCCGCGACCACCGCCGCGATCACCGCGAGGTAGAGGTGGTGCGTGCGGTCCCGCCGTCTCCCGTTTCCTGCTCCGACGATCGTCATCTGCGGCTCCTTCGCCCTGCTGTCCTGGCGGCCCCGGGTGGTGGGCCGCTCCGACTATGGGGCGCCGCAGTGACCGGGGTCACGTTTACGTTCATAGAGTTCACGCCGGGCCCGGCACCCCGGGCCTGTCCCGTCCGCCGTCCGGCAGTGCACACTGGCTGGCATGTCCGCGCGCCCGCTCCCCTCCTCGCGCCGGCGGGTACGCAGCCTCGCCGGGCAGCTCTTCGTCGTCCAGATCGTCATCGTCGCGGCCGTGGTGGCCGGCGGCGCCGTGCTGGCGTACCTGTTCACCGCGAGCCGCGCCGAGGACGCCGCCCGCAACCAGGTCGTCGCGGTGGCCCGCTCGGTCGCGGACTCGCCGTCCGTCCGCGAGGCCGCCGCCGGCCCCGACCCCTCGGCCGTGCTCCAGCCGTACGCGCAGCAGGTGGTGGCGCACACCGGCGTCTCCTTCGTCACCGTGATGGACACCCACGGCGTGCGCTGGACGCACCCCGACCCGGCCCAGATCGGCAAGCCCTTCCTCGGCCACATCGACCGGGCGCTCGCCGGGCAGACCTGGACCGAGACCTACGCCGGCACCCTCGGCCCCTCCGTCCGCGTGGTGACCCCGGTGCTGGACGCCGACCGGCACGTGACCGGGCTGGTCAGCGTCGGCATCCTGGTCCGCTCGATCAGCGACGAGCTGCGCGCCCCGCTGCTCGCGCTGGCCGGCGTCGCGCTGGCGGCCCTCGCCCTCGGCGGCCTCGGCAGCTACCTGGTCGGCGCCCGGCTGCGCCGGCACACCCACGGCATGGGCGCCGCCGAGCTGAGCCACCTGTACGAGTACCACCAGGCCACCCTGCACTCGGTGCGTGAGGGCCTGGTGCTGCTGGACCGCGCGCACCGGGTGGTGCTCTGCAACGACGCGGCCCGGGAGCTGCTCGGCCTCGAAGGCGGGTTGGAGGGCCGCCCGATCGCCGGGCTGGAGCTGCCCGAATCGCTGGTGGCGGCCGTCCTCGCCCCCGAGCCGGCCCGCGACGAGGTCCACCTCACCGCGGAGCGGGTGGTGGTGCTGAACACCTCGGCCATCGGGGCCGGCCTCGGCAGCGTCATCACCCTCCGGGACCACACCGAACTCCAGGCGCTGACCGGTGAGTTGGACTCGGTGCGCGGGTTCACCGAGGCGCTCGGGGCGCAGGCCCACGAGGCGGCCAACCGGCTGCACACCGTCGTCTCGCTGATCGAACTCGGCCGCCACGAACAGGCGGTGGAGTTCGCCACCGCCGAACTCGCCCTCGCCCAGCGGCTCACCGACCGGGTGGTGGCCGCCGTCGGTGAGCCGGTGCTGGCCGCCCTGCTGCTCGGCAAGGCCGCCCAGGCCGCCGAACGCGGCGTGGAGCTGACCCTCACCGAGGACAGCCGGATCGACGACGGCGTGCTCCCGCCCGAACTGCCCGCCCGGGACCTGGTCACCCTGCTCGGCAACCTGCTCGACAACGCCGTGGACGCGGCCGTCGAGGGCGCCGCCGACCGCGCCGACGCGCCCGAGGTCACCGTCACCGCGCGGGTGGAGGACGACCGGCTGCTGCTGCGGGTCGCCGACACCGGCGCCGGCATCGACCCGCGGGCCGTCGAGGACGTCTTCCGGCGCGGCTGGACCACCAAGAGCAGCGGCCACGGGCTGGGCCTGGCCCTGGTCGCCCAGGCCGCCCGCCGCAACGGCGGCACCGTCGAGGTCGGGCGCGAGCGCGGCGCCGTGCTCACCGTCCGGCTGCCGCTGCAGCGCGCGGGGGTGACGGCCCGGTGACCCGCCCCGCCGCCCGCCCGATCGGCGTTCTGGTGGTCGAGGACGACCCGGTGGCCGCCGCCGCGCACGCCCTCCACGTGGACCGCGCGCCGGGGTTCCGGACCGTCGCCACCGCGCACAGCTGCGCCGACGCGCTGCGCGCCCTCGACCGGGCCCGGGCCGCCGGCACCCCGATCGACCTCGTGCTGCTCGACCTCCACCTGCCGGACGGCCACGGCCTGCAGCTCTGCCGCACCCTGCGGGCGGCCGGGCACCCGGCCGACATCATCGCCGTGACCTCGGCCCGCGAGCTGGCGACCGTCCGGCAGGCCGTCTCGGCCGGGGTCGTCCAGTACCTGCTCAAACCGTTCGGCGGCGCGGCCCTGCGGGACCGCCTGGAGCGCTACGCGCGGTACCGCGAGACGCTGGGCCGCAGCGGCGACGCCACCGGCCAGGACGAGGTGGACCACGCCTTCGCGGTGCTGCGCACCACCGAGCGCAGCGCCCTCCCCAAGGGCCTCAGCGCCCCCACCCTGGACACCGTCGCGGGCGTGCTGCGCGGGGCGGACGCCGGCCTGTCCGCCGCGGCGGCGGGCACCGCGGCCGGGGTCTCCAGGATCACCGCCCGCCGGTACCTCGAACACCTCGTCGACACCGGCCTCGCCGACCGCGAACCCCAGTACGGCCAGGTCGGCCGCCCCGAGCTGTGCTACCGCTGGCGGGCCGGCGCCTCGGGCTGACCTGGCTCCTCCTCCGGCGCCGCTCCGATGCTCAGCCGGTCCTCCGAGGCTGCCCCGACACTCAGCCGGTCCTCCGGCTCAGGGCGAGGTAGCGCTCGTCCTCGTCCGCGTACGAGGCCAGCTCCCAGCCGGCGGCGGCCAGCAGCGGCCGGAGGTTGGGCTCGGCGCGCAGGTCGTCGGGGGTGATCTGCCGGCCGTGGCGGGCGGCCAGCGCCGCGCGGCCGACCGGGTGGAAGAGGGCGAGCAGACCGCCGGGGCGGGTGACGCGGGCGAGTTCGCGCAGGGCGAGGGCCGGGGCCGGCAGGTGCGAGACCAGGCCCGCGGCGAACACCGCGTCGAAGGCGGCGTCCGGCAGCGGGAGGTCCGCGCAGTCGGCCAGCAGCAGGGTGGCCTGCGCGCGGTGGGCCTCGGCCTCGGCCAGCATCTCGGGAGTGACGTCCACGCCGGTGACGGCGCCGTCCGGCCCGACGGCCGCCCGCAGCGCGGGCAGCGCGCGGCCGGTGCCGCAGCCGGCGTCCAGGACGCGCTGGCCGGGCCGCAGGCCGAGTTCGGCCACCGCGGCGGCGTAGCGCGGCCCGTCGTCCGGGAACTTGGCGTCCCAGCCTGCCGCGCGGGCGCCGAAGAACTCGCGGGTGCGGGCGAGTTCGGCCCGGTGGGCGGCGGTGGCCGGGTCCTGGCCGGCGGGTGCCGGGCGGGCGGCCGGGCCCGGATCGGCGGCGTCGGTCGGCGTGCTGCGGTCGGTCCGCTCCGGCATCGGTGGCTCCCTCGGTGGTCCCGGGGCCAGGGTACCGAGCGACCGCCGGCCCGGTGCGGTCCGCCGGGGGAGCGGTCCTCCGGGGAACTTCGAACCGGGCCGTGACCTTCCGGCGGCCGGCTCGTTGGTCAGCGCGGCCCGTGTCACTCGTACGGGTGATCCCCGGCCCCCGTCGCCGGCCCGACCGGCGTGATCCAGTAAAGTTAGGCTTACCTAACTTTATGGGAGTCTGCCTGTGACCGTCACCGTCGAGCCTGCCGAGCCCGCCGCACCCGCGCCCGCCCCGGGGGACGCCGTGCTGCGCCGACAGCGCATCCGCGAGTCGGCCGCCCGCACCTACGCCCGGTCCTTCCCGATCGTGCCGGTCCGCGCGAACGGGATGACCGTCGAGGGCGCCGACGGCCGCCGGTACCTCGACTGCCTGTCCGGCGCCGGCACCCTGGCGCTCGGTCACAACCACCCCGTGGTGCTGGAGGCCATCCGCCGCACCCTCGACAGCGGTGCTCCGCTGCACCTGCTCGACCTCGCCACCGCCGAGAAGGACGACTTCACCGAAGCCCTCTTCGCCAGCCTCCCGCGCGGGTTCGGCGAGGGCTCCCGGGTGCACTTCTGCGGGCCGGCCGGCACCGACGCCGTCGAGGCGGCGCTCAAGCTGATGCAGACCGCCACCGGCCGGCGCGGCGCCCTCGCCTTCACCGGCGCCTACCACGGCATGACGGCCGGCGCCCTCGCGGTGACCGGCAACGTCGCGGTCAAGGCCCCGCTGCCCGGCGGCGGCGAGGTCACCCGGCTCCCGTACCCCTACGACTACCGCTGCCCGTTCGGCGTCGGCGGTCCGGCCGGGGCCGAACTCGCCGCCACCTTCACCGAGCGGCTGCTGGACGACCCGGCCGGCGGGGTGGTCAAGCCCGCCGCGATGATCCTGGAGGCCGTGCAGGGCGAGGGCGGCGTGGTGCCCGCCCCGGACGGCTGGCTGCGCGAGATGCGCCGGATCACCGCCGAGCGCGGCATCCCGCTGATCGTCGACGAGGTGCAGACCGGAGTCGGCCGCACCGGCGCGATGTGGGCCGTCGAGCACAGCGGCGTCACACCGGACGCGATGGTGCTCTCCAAGGCCATCGGCGGCAGCCTGCCGCTGGCCGTGGTGGTCTACCGCCAGGAGTACGACGGCTGGCGGCCCGGCGCGCACACCGGCACCTTCCGCGGCAACACCCTGGCGATGGCGGCCGGCGCCGCCACCATGCGCTTCGTCGCCCAGCAGGGACTGGTGGAGCGGGCCGCCGTGGTCGGCGCCCGGATCACCACCCGGCTGCGGGCGCTGTCCGGGGAGCTGCCGGTGATCGGCGACGTCCGGGGCCGGGGCCTGATGATCGGGGTCGAACTGGTCGACCCGGACGCCGAGCCGGACGCCTGCGGTTCGCGGCCGGCCGCGCCGGAGCTGGCCGTCCGGGTCCGCGAGGCCTGCCTGGCCCGCGGCCTGATCGTCGAACTCGGCGGCCGCCACGACGCGGTGCTGCGGCTGCTGCCACCGCTCACCATCACCGACGAGCAGACCGAGGCGGTGCTGGACCGGCTCGCCGACGCGATCCGCGCGGCCGCCGCCGGCCCCGCGCTGCCCGGGGCCCGTCCGTGACCGCCGGCCCGCCCGGCCGGCGCCCGGGCCTCGGGCTCGCGGGCACCGGGAGAGCCCGGGGGGCCGGCCCGGGCGGTGGTCCCCGCGAACCCGGACCGGCCGCCCTCTCCGGCGGCGCCGACGGCCCGCAGGCCCTGCGCCCGCTGCTGGACACCGTGCTCGACGCGCTGGCGGCCGGCGCCGCCCGCCGGGCCGGGCCGGTGCCGGCCGGCAGACCGGGGCCGCTCGCGGAGCAGGTGAGCGCCGAGTTCGCCGGGCGCGCGGCCGGCCCCGACGCGCTGCGCCGGCTCACCGAACTCCTCGCGTACGGCAGCGCCGACCCCGCGGACCCGGCCTGCGCGGCCCACCTGCACTGCCCGCCACTGGCCGTGGCGGTCGCCGCCGACCTCGCCGTCAGCGCCCTCAACCCCTCCCAGGACTCCTGGGACCAGGCCCCCGCCGCCACCGCCCTGGAAACCGCCCTGCTCGCCGAGCTCGCCGCGCTGGTCGGCTTCGACCCCCGGCAGGCCACCGGGGTGCTCACCTCCGGCGGCACCGAGTCCAACCTGATGGGCCTGATGCTGGCCCGGGACCAGATCCTCGACGGCATCGTGGAGGTGGACGGCCTGCCGGCCGGCACCCGGCCGCTGATCTTCGCCTCGCAGGCCGCCCACTTCTCCGTCCAGCGCGCCGCCGCCCTGCTCGGGCTCGGCGAGCGCGCGGTGGTGGCCGTGCCGGTCGACCGCGACCTGCGGATGGACCCGGACGCGCTGGCCCGGGCGATGGCCGAGGCCGTCTGGGAGGGCGGCACCCCGCTGGCCGTGGTCGCGACCGCGGGCACCACCGACACCGGCGCCGTCGACCCGCTGCACCGGGCCGCCGACCTGGCCGCCCGCTACGGCGCCTGGCTGCACGTGGACGCCGCCTACGGCGGCGGAGCGCTGCTCTCCGACCGGCTGGCCCCGCTGCTCGACGGGATCGCCCGGGCCGACTCGGTCTCGCTCGACTGGCACAAACTGGGCTGGCAGCCGGCCGCCGCCGGGATCTTCCTGGCCCGGCGGGCCGAGACCTACGTGTCGCTGCTGCGCCGCGCCGTCTACCTCAACCCGGCCGACGACGAGGAGGCCGGCTACCCGAGCCTGCTCGGCCTGTCGCTGCGCACCACCCGCCGGGCCGACGCCTTCAAGCTGGCCGTCACCCTGCGCACCCTCGGCCGGGCCGGCCTCGGCGCCCTGGTGGACGCCTGTCACGACCTCGCCCTCGCCACCGCCGAGGCGGTCCGCGCCGAGCCCGCCCTGGACCTGCACTGCCCGCCGGTCCTCAGCACGGTGGTCTTCCGCTACCTCCCGGCCGCGGCCCGGCCCGGCGGCCCGGACGGGACGGGGGCCGAGCCCGGCCGGAGCGGCCCGGACCGGATCGGGGCAGAGGCGGACCGGGTGAACGCCGAGGTGCGCCGGCTGCTGCTGCGCGAGGGCCGGGCCGTCGTCGGCCGGACGGAACTCCCGGGCAGCGGTCCGGGTCGGGTCCGGCTCAAGCTGACCCTGCTCAATCCGCACACCACCGCCGAGCGGACGACGGCCCTGCTGCACGAGGTGGTCCGGGCCGGCCGGGAGGTCGAGACGTCCGGCGTCTGAGCCCGGCGTGTGCGCGGGGCCGGGACGTGAACCCGGCCGGCGGCCCGGTGGCCCGGACCGGCCTTCCCCCACCCCGGCGAACTGGTCGCGGAAATGCATGCACCGACCTTTCCGGGTGGTCGGGTTGGAGGAAAGTACACTGGTGCCCGCGAGCGCCGGATGGGAATGCGGAAGCGCCCGGGCGGGGCCGGTGAAGTGTCTCCGTAGACATACCAATGCCAGGGTCGTACAGGCTGATTCAGGTCACCGGAGGACCGAATTCCGCCAACCCCCGGACAGGCCTTGCGGAGCGCCCGAACAACGGCGGTAACTTCTTGTAGTCGCCGCCACACCAGGAGCACACGGCTCCCCGGGACTAGCGGCACAAGGGGGATCCACCGCCCGCGCCCGCGTTCGCCCGGGCGCCGCGACCTTGCTTCCGCGTGTGACCCCGCCCAGGCCGCCCCACCGGGCGGTCCTCCGCCTCCTGGCCCGCCCGTCCGTCCGGTGCCGCACCGCGCCCCGGCCGGCTCCGCGATGCCGTCACACCTGCCGGATCCGTCATCCGTGCCGGAGCCGACATCCGGGCCGGAACCCTCACCCGAGCCGGTGCATTCGGATCCAGCCGGGTGATTCCCGCCCGACCACGGCGGACTTCCCGTACCGAGCACGCGCATGGCCCGGCCATGCCCGAAACACCTTTCAGAGCACCGTGATCCATTCCTGCGAGCGCGAAGGCCCCGGCATGAGCGAAACGCTCCTCAGCACCACCCCGACCATGTTCGAGGCACAGCCCTTCTCCCCCCGCTGCCAGGCGATCTGGCGCCGGGGCGACCACCTGCTGATCGGCGTCAGCCCGGGAAACAGCTATTTCGGACCTCAGCGGATCAGCGAACTCGTCTCCTGGTCCACGGAGTTCTTCGCCGCCGTCGACATCGTCTACGCCGACCTGCACGTCGAGGTCCAGTACCAGGCCTTCGGCCGCCCGCCCGAGCAGGCCCAGCGCCGGGCCGCCAAGGAGATCAAGGCGACCGCCCGCCGGATCCGGCGAGGCGTCGAGGAGTCGGGCCGCCCGGGCGTGGGCGTCCATCCGCTCTCCTCCTTCACCGGCGACCCGGTCTACCAGCGCCTGCACCGGTCCGTCCTGGACGCCCTGCGCACCGACCCGGTGCTGAGGGAGGCGGCCGAGGGCATGGCCCGTTCCTTCCTGACGGCGAGGCTGGGCGAGGGCCTGCCGCCCACCGAGGACCAACTGGAGGCCGGGCTGCGGTACATCGCGGCCGAGCTGCCCTTCTTCCTGGACACCCCCGCGCTGCTCCGGGTGCCCTCCTCGGTCAGTTGCTACCACGTCCAGCTCCCGCTCACCCCCGTCCTCTTCGGCCGGGACGCCGGACTGCGCGCGGCCGCCGGACAGGGCTACGCAGTGGTCCGTCAGGCCGCCGTGGCGGGTGTCCCGCCGCAAGCCACCGCCCGACCGGCCGCCCGACCGGCCGCCTGACCCGCCACCCGACCCGTCGCCCGACCGGCCGCCGACGCGTGCCACCCTCACCACACCCTCAGGAGTTCCGTTCCATGACCACGAGTGCTCAGCGCGAAGCGACCTTCCCCCTCTCCCGGCGCGGCGACGTCCTGCCCGCCGAGGCGACCCGGCTCCGGGAGGAGCAGCCGGTGGCCAGGGTCCGCACCATGACCGGGGACGAGGCCTGGCTGGTCAGCAGCTACGCCCTCGCCAAGCAGGTGCTGGAGGACGACCGCTTCAGCCTCAAGGACACCGCCAACCCCGGGGTGCCCCGGCAGTACGCGTTGACCATCCCGCCCGAGGTGGTCAACAACATGGGCAACATCAACAGCGCCGGCCTGCGCAACGCCGTGATGAAGACCCTCTCGCCGCGCGCCGACAAGGAGTTGGACGGTTGGCTGGAGGCCGAGGCGCACCGGCTGATCGACACCCTGGTCGCGCACGGCGCGCCCGGCGAACTGCGCGACGGCTTCACCGAGCCGTACTCGGCGGCCCTGCACTGCCGGCTGCTCGGCATACCCGTCGACGACTGGCGCCGGCTGATGTCCGGCATCGACCTCGCCTTCGTCACCAGCCCGACGCCCTTCGAGGGCTCCTCGCCGAACTGGTACAAGGACCTCGGCTACATGGTGGAGGGGCTCAACGCCGATCCCGCGCCGACCGAGGGCCTGTTCGGACGGTTCGCGGCGCTGCGCCGCTCGCCCGAGGTGTCCGACCGGGTCGACGACGAACTGCTGGCCACCGTCGCGCTCTCGCTGTTCGGCGCCGGCGCGGTCTCCACCTCCGCCTTCCTGCTGCACGCGATCATCGCGCTGCTCCAGCGGCCGGAGCTGGCGGACCGGCTGCGGGCCGAGCCGGCGGTGATCGGCCGGGCGGTCGACGAGCTGCTGCGGGTCAACCTCTCGATCGGCGACGCGCTGCCCCGGCTGGCGACGGCGGACGTCCGGCTCGGCGAGGTGCTGGTGAAGGAGGGCGAGCTGGTGCTGGTCCTGGTCGAGGGGGCCAACTTCGACCCGGAGGTGTTCCCGCACCCCGAGAGGATCGACTTCGACCGGGAGAGCAACCCGCACCTGGCCTTCGGCGCCGGCCGGCACTTCTGCCCGGCCTCCGCGCTCGGCCGCACCCACGCCGAGATCGCGCTGACGGCCCTGGTGGAGCGGTTGCCGGGGCTGCGGCCGGCCCTGCCGATCGAGCAGCTGGCCTGGCGTCCTGGCTTCATCAAGCGGCTGCCGGAGCGGCTGCCGGTGATCTGGTGACGGCGACACGGTCCGGGTCGGTCGGGTCCGGCGCGGAGGACGAGCCGGGCCCCTCCTAACCCCGGGGACGGGCCCGGACGACCTCGTCGGGGCCCGTCCGTCCCGGCCGGGAACGGTCCGGCGGCCGTGGCCGGACACCGACCGGGCCGCGGGGACCCGGCGCCGGGCCGGGCGGCCTCCGAGGTCAGGCCCGTACGCCGAGCAGGATCTCGCGGGTGCGCTCCCAGGTGGCGGGGTCGGCGGCGACCAGCAGGCCGTCCTGGCCGCCCGGCGGGTCGGGCCGGTAGGTGGAGCCGTCCAGCCGGGCGGAGACTCCGCCGGCCTCGGTGACCAGCAGGGAGCCGGGCGCGTGGTCCCACGGCAGGGTGCGCCAGTAGAAGATGAACTCCTGCTCGCCGTCCGCGATCTGGGGGTACTCCACCCCGGCGGCGTGCCGGCCGGGGGTGACCTCGCCGAAGGCGGCCGCGTTGGCCCGCAGCCGGTCGCGCTCGGCGGGGTCGACGAACCGGCTCTTGACCGAGCCGCGCCAGTCGCCCGGCCGGGCCGAGGCGGGCGTACGGGTCAGCCGCTCGCCGTTGCGCCAGGCGCCGGAGCCCAGCTCGGCGGCGTAACCGGTCGCGGTCATCGGCTGCCAGATCCAGGCCGCGACCGTCCGCCCGGAGCGCACCAGCGAGGCCATCACCGCGAAGTCGGGGCGGCCGGCGATGAAGTTGGAGGTGCCGTCCACCGGGTCGACCAGCCAGACGGCGGGCTCGGACTCCAGGGCGTGGGCCAGCTCGGGATCGGCGGAGACGGCCTCCTCGCCCACCACGGGGACGGGCAGCAGCTCCCGCAGCCGCCGGGCGATGATCACTTCGGCCTCCCGGTCGGCGACGGTGACCACCTCGCCGGGGGCCTTCTCCATCACCTCACCGGCCGCCAGCGCCCGGAAGCGCGGCAGGACCACCTCGGCGGACGCCTCGGCGAGGATCTCCGCCACCTTCTCCATCAGCACGTGCCGCTCCCTTCGCTGACACCACTCTCGCACGCCTGTGCCAGGCGGACCTGCGGCAGCCCCCTCGGCACCGGGCGTCCCGGTACCCGCTCCGGCAGCTCGGGCCCCGCCGACCCCAGTCGCCCCGGGGTCGGTGCCGACGACGGGCACCCCCGCCGGCCCCGGGGGGGCGGTCACGCACCGGTACTCCCGCCCGAGGTGCCGTCCGGGGGCCGGCCCGTCCGCCGCTCAGCCGGTGCCGTCGGTGCCGGCGTCCCCGGTGCCGTCGCCCGCGTCGTCCAGGAAGTGGAAGCCCGGGCGAGGGTGCATCAGGAACTCGTGGTGCGAGATGTTCCAGGCGTACGCGCCGGCCATCGCGAACAGCACCCGGTCCCCGGCGCGCAGCCCGTCCACCGGGGCCCGCGCCGCCAGCACGTCCTTCGGGGTGCAGAGCTGGCCGGCCAGGGTGGCCCGACCGGTGGTGACGGCGGGCCGTGGCCAGGGGTGCAGCCAGCCGGCCACCGGCAGCACCTCGAAGGGCTGGTCGTGACCCCGGGTGGCGGGGGTGCGCAGGTGGTGGGTGCCGCCGCGGACGACGGCGAAGTCCTCGCCGTGGCTCCGCTTCACGTCCAGCACCTCGGTGGCGTACCAGCCGCAGTACGCGGTCATGGCCCGCCCCGGTTCGATCCGCAGGGTCAGGCCCGGGTGGCGGTCGAGCAGCTTCTCCAGGCCGGTGCCGAAGGCCGTCCAGTCGAAGCGGTCGGCGGGGTCGGCGTAGTCCACGGCCATCCCGCCGCCGACGTCGACCTCCTCCAGGGCGATCCGGTGCCGCCGGGCGAACCGCACCGACCAGTCCACCACCTGCTCGGCCACCTGGAGCTGGGCCGGCGCCCGCAGACCGCTCGCCAGGTGGGCGTGCGTGCCGCGCAGCCGCAGCTGCCGCCCGAGCGGCCCGGCCAGCAGGGCCGCGCAGGCGTCGGCGCGCTCGGGGTCCAGCCCGAACGGGGTCGGCCGGCCGCCCATGGCCAGCGCGACCGAGTCCAGCGGGCCGGCGCCGATCGGCACGTTCACCCGCAGCAGGACGTCGACGACCGCTTCGGGGGTGCCGGCCAGCGCGTCGGCCAGCCGGTACAGCTCCTGCTCGCTCTCCACGTGCCAGCGGTGCACCCCGAGTCGGACGGCCTCGGAGATCTCGGCCGGCGTCTTGCCCGGCCCGCCGAAGGCCAGCGCCGCACCGGGCACGGCCGCCCGGACGTGCGCCGACTCGCCGCCGCTGGAGACCTCGAAGCCGTCCACCGCGCCGCGCAGCGCGGCCAGGACGGCGGGCTCGGGATTGGCCTTGGCCGCGTAGTACAGCTCCACCCGGCCGGGCAGGGCGGCCCGGACCGCCGCCGCGTGCCCGCGCAGCAGCGGCAGGTCGTAGAGGTAGGCCGGGAGTTCGTCGGCGGCCAGGGCGGCGGCCCGCCGCCGGACCAGGGGGGTGGCGTTCATCGGGGCCTCCGGGCATGGCCGAGGGCGGGCACGTGGGCGGGCGGGCGGCCGGCCGCGGGCGCCGCCCGCAGGAGGTCGGTCCGGCGGGCCGCGGGCTGCCGGGCCTCGGCCCTGGACCGGGCGGGCCCGCCGGGCCCGGATCCGCGCCCGGCGGCGGGGACCGCCACGGCGTCGGCGGGTCCGGCGTCAGCGGGCACCGCCCCGGTGGGCGCCGGCCCGCCGAGCGGGGACGGCAGCCGGACGTAGCCCGCCTCGCGGTCCGCCTTGCGTTCCCAGCGGGTCAGCAGGTTCGCCTTGGCCGGCAGCGGCACCCCCGCCAGCAGGGCGCTCAGCCGGGGCGGGCAGCCGTACGCGTCGGCGTGGGCCCGCAGCACGGCCTCGACGCTCGCCCAGAGCGCGCCCTCCAGCTCCGGGTACAGGTCGGCGATCGCGGCGAGCAGCTCCGAGACGTGGTTGACCAGCAGGCAGTAGACCACCCGGTCCCAGCCGCGTTGCGGGTCGTAGGCCGTCGGCCCGGCCACCTCCGGCGGCAACCGGGCGAGCAGGGCCGCGTTCTGCCCGGGGGCGACGAGCTTGGTGCCCTCCAGGTCGCGGAAGAGCACCTGGACCGGGCGTCCCGCGCCGTCCACGCCGATCAGCACGTTCTGCAGGTGCGGTTCCAGCACCACCCCGTGGTCGAAGTAGGCGGCCAGCACCGGTGGCAGCAGCAGCCGCAGGTAGGCCTGCCACCAGTCCAGCGCCGCGGCCGGGCCGGCGCCGGCCGACAACCGGGAGACGTGCGCGGAGCTGGTCGGGTACTCGTCGGCCACGGCCGCGGCCAGCAGCGGGGTGACGCCCGGGCGCAGCACACCGTCCAGGCCCTCCCGGACGATCAGCCCGAGGCCCTCGAACAGGGTGAGGTCCGGGGTGCCGTCCGGTCCGGGCAGCGCCAGCGTGCGGAAGGCCGGCTCGCGGAGCACCGCGGCGTCCGGGAACCGCCCGGCCAGCTCGTCGAGCGCCGGGGCCAGCAGCGTGGTCAGCGCGACCGCGCCGGTCAGCTCGTACGCGGCGTTCTTCCGCAGGCAGTTGGTGATCCGGACGTTCAGGCTGAACTTCAGGAAGGCGCCCTCGCCGTGCAGGGTGCGCACCGAGGCCGTCGGGGTGAACGGCGCGCCGCCGGTGCCGAGGTCCAGCACCTCGCCGCGGGCGAGGGCGGCCCGCAGGGCGGGGGTCCCGCGCAGCAGCTCGTACTGCCAGGGGTGCGCCGGCAGCAGTCGGTAGCCGGAGGGGACTTCGCGCAGTCCGTCGAGCAGTTCGGTGACCGCCGGGTCCAGGCTCCGCTCGGCGAGCAGGTCGGCCCGCACGGCGAGGTGGCGCAGCGGGAAGGCGGCCCGGGCCTCCGGCGCGTACGCGGCCCAGGCGGCCGGGCCCTCCGAGCGCGACTTGGGCGCGGGGTGGAAGCGGTGTCCGAACAGCAGGGCCTGCTCGGACTCCAGGTACCGGTCCCCGCCGGGTTCGCCCCGGCCGGACAGCGCGTTGGTGACGCCCCGGTGGCTGGAGGCCAGCTGTTCGGCGAACTCCTCGTTGCCGACCCCGCTGCGCAGCGTCAGCTCCTGCTCGATGTGGCCGGCCAGCTCCCGCCAGTGCAGCTCGGCCCAGCAGCCGTCCCGTTCCTCGCTGACCGGCCCGGTGAAGCGGTGGGCGCCGATCAGCGAGGTGCGCCGGAGCGCGACCCGCAGCAGCACTCCCCGCCGGGGCAGCCTGATCAGCAGCCTGCCGTCGGCGACGGCGCTCTGCTGCTCCGGCCCGGAGACCTCGCGCAGCAGGCAGTTGAGCAGCGTGTGCGCCACCGCGTCGTCGGCGGACGGGAGTTCGGGGGCGGCCGGGGTGGGCGACGGTGCGGGCAACGGCATCAACGACTCCAACGGGTGCGGGGGACGAGGGTGGGCGCGGCCGTACCGACGGCCACCGCGGCACCCTTGGAGACTAGGACAGGAGCCGGCCGGGCACGGCCGGGAATGCGCGCGGGCGCGCGGCCTCGGCGGTCGTCATCGCGGAGTCCCGTACCGGCGAAGGTAGTTGGGCCCGCTGGTGTAGTGCTTGTTGATGTCGGCGGCGCCGGAGCGCTCCTTGCTGAGCAGCGTTCCCGCGGTGACCATGGCCTTGACCGGGAGCCGGTCGGCCTCCAGCAGGTCGGCGCGGAGCGCGGCGCCGTCCGGGCCGAGCCGGTCGACGGCCTCGGTGAGGCGCCGGCGCAGCAGGCCCAACGAGGTCTCCAGCGGGGCCCGGCCGTGCGCGGCCAGCGCGAAGGCGAGCGAGGCCGCGCAGAGGTGGACGGTGATGGTGGTGAAGAGGTCGGTGAGCGGCCGGTCGCTGCTCCCGGTCGTCCGCGGGTCGGTGAACCCGCCCGGCGGGCGGCCGGGTTCACCGAGGGCGGCGGCCAGCCGGGGCCCGTTGACCCGTAGTCCGTCGTTGTCCTTGCCGAGCAGGCGGAGCCGGGTGGCGCCGCCGGTCCGGTCGAGGACGAGCGAGGTGTTCTGCTGGTGCGACTCCAGCGCCACGCCGTAGCGGAAGAGGGTGGTCTGCCAGTCCAGCAGCAGGGTGAGCAGGGCGTCGTAGAGGGCGAGCGGGTCGCCGTCGTAGAACCGGTCGGCGAGGTGGTCGAGGACGAGCCGTCCGCCCGGCGCGGTGGCCGCCAGCGCGGCCAGCGGGACGGTGACCGCCTCGTCCAGGCCGGCGGGCTGGCGGCGCAGCAGGACGGCCAGCAGTTCGTGGCCGCCCTCGGTCCAGGACTGCTCGTCGGCGTGCAGGACCGTCCCGGCGAACCTCGGCTCCCGGCCGATGACCGTCTCCAGCAGCCGCTGCCCGGCAGCGCCGTCGGGCAGCACACCGGCCTTGATGGTGCGCCGGTTGCGCCGGCCCAGGGTGGCGGTGGCCAGCGGCAGCTTGAGGTGGCAGCGCGGATCCCGGGCCACGGCGACGGTCCGCATCGAGAGGGTGGGGGTCACCGTCAGGTACGGGTTGCGGCCCGGTACGGCGAGGCCGTCCAGTCCGGCGGCGCGCAGCGCCCCGGCCAGCGGCGGGCCGGCGGTGAGCGGGTGGACGGGCAGGGTGAGGTGGTCGCGGGGCAGGTCGGGCAGGCCGATGTCGGCGGGGGCGGGCCACCAGTCGGGCAGCGGCCCCGGGCCGGGCGGCTCGACCGCGCCGGCCGGCAAGGCGATCCAGTGCAGCTCGAAGGTGGGGTGGAACTCGGGTGCGTGTGCGACGAGTTCGGCATCGGTCAGGCCGGCGCGGCCGCGCGCGGTGGGGTACACCGGGTGGTCCAGGTAGGCGGCCAGGGTGTCCTGCGCGAGGGCGGCGGCCGGGCCCGTCCAGTCGGCCGGGTCGGGGCCGTACCGGGCGGCGAGGGCGGCCAGCACCCCGGGCCGGGCCCGGTCGTGCAGCTCCATGGTGGCGAGGGTCTGCCGGCACTCCTCGGCGAAGTCCAGGTGGCCGTCGCGGTCCTCGGGGGCGGCGAGCTCCCGCACCCGGGTCAGTACGGCCGTCAGCGAGGTGAGGCGGACGCCGTCGGCCTCCAGCAGCGGCAGCCGGGCGGCGTACTCGCACTGGAACCCGTCCTCGGTCACCGGCAGCAGCAGGGTGCCGGCGTCGAGGTCGAGGCGCAGCCAGCGGCCGTCGGGCCGGTCGGTCGGCACCCCGCGGGTGCGCAGCCCGAGCACGTCCTCGCGCAGCAGGGCGGAGAGCACCCGGAGGGTCAACTGCTCCTCGGCGGTCACGGCGTGATCTCCCACCGCCGGGTGGCGGCGAACCCGGCGGCGGCCTCGCGGAGGGCGGCCGGGTCGGGGCCGAGGGCCCAGATCAGGCCTAGGTAGTCGCGGTTGGTGCGGTAGTGGGGGTGGTGCTCGCCGACGGCCCGCAGCGGGCGGTAGGAGAGGCGGACGCCGTTCTCGACGAGTTCGGCCGGCCCGGGGGCGGCGGTGAGGGTGCCGGCCCGGTCGGCGCAGACGGCCAGGTTGTGGGCGTGCGTGTCGCTCCGGGCGCCGAGGTCGGCGGGCAGTCGCTCGCCGAGGTGGGCGCGCAGGACGAGTTCGAAGTAGGGGATGCCGAGCGCCTCGGCCATCATCAGGTCGGCCCGGTCGCCGATGGCGCGGTAGTTGACCTCGACGATCCGGGCCCGGCCGTCCGCCTGGACGATGAACTCGGTGTGGCAGGCGCCGAGTCCGACGCCGAGTGCGTCCAGCTGGACGAGGATCTGGTCCACCACGGCCCCGGGGTGTGCGTGGACGAACTCCAGCGCCTCCTCGATGAAGCCCGGCGGTTCGGAGACCCGGGTGCGGAACCCGCCGAGCACGTGCCTGGTCCGCCCGTCGCCGAGCGTCTCCAGCGTGCGGAGGTCGCCGACCAGGAACTCCTCGACCACCAGGGCGGCGCCGGTGCGGCGCCGCTGGATCCCGGTGCCGAGCCGGACCAGCGCGTCGAGGTCCTCGGCCAGGACCACGTCCTCGCTGGCCACGCCCTCCCGGGGCTTGACGATGCAGGGGAACGGGAGGTCCAGGGCGGCGAGTCCGGCGAGGTCCTGCCCGGGGCCGACCTCCACGGACCGGACGGCGTCCAGGCCGGAGGCGGTGAGGTGGCGGCGCAGCTCGGCCTTGTTCTTGGCCCGCAGGGTGGCCTTCCAGTCCTTGGCCGGGAGGCCGAAGTAGCCGGCCGCGAGGGCGGCCTGGGTCTGCAGGTGGTCGCTGTTGGTGAAGACCGCGTCCGGTGCGTGGTGGCGGGAGATCCGGCCGATCACCTCACGGAAGTCCTGGACCGGGCACTCCAGCACCTCGACCGGCCGGGGCAGTGCGGCGTAGGCGAGGAGGTGGGCCTCGGCCGAGTCGGTGAGGACGGTGACGTCGAGCCCCAGGGCCGCGGCGGCCGGCAGGAAGCCCTCGGTGACGGAGTCGGTGGGGTTGAGGGCGAGCAGGTACAGCCGCATGCGGGGGCGGTCCTCTCCGGGGGTGGGGGCGCTGGCGCCGGCGGTTCGGGGCAGGTCACCGGTGCGGGTCCGCCGCCGTTCCTCCCGTCGGCCGACCTGCCGGTTCCGGGGGCGGTTCCGGGCGCGTGGGCCGGCCGGTTCCGCGGCACGGCGTGCGGACCGACCCCGGCTGATCGTCTTTCAGCACGGGACGGATCCTAGGTTAGGTGTGCCTAAGTGCGTCAAATCCGGGCCGCGCCGGGGTGGCTGGTGACGAGTGGTCACTTTCTGCCTATAAGGTGAGCCTCACCTTAGTCGAACGTGCTCGATGCTTCTGGAGCCCCCATGCCCGACACGCGATCGATCCGGCCCGCCGCCGTCGATCCGCTGGGCGGGACGTACCGCCGTCTCGCCGTCCGGTGCCCCTCCCTGCAGGCCGAACTGACGACGGCCCAGGGGCCGGCCCACACCCCCGGGCGGGACTGGGTCCCGATGGCCGAACCGGCGCTGCACCGCGACCGGCTGATCGCCGACGAGGCCACCCGGATCCTGGCGGGCCACGACTGCACCCCGCGCGAACACGTCGCGGCCTCCCGGCTGCTGCACCACTACCTGTGGTCGGTCTGCCTGCTCGTCAGCGGCCCCTGGTACCTGGAGCGCCGGGTGCCCCGGATCCGCCCGGAGGACGTCTGGATCGACTCCGTCGGCGGCGGCCTGGCGCTGCGCCCCGGCGGCTTCGCCTGCCTGCCGGACGACCCGGCGGCCGGCCTGCCGGGAGCCCGGGTGCTGGCCGGCGAGGACGAACTGCGGGCCGAACTGCGGGCCGTCGTCGCCGACCACGTCGGCCCCGTGCTGGCCGCCTTCCAGGGCCCGGCGAAGCGGGGCCCGCGCGCGCTCTGGGGCATGGTCACCGACGACCTGGTCTCGGGGATCTGGTACCTGGGCCGGATGCTGGGGGAGGAGGAGGCCGCCGTCGCGGCCGCCACCGCCCTGCTGCCCGGTGACACCGCGCCCTTCCCCGGCGCCGCCGCCTTCCGGACCCTGCCGGGCACCGACGGGCGGCCGCACCTGACCCGCACCCGGCTCGGCTGCTGCCTCTACTACGCCGTCCGGCCCGCGGAGTCCTGCCTCACCTGCCCGCGGACCGGGGACGCCGAGCGGGTCCGACGGCTGGAACTGCCCGTCCCCTGAGGGGTCGTCGGCCCGGCCGGTGCCCCGCTGCTCAGGCGGCCGCCGGCTCCCGCTCGGCCGTGGGCCCGGCCGGCGCGGCCGGTTCGGGGCGGCGCCGGTAGCGGCTCTCGGTGGCGGTCAGGACGGCCAGCAGCAGCGCCGCCCCGGCGGCCAGCACGGTGACCTCGAACGGGGCGCCCGGCCCCCACCGCTCGGCGGCCCACCCGCCGGCCAGCGTCCCCGCGGACTGCGCCAGGGTGATGCTGCTGACCAGCGCGGCCATCGCCTCGCCCAGGCGGCCGGCCGGGACGGTCCGCTCGACCAGCCCGAACATCGTGATCATCTGCGGCGCCACGGCCACCCCGACGCACCCGATCGCCGCCGTCAGGGCGGCCGTCGTCCCGCCCGCGACCAGCAGCAGCAAGGAGCCGGCGAACAGCAGCGCGGTGCCCGCCCGCAGCCGCAGCGGCAGGCCAAGCCGGGAGGGCAGGGCGGCGGTGGCCACCCCGGAGAACGCGCTGGTGAACCCGAGGAAGGCGTAGAGCAGCCCGGCGGCCCCCGGCTGTCCGAGGGCCGCGGTGCTCGCCGTGACGCCGACCTGCAACGAGCCGAAGCAGGCCCCGAGCAGGGCCATCCCCGCCAGCAGCAGGACGTACGGGGTGGTCAGCAGCTTCTCCCCGGACCGCACCCGGCGGGCGCCCTCGCCGGGGGAGGCGCTCGGGTGCAGGGCGAACAGGGTGGCGCAGACGCCGACCAGCGCGGCGGCGAGCAGCAGGCCGGCCTCCGGATCGGCGAGCGTGGCCAGCAGGCCGACCAGGGCCGGTCCGGTGGTGAAGCTGATCTCGTCGACGATCCCGTCCAGCGACATCATCGAGGAGGTCAACTCCTGCCTCCCGCCGGCCAGTCGCACCCACCGGCTGCGCGAGAGCGGGCCCACCAGCGGCATCGACATGCCGACCAACGCGGCCGGGGCGATCTGCCAGCCGAGCGGCGCGTCCCGCTCGGAGGCCAGCACCAGGGCCACGATCGCCACGGTGTTCACCACGGCGGCGGTCAGCCCCACCGGCCGCTGTCCGCGGCGGTCGGCGAGCCGGCCGACCAGCGGGCCGCCGATGCCCTGGCCGATCGCCAGCGCCCCGGTCGCCGCCGAGCCGCGCCAGACGCTGCCGGTGTTGCCGGTGACCAGCAGCAGGGTGCCGATCGGGCACATCGCGTTCGGCAGCCGCCCCAGCAGCGACCAGAGCAGGACCCGGCGCCCCGTCAGCCCCACGGCCGACCTGAACTTCTCCACCACGGCCATCGATCACCCTCACCCGGGCCGGTCCGGGGCGCCCGCCTCCCCGTTCGCCGGCCCAACCAGGAACGGACCTGCGGGTGGGCCTCGACCGTACGGGCCGGTGGTACGCCCCGGTAACCGTGGGATCACCCAGCGCGCTCGGTGGCTCACGGACGGTGCGCTTGGAGGACCGGCCAAGCCGGCGGTGCGCGCGGGCGCGCAGCGGTCCGAGCCGGCAACCCGCGGACAATCCGGGGTGAACGGCCGGCGCCGGGTTCGTCGGGCCCGGCCGCTCCGGGCGGGCCTCAGGGGGCGGGCGACGCCGTGAGGTCCCGCCGGATCCGGTCGAGGATCAGGCCCGCGCCGGTGTACCCGATGCCGAGCATCCAGAGGTCGTCGTCGACCTGGAAGGTCCGGTTGTTCCGTACCGCGTCGAGGTTCTTCCAGAGCGCCCCGCCGGTGATCGCGGCCTGGTCGGACTTGGCGGCGTCGCCGTAGGTCGACCAGAAGATCACGTCGGCGGCGGCCCGGTCGACCTGCTCGGGGCTGATCTCCAGCGAGAAGCCGGTCCGGTCCTGGTTGGCGGGCCGGCCGAGGCCGAGGTCGCGCAGGATCGAGCCGATGAAGGTGTCGTTGAGGTACAGGCGGGTGGGGGAGCCGGCCAGGAAGCGCGCCACCTCGACCTTGAGCGCCTTGGCCTTCTCCGGGCCGCCGAGGGCGGCGACCAGTGCCCCGGCCTTCGCCCGGTAGCCGTCCTCGGCGCTCCTGGCCTCGTTCTGCCGGCCCAGCGCCTCGGCGTGCAGCCGGAAGTTCTCCTGCCAGGCCGGTCCGGTGGTCCGGGTCAGGACGGTCGGCGCGATCTTCGTCAGGTCCTCGTAGTGCTTGTCGTCCCGAGCCTGGCTGCTGAGGATCAGGTCGGGCCGCAGGGCGGCGATCGCCTCCAGGTTGGGTGACCCGATGGTGCCGACCGGCTTGACGTCCTTGAGGCGCTCCGCCGGCAGGTAGCCGGGGAGGGGCGCGCCGGCCGCGGTCGTGGTGGCGCCCACCGGGGTGATGCCGAGGGTGATCGCGGAGTCCAGCGAGTCGGTGTCGAGCACCACCACCCGGGCCGGCCGGGCCGGGACGGTGCTCTCGCCGCGGGCGTGCCGCACGACGTGGGAGCCCCCGGTGCCGGCCGCCTCGCCGCCGGCGGGGCCGGCCGGGGTGCCGGAGCCGCAGCCGCCGAGGGCGAGGCAGCCCGCCAGGGCGACGGCGGCGACGGCGGAGCGGTGGGGCGTACGGGACATCGCGCGGCTCCAGGGCTCGGGGGCGCTCGGCTGCGGAGGATGCCTGCCCACCCGCACCGATCGCCACGCGCGGCGGGCGGTGCCCGCGTCCCGGCCGCCGGTCACCGGCCGGCCCGTCAGCCGCCTCCGCCCGGGCCCTCGCCGTCCTTGCGCCGCCGGCGCAGCACCTCGTCGTACTCCGCGTGCACCCGGCGGTCCAGCGCCAGCGCGAACTGGGCGTCCGCGACCGTCCGGGCCAGCGGCCGGACCCGCAGGATCTGCTCGGTCAGGTGGGCGGCCTCGCCCGGGGGCAGCGGCCGGTCGTCGGCGAGGGCGCCCAGCAGGTGCTCCCGGACCAGGGCGACGAACAGCTCGGCGATCGCGTCCACGTGCTCCTGGGTGCGCCGGCTGGCCTCCAGGACGACGGAGAGCGGGACGCCCTCGGCGACCAGCGCGGTGGTGGCGTCCATCAGCCGGCGGCTGATGTGGGTGATGCCGTCCTCCCGGACGGTGATCCAGCCCTGGGCGACGGACTCGGCGGTGTTGGCCTCGGTCAGCTGGTCGCCGAAGGCCGTCCTGAGCTCGTCCCAGTCCAGGTCGACCGGGGTCTCGTCGGACCACGGGGCGACGATCGCGGCCTCCAGGCCGATCAGTTCGGCGACGTCGCGCCCGCTCTCGCCGGCGCCGATCAGTTCCGCGATGCCCCCGAGGGTGTGGCCGCGCTCCAGCAGTTCGGCGATCACCCGCAGCCTGGCCAGGTGGGCCTCGCCGTACCAGGCGATCCGGCCCTCCTTGCGGGGCGGCTGGAGCAGCTTGCGCTCGCGGTAGAAGCGCAGGGTACGGGTGGTGATGCCGGCCGCCTCGGCCAGCTCCTCCACCCGGTACTCGCGCTGGGCTGTCGCCGCCGGTGCCGACCTGAGCTTCTCCACGGCGCTCAGCATAGGCGCGGCGGGCGGGCAACCGATGCTGCCGGGCTTCTTCCATCAACTGTCAGCAAGAGCTACCCTGCCAATCATGCCAGTGATTACTGGCGCGAATTTTCCGGACGTGCGCACCTTCACCCCCATCCTCAGGAGGGACGCCGCATGGCACCCACCCCCAAGCGCCCCGAGCCCACGGCGCCCGCCACGCCCCACGTGCGGGTCGCCGTGATCGGCTCCGGCTTCGGCGGCCTCGGCGCCGGCGTCCGGCTCCGCCGCGCCGGGATCACCGACTTCGTCATCCTGGAGCGCGCCGACTCGGTCGGCGGCACCTGGCGGGACAACAGCTACCCGGGCTGCGCCTGCGACGTGCCCTCGCACCTCTACTCCTTCTCCTTCGCGCCCAACCCCGCCTGGCCGCGCAGCTTCTCCGGCCAGCCGGACATCCGCGCCTACCTGGAGAAGGTCACCGACGTCTTCGGCCTCCGCCCGCACCTGCGCTTCAACGCCGAGGTGACCGAGGCCCGCTGGGACGCCGGGCGGACCCACTGGCGGATCACCACCAGCGCCGGCCGGTGGACCGCCGACGCGATCGTCTCCGCCGCCGGACCGCTCGCCGACCCGCAGATCCCCGACCTCCCGGGCCTGGACGGCTTCCCCGGCAAGGTGTTCCACTCCTCCCGCTGGGACCACGACTACGACCTGGACGGCAAGCGTGTCGCGATGGTCGGCACCGGCGCCTCGGCCGCCCAGATCATCCCCAACATCCAGCCCAGGGTCGGCCGGCTGACGGTCTTCCAGCGCACCCCCGCCTGGGTGCTGCCGCGCCGCGACCGCGAGATCAGCGGCGCCGAGAAGTGGCTGCACGACCGGCTCCCGGTCACCGCCCAGCTCCGCCGCGGCGCCCTGTTCGCCCTGCGCGAGCTGCAGGTGGACGCCTTCGTCCGGCGCCCCGGCGCCCTGCGCCTGGTGCAGAAGATCGCCGAACGGCACATCGCGGCCGGCGTCCCCGACCCGGCGCTGCGGGCCCGGCTGACCCCCGACTACCGGATCGGCTGCAAGCGGATCCTGCTGAGCAACACCTACTACCCGGCGCTGGCCGCCGCCAACACCGAGGTGGTCGCCACCGGCCTGTCCGAGGTGCGCGGCTCCACCCTGGTAGCCGCCGACGGCAGCGAGCACGAGGTGGACGCGATCGTCTTCGGCACCGGCTTCCACGTCACCGACATGCCCATCGGCGCCCGGGTGTTCGGCGCGGACGGCCGCAGCCTCGCGGAGGAGTGGAAGGAGGGCATGGAGGCGCTGCGCGGCTCCACCGTCCGGGGCTTCCCCAACCTGTTCTTCGTGATCGGCCCGAACACCGGTCTCGGCAACAGCTCGATGATCCTGATGATCGAGTCCCAGCTGAACTACGTCGTCGACGCGCTCACCACGCTGGAGAACGTCGGCGCCACCGCGATGCAGCCCACCGCCCGGGCCCAGCGGCAGTGGAACCTCACCCTCCAGCACCGGATGTCGCGCACGGTCTGGTCCACCGGCGGCTGCACCAGCTGGTACCAGGACGCGGGCGGCAAGAACACCGTGCTGTGGCCCGGCTCCACCACCGGCTTCCGGCGGGCCACCCGCCGGGTCGACCTGGCCGAGTACGAGCTGATCAAGCGCACCGCCCCCGAGCCGGCCCCGCACGCCCAGGAGGTCCTCGCATGAGCCCCGCGATCCCCGCCGACTGCGTCCTGCCCACCCCCGTCGAGGAGTTGCGGATCCGCTCGGCGGACGGCACCGCACTGCACGCCGAGGTGCACGGCGACCCGGCCGCGCCGACCGTCCTGCTGGCCCACGGCTGGACCTGCTCGATCGCCTTCTGGGCCCCCGTGATCCGCCAACTCGCGGGTGAGTTCCGCCTGGTTGCGTACGACCAGCGCGGCCACGGCCGCAGCGACGTCCCGCCGGGCCGGGCCGGGTACAGCACCCGGGCGTTGGCCGACGACCTGGAGGCGGTGCTCACCCGGGTGGTCCCGGCGGGCGGGCGGGCGGTGCTCGCCGGCCACAGCATGGGCGGTATGACCGTCATGGCCGCCGGCGACCGGGCCGAGGTGGCGAGCCGGACGGCCGCCGCCCTGCTGGTCAGCACCGGCGCGAGCGACCTGGTCGCCGAGCTGCGGGTGGCACCGGACGCCCTGCGCAGCCCGGGCCTGCGGCGATTCCTGCACCAGCGGATCCTGAAGTCCCGGCTGCCGCTCGGGCCGGTCACCGGCGTCAGCCGGGCGGTGCTCAGGTACGCCACCATGGGCCCGTCCTCGCCGGCCGGCCGGGTCGAGGCGACCGCCCGGATCGTGCACGCCTGCCCGACCCCCGTCCGCGCCCACTGGGCCGCGGTACTGGGCGAGTTGGACGTCCGCGACGGGCTCGCCGCCCTGGCCGCGCCGACCGCCGTGATCGTCGGCACCGACGACCGGCTGACCCCGCCGGTGCTCGCGCACCGGATCGTCGCCGGGCTCGAAGACCCGCAGGGCCTGCTGCTGCTGCCCGGCGTCGGCCACATGGCGCCCGTCGAGCGCCCGGCCGAGGTCGCCGCCGAGATCCGCCGCCTTGCCGTCGCCCACCTGGGCGCCCCCGCCGAGAGGAGCACCGCCGCATGAGCACCGTCCCACCGCTGTCCGCCCAGGTCGTCGTCGTCACCGGAGCCGCCCGCGGGGTCGGCGCGACCCTGGCCCGCAAGCTCGCCGCACGGGGGGCCAAGGTCGCCCTGGTCGGCCTGGAGCCCGCCGAGCTGAAGGAGGCCGCCGCGCTCTGCGGGCCGGACGCCTCCTCCTGGGAGGCCGACGTCACCGACGTCGAGGCGCTGACCACGACCGCCCGGGCGATCCAGGAGCGCTACGGCCGGATCGACGCGGTGGTGGCCAACGCCGGCATCGCGATCGGCGGCCCGCTGCTGGACAGCGACCACCGGGCGTTCAGCCGGGTGATCGAGGTGAACCTGCTGGGCAGCGTCGCCACCGCCCGGGCCTTCCTGCCCGCGCTCGCCGAGAGCGGCGGCTACCTGCTGCAGATCGCCTCGCTGGCGGCGATGACCCCGGCGCCGCTGATGAGCGCCTACTGCGCCAGCAAGTCGGGGGTGGAGGCCTTCGCCCACGCGCTCCGCGCCGAGGTCGCCCATCAGGGCGTCAAGGTCGGTGTCGGGTACCTGAGTTGGACCGACACCGACATGGTGCGCGGAGCCGACCAGGATGTCGTGCTGCGGCAGATGCGCTCCCGGCTGCCCTGGCCGGCCAACAAGACCTACCCGCTCGACCCGGCGGTCGACCGCCTGGTGGCCGGCATCGCCCGCCGCGCGGCGCACGTCTACGCCCAGGCCTGGCTGCGCGCCATGCAGCCGGTCCGCTCGTTGCTGCCGGGGCTGATCGCGACCGTCGGGGCCCGTGACATCGCCAAGCTCGCCCCGCAGTTGAGGGCGACGGCCAGCACCCGGATGCGCCCGGTCGGGGCCGGCGGGGAGGCCGACTCGGCCGCCCGTTCGGCCGGGTCGGCGGGCGGCACGGAGTAGGGGGAAGGCAGCGGTCCCGGGCGGGCGGTGGAGAGCGCCCGTCCGGGGCCGTGGTCCGTCCGGCCGTGGCCCGTCCGGCGGAGCGTGCGGGCGGGAGCTTCGGCGGCCAGGGCGTGCGGGGCGTCCGGGTGACGAACCGTCCGGCCCGGCCCCGTACGGCCGTTCGCCGCGGCGCCCACCGGGGCCCACCGGCGCCGCCCCGGGCCCACGAGCTGGGAAGCGGCCCGGATGTCGGTGTCTTCGGGCGGCGGAATCGGTACCGTCGGGACCATGACCACTGCCCTCATCACTGGCGCCACCGCCGGCATCGGCGCCGCGTTCGCCGTCAAGCTGGCCCGCGCCGGCCACAACGTCGTCCTGGTCGCCCGGGACACCGACCGGCTGGCCGAGTACGCCGAGAAGCTGTCCGCCGAGTACGGCGTCGAGACCGAGGCGCTGACCGCGGACCTGGCCACCGACACCGGCATCGCCGCCGTCGAGGAGCGCCTCGCGGACCCGGCCCGGCCGGTGGACCTGCTGATCAACAACGCCGGCTTCGGCAACAAGGGCGCCTTCCTCACCGTGCCGCTGCAGGGCGATCTGGACATGCAGAAGGTGCACATCGAGGCCGTCCTGCGGCTGACCGCCGCCGCCCTGCCGGGGATGCGCGAGCGCCGGCTCGGCGGGGTGATCAACGTGGCCTCGGTGGCGGCCTTCCTGCCGCGCGGCACGTACGGGGCGAGCAAGGCCTGGGTGGTCAGCTTCACCCAGGGCGTCGCCCGCGACCTCGGAGACTCCGGGGTGCGGATGATGGCCCTCTGCCCGGGCTTCACCCGGACCGAGTTCCACCAGCGGGCCGGCATGGGCACCTCGGACATCCCGTCCTGGGGCTGGCTGTCGGCCGAGCGGGTGGTGAACGAGGCGATGCGCGACTTCGCCCGCGGCCGCTCGCTGTCCGTTCCCGGCAAGCGGTACAAGCTGGCGGTGGCGGTGGCCAGGCTGCTGCCGTCCGGCGCGCTCGGCGGGGTGTCCTCGAAGGCGGCGCGTACGTACGGCAAGGAGTGACGGCGGGCCCGGCCGTGGCCCGGAGGGCTGCGGTACGGCGCGGGCGCGGGCCGGAGGGGTTGCGGGCCGGGAGCGGGAGCGGAAGGAATAGATCAAGCCTCATTATTAGCTTCGCTAACTATGAGCTATTCTCTGTACGCTGGCTTCCCGCCCGCCCCACCACCCTGCCCCAATCATCTGGAGGTCGAGGCTTGAGGCCCGACGGCACCGGCTGGACCCCGCCCGCCCGCCCCGAGAGCGAGACGCCACCGCCCAGGCAGCTGCGCCGCATCCTGGCGCTGTTCCGCCCGTACCGGGGCCGGCTCGGCGTGGTCGGCCTGCTGGTGGCCGCCTCCGCCGTGGTCTCGGTGATCTCGCCCTTCCTGCTCCGCGCCGTGCTCGACACCGCGATCCCGCAGGGCCGTACCGGCCTGCTGAGCCTGCTGGTGCTGGGCATGATCACCGCGGCCGTGGTGAACAGCATCTTCGGCGTCGTGCAGACCCTGCTGTCCACCACCGTCGGCCAGCGCGTCATGCACGACCTGCGGACCGCGGTCTACGCCCACCTGCAGCGGATGTCCCTGGCCTTCTTCACCCGGACCAGGACCGGCGAGGTGCAGTCCAGGATCGCCAACGACATCGGCGGCATGCAGTCCACCGTGACCTCCACCGCCACCTCGCTGGTCTCCAACTTCACCAGCGTGGTCGCCTCCGTGGTCGCCATGCTGGCACTGGACTGGCGGCTCACCGTGGTGTCGCTGCTGCTCCTGCCGCTGTTCGTGTGGATCAGCCGGCGGGTCGGCGGCGAGCGCAAGAAGATCACCACCGAGCGGCAGAAGCAGCTGGCCCTGATGTCCTCGGCGGTCCAGGAGTCGCTCTCGGTCAGCGGGATCCTGCTCGGCCGCACGATGGGGCGCTCCGACTCGCTGTCCCGCGAGTTCACCGAGCAGTCCGACCGGCTGGCCGACCTGGAGGTCCGCTCCAGCATGGCCGGCCGCTGGCGGATGAACGCCATCCAGATCGTGATGGCCGCGATGCCGGCGCTGATCTACTGGGCCGCCGGGCTGGCCCAGGCGGGCGGCGCGCCGATCGTCTCCGTCGGCACCCTGGTCGCCTTCGTCTCGCTGCAGCAGGGCCTGTTCCGCCCCACCATCAGCCTGCTCTCCACCGGCGTCCAGGTGCAGACCTCGCTGGCGCTGTTCCAGCGGATCTTCGAGTACCTGGACCTGCCGGTCGAGATCGCCGAGCCGGCCAGGCCCGTCCACCTGGAGCGGATCACCGGGGAGGTCCGCTTCGAGGGCGTCGACTTCCGCTACGACCCGGCCCAGGAGCGGCCCACGCTGGCCGGCGTCGAGCTGAAGGTGCCGGCCGGCGGTTCGCTGGCCGTCGTCGGCGAGACCGGTTCGGGCAAGACCACCCTCAGCTACCTGGTGCCCCGGCTCTACGACGTCACCGGCGGGCGGGTCACCATCGACGGCACGGACGTGCGCGAGCTGTCCTTCGAGACGCTCTCCCGGGCGGTCGGCGTGGTCTCCCAGGAGACCTACCTCTTCCACGCCTCGGTCGCCGACAACCTGCGCTTCGCCAAGCCGGAGGCCACCGACGAGGAGTTGGTCGCGGCCGCCGGGGCGGCGCAGATCCACGACATGATCGCGGGCCTGCCGGACGGCTACGACACCATGGTGGGCGAGCGCGGCTACCGCTTCTCCGGCGGCGAGAAGCAGCGCCTGGCACTGGCCCGGACGATCCTGCGCAACCCGCCGGTGCTGATCCTGGACGAGGCGACCAGCGCCCTGGACAACCGGACCGAGCTGGCCGTCCAGCAGGCGATCGACGCGCTGGCCGTCGGCCGGACGACCATCACCGTCGCGCACCGGCTCTCCACCATCCGCTCGGCGGACCAGATCGTGGTGCTCGACCGGGGGGAGGTCGTCGAGCTGGGAACACACGATCAGCTGGTGGAGGCCGGCGGGCGGTACGCCGCGCTGCTGCGGCGGGAGGGCTCCCCGGCGCCGGAGCCGAGCGGGGCCGGCCTCGGGTGAGGCCGGGCCCCGGCGCGGTCGGTCGGGGGAGGGACGGTGGGCTCAGGCGGCCTTGGGGAGCTCGTTGTAGCTGGTCGCGACCTCCTGGCCGGACAGCTCCTGGATGGCCCGCATCACCTCGTCGGTGACCTGCCGCCGGGCCTGCGCCGAGCGGGCCTGGCCGTGCAGCTCGGTGAAGCTCAGCGGCTCGCCGAAGCGGACGGTCACCTTGCGCACGCGCGGGATCCGCCGGCCGACCGGCAGGATCTCCTCCGGGCCCTCCAGCGCCACCGGTACCACGGGCACCCCGGCGGTCAGCGCCAGCCAGGCGACGCCGGTCTTGCCGCGGTACAGCCGGCCGTCCAGCGAGCGGGTTCCCTCGGGGTAGATGCCGAAGGCCTTGTCGGCCTCCAGGATCTCCAGCGCCGACTGCAGCGAGGCCTGTGCCGAGCGGTAGGTGCCGCGCTCGACCGCCACGGCGCCGATCGCCTCGAAGAAGCCCCGGGACAGCGCGCCCTTGAGGCCGGTGCCGGTGAAGTACTCGGCCTTGGCCAGGAAGTGCACCTGGCGCGGCGCGGTCAGCGGGATGACCACGCTGTCGATGAAGGACAGGTGGTTGCTGGCCAGGATCACCCCGCCCTTGCGCGGCACGTTCTCCAGGCCCTCGATCACCGGCCGGTAGACCGCCCGCGCGAGGGGTTTCAGCACCAGCTTGGTGAGTAGGTTGATCATGGTCCCTCCCTGGACGAATGACCGGGCCGTGCACCCGGGGGTGAGCGTGCGGAGTATCGGCTCGTCGGCGGGCCGAGATCAGATCGCAGGGTACGACATGCACCCCGTGACCCGTCCACTCCCTCCGGCGCCCGGCCTGTCGCGTCGCGCCGCCGGTCACCGGCCCCGCGGGCCCCGGGCCGGACCGTCCGGGACGGCGGCCCGCCCCGCCGCGTGCCCGGCCCCTCACCCGGACGGGGGCCCGGCGGGCGGACCGAGGGGGCGGGGCGGACCCGGCGGGGCGGGCCGGTACTGTACGCCAGTCAGCACCACCCACAGGAGGGGATCCATCCCATGGCAGACATCGAGGCGGCCCGCCAGGCCTTCGAGCGTTTCGACATCAACGGCGACGGCCTGATCTCGGCCGCCGAGTACTCCCGCGTCATGGCGGAGCTCGGCGACCCGCACGTCTCGATCGCGGTCGCCGAGTCCGTGATCAAGGCGGCCGACAGCAACAGCGACGGCCTGCTCTCCTTCGAGGAGTTCTGGGCCTCGCGCCAGCGCTGAGCCCACGCGCGAGGGCCGGCCCCGGGACCACCGGGGCCGGCCCTCGCGTTCGTACGGCGTCCGCCCGCGTCCTGTCCCTCCCGCCCGTGCCCCGTACCGCCCGCGGCGGAGCGGTCGGACCAGGATGGGTCAGGACGGGTCAGGACGGGTCAGGACGCGTGGGAACGGCTCAGGACGGGTCGGTCGGGAACACCCGGCGCACCACCCGCTCGGCCGCGCCGCCGTCGTCCCACGGGCAGAACCGCTCGCGGAACCTCGCCCGGGAGTCCGGCTCCGAGTCGCCCGAGAGCAGCGCCCGGGTGAGGCCCTCCAGGTCCGTGGTCACCGCGCCCGGCCGCTCGGCGAAGAGGTCGAAGTACACCCCGCGGACGGCCTGGTACTCCTCCCAGTCCGGCGCGTAGACGACCAGCGGCCGGTCCAGCACCGCGAAGTCGAACATCATCGACGAGTAGTCGGTGACCAGCACGTCCGCCGCCAGGTAGAGGTCCTCCACGGCCGGGTGCTTGGAGACGTCCCGGATCTCGGCCGCGTCCTCGCCGGCCACCAGGTCGCCCGGCCCGCCGGCCAGGAAGTAGTGGGCCCGCACCAGCAGCGTGAACTCGGGGCCCAGCCGCCGGGCCAGCTCGGCGACGTCCAGCGGCAGGAACGAGCCCTGGCCCTCCCGGTGCGTGGGCGCGTACAGGACGGCCGTGCGCCCCTCGGGCAGGCCGAAGCGCTCGCGCATCGCCGCCACCTCGGCGGGCGTGGTGTTGGCCAGCCGGTCGTTGCGCGGGTACCCGGTGTCGAGCATCTCGTAGCTGCCGGGGAAGGCCCGCGCGAAGTGCCGGCTGGTGTGCGGGTTGGGCGAGACCAGGTAGTCCCAGCGCGAGACCGCCTCACGGAGCCGGTCGAAGTCCATCCCGCCGGCGGCCACCGGGTGGTCCCGCAGGTCCATGCCCATCATCTTGAGCGGCGTGCCGTGCTGGGTCTGCACGTGCACGGTGCCCGGCCGCTTCACCATCGTGTGCGGGAAGTTGACGTTGTTGACGAAGTACTTGGCGGTCGCCATCGCCTTCAGGTACGCGGGCGTGTTGAGGATCACGTACGGCACCCCGGCCGGCAGGCCGGCGGCCTGCGCCCGGTTCTCCACCACCCAGACGCCGCGGATCCGCGGCGCCAGCTCCTTGGCCTTCTCGTAGATGGCGGCCGGGTTGCAGCCGTACCCGCGGTGCCAGTAGGCCGCGTACACCGCCAGGTGCTCGTCCAGCGGCAGCCGGCGGAAGGCGTTGTACGCGGTGAAGCGGGCACCGCTGCGCACCCCGCGCCTGACCGCCGGGGCGACCGCCCGGGCGCCGCGCTTCAGCTCGCGCGGCAGCCGGCCGCCGCGGCGCAGCTCGTCGTACGCCAGCCGGGAGCCGCGGGCGGCGAGCCGGTACTGCAGTCCGCTCGCCCCGCCGGGGAAGCGGTAGCCGGCCGGGCGGTGCCGGGCGAAGTGCTCGGACGTCCGGCGGAAGAACTCCTTGCGCAGCGCGACCGGGACCAGCCCGGGGGAGTCGTAGACGGTGAGCGCCTGCTTGAGGGTCCGCTCGAAGACCAGGGTGCGCAGCGGGTCGGCGGCGTCGAGGCCGTGGCGGTCCAGGAAGGCGAAGATCGCGTCGTACTGGGCGAAGGCGTCCGCGTGCCTGGGCGAGGCGGTGCTGGTGATCGCACCGGGCCGGCCGCGCCGGTAGTAGTAGCAGGAGCGGTCGAGGTAGCGCATCCGGCCGGCGGCGACCAGCGCCGGGTAGGTGACCGAGATGTCCTCGTAGAAGCCGCGGCCGAAGGCGACGCCCAGGCCGTGCAGGAAGTCCCGGCGGAAGACCTTGTTCCAGACCGACATCACCGCGCGCAGCAGCGCCGGGTGCTCGCGCAGGGTGCCGCCGGCGACCAGGGGGGAGTCGGTGAGCAGGTGGCGCCAGGGGTTGGGCTCGGTGGAGTCGTCCGGGTAGACGTGGGTGAAGCCGGTGAGCAGGATGTCGGCCGGCGCGGCGCCCTCGCCCTCCCGGTCCAGTTCCCGCTCCAGCTCGGTGGTGATGGCGTCGAGCGAGCCCTCCGGGAGCCAGTCGTCGCTGTCCACGAACCAGACGTAGCGGCCGCTCGCCTCGGCCAGGCCGGCCTCGCGCGCGCCGCCGAGCCCCTGGTTCTCGGCCAGGTGCAGCACCCGCAGCCGGGGGTCGAGGGCCGCGTACTCGTCGAGGATCTCGCCGCAGCGGTCGGGGGACAGGTCGTCGACGGCGATCAGCTCGAAGCTGCCGTCGTCGGGCCCGCCGAGGATCGAGTCCAGGCAGCGCGGGAGGAACCGCTCCACGCCGTGGACTGGCAGCACGATGCTGAGGAGGACTGACACGCTCGTTGGCTCCGCGCTCCGCGAGAGGGCCCCGGCGCGATCCGGCCGGGCCCGGGATTGCTGGGCCGTGTCGGACACGGCCGGGGGGAGGTGCGGGCGGGTCCGTCGCCGGCCACCCGGCGAGCACACTCTACCCAGTACGGGGCGATGACCAGGAGTTCCGGGGGAGGGGCCGGGGGGCGGTGCGAAAGCGGCCGCCGGTGCCGCGCCCGTGCGAGGGCGGCACCAGCGGCCTGGTGGTGGTCCGGCCGACCCTCAGCGGCCGACCACCAATCCGTACACCGCGCCGAGCCGGGCCGCCGCAGCGTCGAGGCGGCCGGACAGTGACTCACTGCGGGTGTCGGAAGTTCCTTCACCTGTCGAATCCAATCGACCGGTCAGGGTGGTGCATCTCTCACCGTCCCTGCCGATAGAGATATTGCTTGTAGGTTTCGGCCACGTCAATCCCCCTGATGTGTTCACTTTCCGAAGCTATAGTCCGAAACACAGACCGGCTGCCAGCGGCCGGTCACCCGCGGTCACCCCGACCCGGCCGCCGCCGGGCCCCCACCCGCCCGCCCGGACCCGCGCCCGGCGCCCCGTCCGGCCTGGGACGATCCCCGCCGGGTGGTCCGGACCTGCGGGTCGCGCGCCCGGCGTACGGGCCGCCGGCCGGGCGCCGGGGCCCTCGCGCCGGGTGGGACCGCGTTCAGGTCGTGCACCACCACCGATGCGCAGTCGTGACCAGGGCGACAGCCCCTGGTGAGGCGTCAGTTGTCGTCGCACGATACGGTGGCAGAACACCAGGACGGTTGCGCGAAGGCCGTCTGTCACGGATAGTCTTCGCCTCACGGCCCTGGCGCCTCGTAGGGGTGGGAAACTGATGGAACACATGCAAGTGCGGACTCGGCCCCGGGTGCCGGCGATCCAGTGCGGTGTCGGCGCGACCGGCCGTCGGATCGACCACCACCTGACCGTGCTCGGCGCGCCCGCACTCCCGGTGGCAGACGCCGCCGAGGCGCTCGGGCTGATAAGGGAGCTGACACCGCGCGGTGTCAGCACCCCGACCGCGCCGCGGCGCACCGCGCGGGTGTCGCTGCTGGCGCCACTGCGTCGGCTGCGACGGAGCCTCTTCGGCGGACGCGGCTAGCCCGCGCCGACCGGAACCGACCCGATGGACCGATCGGTCCGTCGGGTCTTTGGCGTGCCCGGAGGAGGCCGGCCCCCGCGAGGGTACGCGGCCGGTCCCCTGCCCGGCGCCCGGGCGGGCAGCCGGTGAATGTTTCCGGAGCACCGGCCCGTCCGGCGGGTCGCGCGCCCGCGGTGGGTGAGGATGGCGCCATGGCGGACACCTTCCACACGCTGACCTTCGAGGTCACCACCGGCAACCGCGAGGTCGCCCTCGACATCACCGAGCACTGCGCGGTGTTCCTGAACGAGCACGCGGCCGGGCGGGACGGCCTGCTCAACGTGTTCGTGCCGCACGCCACGGCCGGCATCGCCGTCCTGGAGACCGGCGCCGGCAGTGACGACGACCTGCTGGCCACCCTGCGCGAGCTGCTGCCGGCCGACGACCGCTGGCGCCACCGGCACGGCAGCGCCGGCCACGGCCGCGACCACGTGGTGCCCGGACTGGTCGCCCCGCACGCGACCCTGCCCGTGATCGGCGGCCAACTCGCCCTCGGCATCTGGCAGTCGGTGGTGCTGATCGACACCAACCGCGACAACCCCCGGCGGACCGTCCGGCTCTCCTACCTCGGCTGATCGCCCGCCCGGGCCCGGCCGGGGCGCGGGACCCGGGCCGGCGGCGCGGGCGTCAGCGGGCCCGCGCCGCGGCCGCCACCGCCACCAGGTAGCGCTCGATCGCCAGGTGCTGCAGCAGCAGCGCCACCGGCCGGCCCAGCCGGGCGTACCAGGCGCTCAGCCGGGAGAAGGCGGTCACCTCGAACCACACCTCGCCGTGCTCGTCCAGCGAGACCACGAAGGACTCCTCGCCCCGCTCGGGGTGGCCCGGCAGCGTCCCGTACGCGAATCCGATCCGGTCCGGCTCGCGGACCGTCCAGACCACCCGGCAGGGGATCACCAGCCGGGGCAGCCGCAGGCCCGGCAGGCCGAGCCGGATCAGCACGGTGGCGCCGGGCTCGGCCGGGGCCGGCGGGTACACCGCGAAGCCCGTACCGAGCTGGCTGCCCCAGCCGAGCACGTGCCGGCCGGCCCGCTCCAGCACCTCGGGGCCGTGGCCCAGGTGCACCCGGCGGCGCAGGTGGGCGTAGCCGGGCGGCAGCGCGGCCTGCCGGGTCGCGCCGACCTCCGGGTAGCTGGGGGCGGTGGCGCGGGCCGCCCGCAGGCGGCGGCGGAGGTCGACGGGCATGGGGCAACGCTAGACCCGGGCGGGTGGCCGCTGACCGGCGCCCTCGGCACCGGCCGCCCCCCGCGGCCGCCCGTCCGCATCGCGGTACGCCGGCCGGTGCCGCCTTGCCCCGCGCCGACCGGCCGGAGTAGGAAGGCGGCATGAGTGACGAGACCCAGCAGATCTGCGCGGTACCGCCGGTCGACACCGTCCGGGCGTTGACCCACGACCCGGCGCTGACCGGCCCGCGGGCCGACTGCGTCCTGTGCGGCGAGCCCACCGAGCTGCCCGCCGACCAGCCCGGCACCACCCTGTGCCCGGTCTGCGCCTGGCAGGAGGCCCAGCGGATCGCCTGCTCCGGCTGAGCGGTCGTCCGGCCGGGCCGGTGCGTCACCGAGCCGTCGAGTCACCGAGTCACCGAGCCGTCGAGTCGTCGAGCCGTCGAGTCGTCGAGCGGCCGAGTTGTCGAGCGGATCGGCGGCCGCGGCGGGTCGTAGCCAGCCGTCAACCGATCGGCTGATGCCGCATCGAGCGGGACGGGCGATGCCGGGGCCCGCCCGGCGGCGGGATTCTCGGTGCATGGCAATCATCGAGGTGAACGGGCTGCGCAAGGCCTACGGCGGCCGGCCGGTGGTGGACGGGATCTCCTTCACGGTCGAGGAGGGGGAGATCTTCGGCATCCTCGGACCGAACGGCGCGGGCAAGACCACGACGGTGGAGTGCGTCGAGGGGCTGCGCGTGCCCGACGCCGGCACCGTCCGGGTGGCCGGGCTGGACCCGGTCGCCGACCACCGGCAGGTCACCGAACTGCTCGGCGCCCAGCTGCAGGAGAGCGAGCTGCAGTCCGCGCTGACCGTCCGGGAGGCACTGGAGCTCTACCGCGGCTGCTACCCGCGCCCGGCCGACTGGCGGCCGCTGGCCGAGCGGCTCGGCCTCACCGCGCACCTGGACACCCGCTTCGGCAAGCTCTCCGGCGGCCGGCGGCAGCGGCTGTTCATCGCGCTCGCGCTGATCGGCAACCCCAGGGTCGTGGTGCTCGACGAACTCACCACCGGGCTGGACCCGCGGGCCCGGCGCGACACCTGGGAACTGATCGAGGACGTCAGGGCCTCCGGGATGACCGTCCTGCTCGTCACCCACTTCATGGCCGAGGCCCAGCGCCTCTGCGACCGGGTCGCCCTGCTGGGCGCCGGCCGGGTCGTCGCGCTGGACACCCCGGCCGGCCTGATCGCGCGCAGCTCGGGGGCCACCGTGATCTCCTTCGTCCCGTCCCGCCCGCTGGACGAGCAGGAGCTGGCCCACCTGCCGGGGCTCACCGCCGTCGGGCACCAGGACGGCCGGCTGGTCGTCACCGGCAGTGACGAGACCGCGGACGCGACCGTCTCGCTGCTGGCCCGGCACGGGATCACCGCCCGGCACCTGCGGATCACCGACGCGTCCCTCGACGACGCCTTCCTCGACCTCACCGCCCAGGAGGCCTGAGATGACCGCCGCCCACCCTGCCTCGTCCGCCACCCCTGTCACGCCCGCCTTGTCCGCCCACCCTGCCGCACCTGCCGCACCTGTCACTTCCGCCGGTGCCGCCGGGCCCGGGCCCGCCGCCGGCCGGGTCACCGCCTCGGCCTGGCGGGCGGTGCTGCGGGCCGAGGCCCGCCTGTTCGGCCGCGAGCCGCTCGCCCTCTTCTGGATCGTGCTGTTCCCCGCCCTGCTGGTGACGATCCTCGGCCTGATCCCGGCCTTCCGGCAGCCGCAGGCCGAACTCGGCGGCCGCCGGGTGATCGACCTGTACGTGCCGGTGGCCGTGCTGCTCGCGCTGATCCTGTCCGGGCTGCAGGCGATGCCGCCCGTGCTGGCCGGCTACCGGGAGCGCGGCATCCTGCGCCGGATGTCGACCACGCCGGTGCGGCCGGGGGCGCTGCTGGCCGCGCAGATCCTGCTGCACGGCGCCGCCGCGCTGGGCTCGGCGGCGCTCTCGCTCACCGTGGGCCGGCTCGCCTTCGGCGTCGCCCTCCCGCGGCAGGCCCCCGGGTACCTGCTGGCGCTGCTCCTCGCCGCCCTCGCCGCGCTCGGGGCCGGCGCGGGCGTGGCCGCCCTCGTCCGGAACACCAAGGCCGCGAGCGCGGCGGCCGGGGCGGTGACCTTCCCGATGATGTTCGGCGCCGGGGTCTGGATCCCGGTCCAGGCGATGCCGCCCCTGCTGCGGGGCATCGTCTCCTGGACGCCCTTCGGGGCAGGGGCCCGGGCGCTGGGGCAGGCGGCCGCCGGTGACTGGCCGAGCTGGTCGCACCTGGGCGTCATGGCACTCTGGGCGGTGGTGCTGACCGGCACCGCGGCCCGCTGGTTCCGGTGGGCCTAGCACGGGGGAGAGGCGGGCGGATGGCTGTCGGGGTCGGGGTCGGGCTCGGGGGCGCCGGAACGGCGGCGGTGGAGCAGGGGTGGAACCGGTTCTTCCGGCGGGGGCCGTACGCCCTGCTGGGCACCGCGGTCGTGCTCGCCGTCGCCACCGGCCCGGTGCTGATGACCCGTGAGGAAGGCCTCGCCGCCGGGGTGCTGGTCGCCGCCGCCCTCACCCTGGAGGTGTGGTGGGGCCGCACCGCCGCGGGGCGGCCGGCCCTCGCCCCGGCCGGGCGCCTCCACTACGCCGTCCGGTTGCTGCTCGCCTTCGCCCTCACCTGGCTGAACCCCTTCTTCGCCGTCTACGCCGTGCTCGGCTACTTCGACGCGGCCCGGCTGCTGCCGCGCCGGGCCGCCCGGCTCGGTGAACTCGCCACCGCCGTGACCATGGCCGGCTCGCAGTCCGGCGGCCTGCCGCCCGCCACGGCGGAGAACTGGATCGCCTTCGGCGCGCTGTTCGCGCTCAACTCCTCGCTGGTGCTGGTCTTCGGCCGGCTGGCCGCCCGGGAGAAGGACAGCGCCGAGGCCCAGGCGGCCGCCATCACGGCGCTGGAGCGGGCCAATGCCCGGCTGGAGCAGGCGCTCGCCGAGAACGCCGGCCTGCACGCCCAACTCCTCGTCCAGGCCCGGGAGGCAGGTGTCGCCGACGAGCGCCGGCGGCTGGCCGCCGAGATCCACGACACCATCGCGCAGGGCCTGGCGGGCATCGTCACCCAGCTCCAGGCCGCCGCCGACAGCGCCGACCCGACGGCCGCCCGCGCCCATGCCGAGCGGGCCGCCGCGCTCGCCCGGGAGAGTCTCGGCGAGGCCCGGCGCTCGGTGCACGACCTCGCGCCGGGGCCGCTGGAACTGGGCACCCTGCCGCAGGCGCTGGCCGGGATCACCGACGCCTGGGCGGGCAGCACCGAGGTGCCCGCCACCTTCACCGTCACCGGCCGGCCCGAGCCGCTGCACCGGGAGGTCGAGGCCACCCTGCTGCGGATCGCGCAGGAGGCGCTGGCCAACGCGGCCCGGCACGCCCGGGCCGGGCGGGTCGGCGTCACCCTCTCCTACATGGACGACGAGGTGACCCTCGACGTACGGGACGACGGCTGCGGGTTCGACCCGTTCGCACCGCCCGACCCCGGGCCGGCCGGCGTGCCCCGGGCCGGCGGCTTCGGCCTGCGTGGCATGCGGGCCCGGGCCGAACGGATCGCCGGTACCGTCGACATCGAGTCGGAGCCCGGCGGCGGGACGGCGGTCTGTGCCCGCGTACCCTTGGTGCGCCATGGCTGAACACACCATCACCCTGCTGATCGTCGACGACCACCCCGTGGTCCGGGACGGACTGCGCGGCATGTTCGCCGCGGCCGCCGGCTTCCAGGTGCTGGGCGAGGCCGCCGACGGTGTCGAGGCGGTGCTGCTCGCCGGACAGCTGGACCCCGACGTGATCCTGATGGACCTTCGGATGCCCGGCGGCTCCGGCGTCCGGGCCATCGCCGAACTGACCCGCCGTGGGGCGCGTGCCAAGGTGCTGGTGCTGACCACCTACGACACCGACACCGACACCCTCCCGGCGATCGAGGCCGGTGCCACCGGCTACCTGCTCAAGGACGCGCCACGGGACGAGCTGTTCGGCGCCGTCCGGGCGGCGGCCGAGGGGCGGACGGTGCTGTCGCCGGCCATCGCCTCGCGGCTGGTCTCGCGGGTCAGGTCGCCCGGCAACGACGCGCTGAGCAGCCGCGAGCGCGAGGTGCTGCGGCTGGTCGCCAAGGGCACCTCGAACCGTGCGATCGCCGGGGTGCTGTTCATCAGCGAGGCCACCGTCAAGACCCATCTGACCCACATCTACGGCAAGTTGGGCGTCGGTGACCGGGCGGCGGCGGTCGCCGTCGGGTACGACCGGGGGATCCTCGGCTGAACCCCGGCCGGGCGGCCGGCGTTCAGGACCGGCCGGGCGTCCCGGTGTTCAGGGACCGGCCCGGCGTCCCGGGCCTCAGGCGTCCTCCCGGCCCACCAGGGACAGCGTCGAGCCGTGCCGGTTCTTCCGGACCAGCAGCTGGGCCGGGATCCGGGCGCGCAGATCGGCGACATGGCTGACGATGCCGACCGCGCGGTCGCGTTCGCGCAGACCGTCCAGCACGTCCATCACCTCCTCCAGCGCCTGCTCGTCCAGCGTGCCGAAGCCCTCGTCGATGAAGAGGGTGTCCAGCGGCATCCCGCCGGCCTCGTCCGTCACCACGTCGGCCAGACCGAGGGCCAGCGCGAGCGAGGCGAAGAAGCTCTCGCCGCCGGAGAGCGTCGCGGTGTCGCGCTCGGTGCCCGTCCAGGCGTCCACCACCCGCAGCGACAGGCCGGAGCGCTTGCCGCCGGACGTCCGGTCGTCGCTGTGCACCAGCGTGTACCGCCCGCCCGACATCCGGACCAGCCGGTCGCTAGCAGCCGCCGCCACCTGCTCCAGCCGGGCCGCCAGGACGTACGACTCCAGCCGCATCCGCAGCCGGTTCTCGCCGGAGGTGCCGGCGGCCAGCGCGGCCAGCCGGCTGATCCGGGCGTAGCCGTCCAGCACCGGGGCCAGCGAGGCGGCCAGTTCGGCCAGCCGCCGCCCGATCCGGGCCAGGTCCGCGCAGCGCTCGCGGGCTGCGTGCTGCGCCGCGGTGGCCCGCGCCAGCCGGTCGGTGGCCGCCTGCGCCGCCGCCCGGGCACCCGCCGGATCGGCCGGCGGGAGGGCGGCCGCCGCCACCAGCTCCGGCGCTGCGAGCAGCCGCTGAGCCGCCGACAGTTCGCTGTGGTGCCGCTCCAGCCGCTGCTGCAGCGCGGCGCGCTCGGCGGCCGGCAGCAGCACCGCGGCGGCCTCCCGGGCGCTCGGGAAACCGGCCGCGGCGGCCGCCCCGGCCAGCTCCTCCTCCGCCTCCTTCAACCGGGCGGCGGCCTGGGCGCCGGTGCGCGCGGCGGCCAGCAGCGCGGACACCGACCGGGCCAGGCCGGCCAGCGCGGCGGCCCGCTCGGCCACCGAAGCGGCCTCGCCACGGGCGGCCGCCACCTGCCGCGCCAGCTCCTGCCGCTCGGTGCGCACGGCCTCCAGCCGGGCCGTCCGGACGGCGCTCCGCTCGCCGGCCTCGCGCAGCCGGGACGCCTGCTCCGCCTGCTGTCGGGTGAGCCCCTCGATCCGTCCGGTCACCGCCCCGAGCGCGTCGGCCGCGCGCAGGGCGACGCGGTGCTCCTCGGCCAGCGCGGCCAGCGCGCCGTCCAGTTCCGCCGCGCTCTCCTCGCCCGCGGCGCCGGCCGCAGCCGCCTCCTGCACCCGCAGGGCGGTGAGGGACTGGTCGGCGACGGCCAGTCGCCGCTCGGCCTCGGCCTGCGCGGCCCTGGCCCGCTCCTCGTCCTCCGGCCGGACCTGGCCGCCGGCCGGCCGGGCCGGCGCCGGGTGCCCGGGCGAACCGCAGACCCGGCAGGCCTCGCCGGCCCGCAGCTGGGCGGCCAGCTCGGCCGCCATGCCGGCCAGCCGGCGCTCCCGGACGTCCTGGCCGTGCTCGCGGGCGTCCAGGAAGCGGCCGTGCAGGTCCAGCCGCTGTTCCTCGGCCCGGCCGATCTCCTCGCGCAGCCCGTCCCGGCGGCGGGCGGCGGCGAGCCGGCCGGTGACCTCCGCCCGGCGGGCGTCCACCTGCTCGACCTCGGCCGCGGCGGCCCGGGCCGCGGACTGCTCCTCCTGGAGGGCGGCGAACCTGCCCTCGAACCCGGCCAGCCACTCGGCCGCGTCCTCGGCCAGCTCCTCGGCGCGGCGCCGCTCGTCCTCCAGCGCCGTCTCCTCCCGGACCAGCTCGGCGCAGCGCCGCTCCTGGACCCCGGCGGCCTCCAGCCGCACCACCTCGGCGCGCAGCCGCAGTTCGGCGTGGGCCAGCTCCTCGGTCTCGGCCCGGGCCAGCAACGGGCCGGAGTCCGGCACCCCGGCCGGGTCGTCCCGGTCGCCGCGGCCCTGCCCGGCCGGGAAGCGGCCCAGGTTCTCGCGATGGCGGTGCTCCTCGCGCCGGGCGTCCTCGTACGCCCGCACGGCCGCGTCCCGCAGCCGCAGCACGGCCTCCACACCGACGGCGGCCTGCGCCGCCGCCAGCCGGTCGCGTTCGCCCGCCAGCGCGGCCTCCTGCTCGGTCAGCCGGGCGGCCTGCAGCACGGCCTCGCGGTGGCGCCGCTGGTGCTCCGCCAGCTCGCCCGCCGCGGCCTGCCGGTGCTGCGCCTCCTGGTGCCGCTCCCGGGCGCCGGCCAGCGCGCTCTCGGCCACGGCGAGCTGCTCGGCGGCCCCGCTGCGCAGGATCGCCGCCCAGGCGAGCACGCCGGCGGTGAGATCCGCCGAGGTGCCCGGTGCTTCGTCCTCGGCGGGCACCCAGTCGGCGGCGGGCTCGGCCGCCGGGCCGGCCGCCTGCTCGGCCTTGCTGACGAGGTCGCGCAGCCCGCGCCGGCCGGCCTGCACGGCGGCCTCCTGGGCCCGCCGCCGGTCCGCCAGCCAGCTCTCGACCTGCCCGAACCGACGGGTGTCGAACAGCCGGCCGAGCAGCTCGGCGCGCTGGGCGGCGTCCGCCCGCAGGAAGCGGGCGAAGTCGCCCTGCGGCAGCAGGACCACCTGGCAGAACTGCTCGCGGCTCATCCCGACCAGGCGGTGGATCTCCTCCCCGGTCTCCTGGTGCGACTTGCTGCCGGCCCGCCAGCCGGGAGTGCCGTCACCCGTGTCGGCCACCCACTCCCGCAGCAGGGTCTGGGCCCGCTCCTTGGTCAGTCCGCCGGCCTTGGTCTTCTTCGGGCGCAGCTGCTCCGGCAGCCGGACGATCTCCAGCCGGCGGCCGCCGAGGGTCAGCTCCAGCCGTACCTCGGTGAGCCGGTTCGGGTCGGCGTGGTCGCTGCGCAGCCGATTGGCGGTGCGGGCCCCCGGCACCTCGCCGTAGAGCGCGAAGCAGACCGCGTCCAGCACGCTGCTCTTGCCCGCGCCGGTGGCGCCGCGCAGCAGGAACAGGCCGCCGGAGGAGAGCGCGTCGAAGTCGACCCGCTCGGTGCCGGCGAACGGGCCGAAGGCGGTGACCGTCAGCTGGTGCAGTCTCATCGGGGCGGCTCCTGCCGGCGGTGGGGTGCGGGCGACCGGTGCGCCGGGGGAAGGCCGGCGGGTGCGGTCACGGCTGGTCCGCCCGCCGGTCGGCGCTCTCGCGGGTGCTCTCGAAGCCCTCGCGCAGCCAGCGCAGCTCGGTGTCGTCCGGTTCGGTGCCGGGCCGGACGTGCCGCACGAAGCCCTCGGCGATCTCCAGGTCGGTGCGCCCCCGGACCCGGGAGGCGTAGGACCGAGCCGGGCCCGTCCCGGTCTCGTCCGGGTCGAAGAGCAGCTGGAGGGTGTGCGGGAAGCGTCGGCGCAGCCGCTCCATCGGCTCGGCCGGGCGGCCCGGATCGGTCAGCGTGACCTGCACCCAGGACTGCTCGTGCCTGGTGTGGCGCGGGTCGGCCAGCAGGTCCTCCAGCCGCCCGCGCAGGCAGGCCAGCTCCCGGGGGACGGGCGTGTACGCGCGCTCGGCGGTCACCGAGCCGTCCGCCGCCAGGTCCACCAGCCACATCGACTTGCGGTGGTCCACCTCGGAGAACGAGTAGGCGAGCGGGGAGCCGCTGTAGCGCACGTGCGGGGCCAGGGTCTGGCAGCCGTGCAGGTGGCCCAGGGCGGCGTAGTGCACGCCGTCGAACACCGTCAGCGGGACGTTCGCCACCCCGCCGACGGCGATGTCGCGCTCGCTGTCGCTGGGCGCCCCGCCGGTCACGAAGGCGTGCGCCAGCACCACCGCGCGGGTGCCCGCCGGCCGGCCGGCCAGGTCCGCCCGGACCTGCTCCATCGCGGCGCCGAGGACGGCCGCGTGGCCCCCGCGCTCCAGCCCGAAGCTCTCGCGGACCAGTGCCGGCTCCAGGTACGGCAGCCCGTACACGGCCACCGGGCCGTGCTCGTCGGCCAGCAGGACCGGCGTGCCGCAGCCGGCCGGGTCGGTCCGCAGGTGGATGCCGGCCCGGTCGATCAGGCCGGCGCCGACGCCGAGCCGCCGGGCCGAGTCGTGGTTGCCGCTGATGAAGACGGTGGGCACGCCGAGCCCGGCGAGGCGGTGCAGGGCCTGGTCGAAGAGGGCGACCGCCTCCAGCCCGGGCAGCGCCCGGTCGTACACGTCGCCGGCCACCAGCACGGCCTGGACACGCTCCTCCCGGACCACGTCCACCAGGTGGTCGAGGAAGGCGCGCTGGGCGTCGTGCAGGCTCTCCCGGTGGAAGGAGCGCCCGAGGTGCCAGTCGGAGGTATGCAGCAGTCGCATGGTCCACGACCTTAACGGCAGGCACCGACAACTCGGGGCGGAACGGGCGCGGCCTCCCGCCCGCCGGCCCCGCCGGACCCTGCCCGTGGTCGCTCTCGGTGGATTGTCAGTGACGCTGTGTATGTTCTGGGCTGCCGGGCACCCGGGCCTTCCGGGCCGTCCGGCGACCGTGCCGCGCCCGTTCCGGCGGCATGCCCGGGCGTGCCGCCCGGGTGGACCCGAGGACAGAGGGAGGGCCATGTCCAAGCCCGTCCGGTACCGCCCGCAACCCGACCACCGCCGGCAGTCCGCCTGCCAGGGGCCCGAGGAACGGCTCCCCGCCCCCGGGAACCGCCGCCGCCTCGCGGACCCCCACGACTCCGAGACCCGTCACGACCCCGAGACCCGTCACTACCCCGGGGGCGGGAACGCCCCGGGGGGCGGCCGCCCGCCCGCGGCGCCCCGGGGCGGGCGGGCCCGGCGGGACGGGCGGGAGCGCCGTGACCGACGACACGGTCCGGGCCTCGCCGACCGGGGCCCCGGTCGCCCCGCGGACCGCGGCGGGCAGCCGGACCGGCCCGGGGTTCCGACGGGCGCCTGGCCCGCCGGGTACCCCGGGGCCGCCCGCGGGGGGACGGGTCGCCGGCCGGCCGGTCCCGGATCCGGTCACGGGGGCGGCCCCGGCACCCGCCCGCGTGGCCGGGGCGGCCCGCGCGGGGGTCCGCCGCCGCAGCCGGTCGCCCTGGCGGTGGCCGCCGACGCCGCCGACTTCGCCTGCCTCAGCCGGTACGGCATGTTCGGCCCTGGCACCTTCGAGGCGTACCTGCGGCGGACCGAGAGCCAGCTGCGGGCGCTCCGCGGCCAGGGCCTGGAGGTGCATCTGAGGGTCCTGGAGCCGGCGGACTTCGAGGACTTCTGCGAGGAGTTCGGCCTCGGCCCGGAGGAGCCGGCGGCCCGGGTCGCCTACGCCGCCGACCCGGAGCTGGCGGGGGAGCCCTTCGTGTACGCGGGCGAGCGCCTCGGCGAGCTGCTCCCGGCCCTGGTCGAGGACCACCGGGCCCGGATCCGGATCTCGATCGCCTGCTCGGCGCTGCTGGCCGCGCTGGAGGAGGACGAGCGGCCGGAGCCGAGGCTGACGGCGGTGCTGGGCCACGTCTCCGAGCTGTACCTGGCGCTGGCTGCCGGCGCCGGCGAGGGCTGCCACCTGCTGACCCTGCGCACGCACGGGCCGGAGGACGGCGAGGAGCTGACGGCGGCGGCCGAGGTCTGTGCCGAGGACGGGCGGCTCTTCGCCGGCGGGCGGGAGGCCGAGGCGTTCTGCGTGACGCTGGCGGCCGGCATCGCCGCCGACGGCGCGGGGGAGCTGCTGCTGCACAGCGTCCCGGCGGCGGGCCGGCCGCCCCTGGTCCGCGGGTGGCGGCTGGCGGCGGGGCGGCTCCGGCCGATGACGGTGCCCGAGGTGTTCGCCGCGCTGGCGGAGGACGCCGCCCGAGGGGTCGGGCTGCCGCAGGGCGTGGCCGCCCGGCCCGGCTTCGCCCTGCCCGGCCGGCCGGTGGCCTGCGAGCCGTCCCGCCCGGGTGCGGGTGGGCGCGGAGAGGCGGGTGGGGCCGGGGTCTGAGCACGGGACACGAGCGGAGCCGGCAGCCGGCGGCCGGGGCAGGCCGCCGCCCGGCCGGACCCGGGGCGTCCGTCGTCGGCCGTCCCGGGGCCCCGGCCTGCCCCCGCGCCTGCGCCGGGCGCGGGCCCGGAGGCTCCGGGCGGCCGTCGCCCGGTGCGTACGGTCGCCCAGGTGTCCCGGACGCGGCGCCCGGGTGGCCGGGCAGTGGAGTGGCGTGTACGCCACGCGGGAGCCGGGGGCTGTTCATCGACCGCCTGTTCGGGGAAGATTCGTGGAAGATCAACAGTCGGAGCGCGCGGCGGCCCCGTCCCGCCCGCTCCGCAGGCCCGTGCAGCACACCGGGACCGCGGACGGCCGCGGACCCGGCGGGCCCCGGCACCGGAGGGGGGACGAATGGGCCGCATCGAGTACAGCGTGGAGATCGCCGACCTGCTCGGCCGGGTACGGCGCCGGCCCCCCGCCGGCTGGCCCTGGCGGCCGGGCGAGCCGGTGCCGCCGGGGCTGACCGTCAAGCAGTCCTGGGGCTGGCTGTTCGCGCCGGACGGCCGGGTGCTGACGCTGGTGAACCCCCGGGACGGCATCGTCAGCCTGCCCGGTGGCTCGCTGGAGCCCGAGGACGACGGTGACCCGGGGGCCGCGCTGGCCCGCGAGGCGGGCGAGGAGGCGCAGGCCGTGATCGGGCCGCCGCACTACCTCGGCTACCTCTACGACCGGGTCGGATCCGCGAACGGCGGGCACGAATGCGCACGGGTCCGGATGGCGGCGGCGCTGCGCGCCGTCGGGCCGACCGTCCCCGACCCGGCCTCGGGCCGGCACTACCGCCGGCTGCTGGTCGCGCCGGGCCTCGCGGTCGAACTGCTCGGCTGGGGCCCGGCCGGTCTGCGCCAGGCGCGTGCCGCGGTGGCCACGGCCGTCGCGCGCCTCGGTGTCCCCGAGGCCGCCAACGAGGCCATCGAGGAGCTGCCGGTCCTCGGCGGACCGGTCTTCCCCCACGGGGGCTGAGTCGCGCCGGTGGACCGCCGCCGGGCCGGTTGACGTCCGATCGGTGCTCGACCGGCGCTCGATCGGTCCGAGCGGGTGGCCCGAGCCCGAGTCCGAGCCGGCCCGGAGCCCTCGGCCCCTTCCCCGTCCCCGGTCGCCCCCGCTCGTCGCCGGTCGCCCCCGCTCGTCGCCGTTCGTCCGTCCGGGCCACGGACGGCAGTTCGCGTCCCCGGCGGTGCGCGGTGCGGGCCCGTGCCGACGCGCCGAGGGCGGGCGCGCCGCTGACGGCGGCCCTGAGCAGGTCAGTTCCCTTGTGGAGGGGCCCGGTTCACCGGTTCGTCGTAAGACGGTCCGTCAATATCTTTGGCATGAGCGCTTCCTCTACACGCTACCGCCTGGTATCACAACTGTGACCCTTGTCACTCACGTGGAGGTGCCATGCGCCCCGCTCGTGCAATGTCCGTCGCCACAATGGCGGTTCTCCTCACCCTGGCCAGCCTTTTCGTCGCCTCGCCCGCCAGTGCCGCGGGGGTGCGCTACGCCGCCCTCGGTGACTCCTACTCCGCCGGTGTGGGGGCCGGCAGCTACACGAGCGAGAGCGGCAGCTGCAAGCGCAGCACCAACTCGTACCCCTACCTCTGGAAGAACGCCCACGCGCCCTCGGCCTTCGCCTTCGTCGCCTGTTCGGGTGCGAGAACCGGTGATGTCCTGAACAACCAGCTGTCCGTCCTGGACGCGAACACCACGCTGGTCAGCATCAGCATCGGCGGCAACGATGCGGGCTTCGCGAGCACCATGCAGACCTGCGTGCTCGACTCCGAGACGGCCTGCCTGAACGCGGTGGCCGCCGCCAAGAGCTACGCGACCAACACGCTGCCGGCCCAGCTCGACAACGTCTACGCCCAGATCCACGCCAAGGCGCCCAACGCGCACGTGGTCGTGCTCGGCTACCCGCACCTCTACAAGATCGGCGGCAGCTGCATCTTCGGGATCGGGGACACCAAGCGGGCCGCGATCAACGGCGCGGCGGACACCCTGGCCGACGTGACCGCCAAGCGGGCGGCGAACGCCGGCTTCAGCTACGCCGACGTGCGGAGCGCGTTCACCGGCCACGAGATCTGCGCGAGCGGCACGGTGTGGCTGAACAGCACGGTGCTCCCGGTCGACGAGAGCTACCACCCGAAGGCGGCCGGACAGTCCGGGGGCTACCTCCCGGTGTTCTCCGCGGCTGCCTGACCGGAGCGGCCCGTCAGAAGTACTGCCGCGCCGGTGATCCGGCCGGCGGCCGAACCACCCGGGACACGCCCCGGCCCCCGTCGGCGGTCCCTCCCAGGGGGACGCGCAGGCGGGGGCCGGAGCGCCGGGCGGGGCGGCCACCCGGTGCGGGCGGCCGCCGCGCCGTCAGTGCAGGTACTCGGTGAGTCCGGCCGGCCGCAGGCCCGCGTCCCGGGCCGCCGTCAGGGCCCGCTGGAGGTCGCCCGCGAGGGTGTCGGTGAAATGCATCAGCACCACGTCGCCGGCCTGCAGCGGACCGCCGTGCCACACGTTGGAGGCGCCCCAGCTGAAGTCCGCGGTCGCCGTCACGACGGTGCGGATGCCGCAGTTGGCGGCGGCCTGCAGGGTGTCGGCGTTCCAGGCGAGGTACGGCGGGCGGAACACCGTGGTGGGCGTCCCGTAGACGCGGGCGGCCGCGTCCCGGGCGTCGCAGATCTCGGCCTGCTGCTCGGCGAGCGGGAGGGTGCTGAGGTCCCGGTGCGAGACGCTGTGGTTCTGCACCGAGGAGCCGGGCACGGAGGTCACCCGCTTGAAGAAGTCAGGCTCGAAGCCGGACGGCATCGGCAGCGGGAAGGCCGTGATCGGCAGCTTGTTGGCGGCGATGAACTGTTCCGCCTCCGGGGTGCGCTGCCAGCCGTCGTCGATGGTGAAGAAGACCACGTCGTCGGTGGTCGGGACGTTCCAGGTGGCCCAGGCCGGCGCGGGGGCAGGACCGTCGACGCGCACGTCGTCCGCCCCGAACGGCCCCTGGCCGTACCAGCCGTGCAGGTAGAGCCGGACGGAGGTGACACCCGCGCCGGTGGTGAAGCCGGTGGTCAGCCGCTGCCACTGGCCGCCGGTGTTCTCGACCCAGGACGGCGCCACGTCGTGGCCGGTACCGGTCGCCCCGAGGAACACGTACGCGCCGCGGACCCAGGCGGAGACCGTGTACGTGGTGCCGGGGAGCACCGCGACGGTCTGGGCGCACTCGCCGGTGGAGTCGCCGGTGGCCGGGGTGACGGACAGCGCGGAGTCACCGGTGTGCGCCTGGCCGGTGGTGACGGCGGCCTCGCCGGCGCCGCAGCTCCAGCCGGGGATCGCGCCCCAGTCGGCGAGCGGGAGGGCCGGGATCTCGAATCCCGGGTTGGTGGCCAGGTTGACGGTGGGGGCGGGCTCGGCCGAGGCCTGGGCGGTGGGCACGGCGAGTCCGAGGGCGGCGAGGGCCGCGCTCGCGGCGCACGCCGCGAGACGACGCAGGGGTCTGGACACCGGAGTTCTCCTGTGTGGGGGATGCGCCGTTCAGCGGCGCGCGTAACAGGGGGACGCTCCCCGAGGGGTGGGAGCCGTGGCGTGCCGCACTCAGGCCGTGGCAAACAATGGACTGGACCAGACGGTCCGTCAAGAGCCGGACGCAGGGCGTGACAGCGACCCGCGGGTAGCCCGAGGGCAGGGCCGCGGGAAGGCCGGTCGGTGCCGCCCCGTCGCCTGCCCGGACGGATCAACGGGTGCCCGGTGCTTCCACCGGCCGCTCCGGGGGCGGAGAATGAGGGGACGTCGTCCCGTAGGAGGTCAAGGTGTTCCGCCGCTGGTGGTTCATCGGCCTGCTGAGCGGCCGGGCGGACCCGCGCCCGGCGCGCGGCGGGCGTGTCCCCAAGGAGCGGCAGGAGCTGGTGCTCCGCGAGTGGGAGGTGCTGCGCGAGCGGCTGGCGGGGTTCGCCGCCGAGCGGGTCGCGACGGCGGGCGAGGTCTTCCGGGCCGCCGAGCTGGACCTGCCGCCGGAGGAGGGCGCGGCCCGGCGGGAGTACCTCTGGGCGCTGGACGCCTACCAGGCCGCCGGGAAGCTGCTGGACGAGGCGGGGGACCTGCCCGACCTGACGGCGGCGGTGGTACTGGCCGAGCGCGCGGTGGAGCGGCTCGCCGCCGCCCATGCCGCGCACGCCGGCCGCCGGCCCGGCCCGCCGGTGCTGCGCTGCTTCTACAACCCCCTGCACGGCGCCGTGCCGCCCGCCCCGCCCAAGCAGTCGAACCGGGCGCGCCGGCGCCCCCGGCTGGGGGCCCTGGAGGCGGCGGCCGACCGCAGGCCCGCCTGCGCCGCCTGCCGCCGGGCCATCCTGGCCGGGCAACTCCCCGACGTCCTGCCCGCGCTGCTCCCGGCCGGCGCCACCGGGCGCCGCTCGCCGGGGGTGCTGGTGCCGTACTACACCGTCCCGCAGCAGTGGTCGCCGTGGTCCGCCACGGCCTGCGGCGCGTACGGGGAGGAGGGGCCCGCCCTGGTCCTGCGCGGGGAGCACCGCCGCCGTGCCCCGCGCGGCCGCCGCACCGGCCCGGGCGCCGCCCGCCGGCCTGACTGACCGCCTCCCCGCCGGGCCGCCGACCGTGCGCGGTCGGCGGACGGGACGCCCCCGTTCCGGGGGCCGCCCCCGGGAGCCGCTCGCCGGGCCGGCCGGTCAGGGCGAGTACAGCTCCTCGATGTCCTCCGCGTACCGCTCGGTGATCGCCGCCCGGCGCAGCTTCAGCGAAGGGGTCATCAGGCCCAGCTCCAGGCTGAACTCATGGGGGAGCAGCCGGAAGGCGCGGATCGACTCGGCGCGCGAGACGGCGGTGTTGGCGGCGGCCACGGCCCGCTGGATCTCGGCGTGCAGCTCCTCGTCGGCGAGCACGCCCCACTCGTCCAGCTGCTCGCGGCCGTGGGTCTTCAGCCAGTGCGCCAGGGCCGGGCCGTCCAGGGTGATCAGCGCCGCGACGTACGGGCGGTCGTCGCCGACCACCAGGCACTGGGAGACCAGCGGGTGGGCCTGGACGCGCTCCTCCAGGCTGCTCGGGGCGAGGTTCTTGCCGCTGCTGGTGACGATCAGGTCCTTCTTGCGGCCGACGATGCTGAGGTAGCCGTCCTCGTCGAGGTGGCCGAGGTCCCCGGTGGCCAGCCAGCCGTCGTAGAGCGCCTCGGCGGTACATCGCGGGTGGTTGAGGTAGCCGCCGAAGACCATCGGGCCGCGCACCCACACCTCGCCGTCGTCGGCGATCGACACCGCGGCGCCCGGCAGCGGGAGCCCGACCGTGCCGAACTTGGCCCGGCCGGGCGGGTTGGCGGTGACCGCCGCCGAGGTCTCGGTCAGGCCGTAGCCCTCGTAGAGGGTCATCCCGGCGCCGGCGAAGAACAGCCCGAGGTCCCGGCTGAGGGTGGACCCGCCGGACATCAGGTTGCGGACCCGGCCGCCGAGCACCGCCCGCAGCCGCTGGTAGACCGTCCGGTCGTAGGCGGCGTGCCGCAGCCGCAGCCGGGGGCCCGGGCCGGGCCCGTGCCCGAGCGCCTTCTGCTCCCGGGCAGCGGCCCACTCGACGGCCACCCGGGCGGCCTGCTCGAAGAGTTCGGCCCGCCCGGCCTCCTCGGCCGCCCGCCGGGCCTGCTGGTAGATCTTCTCCAGCATGTAGGGCACGGCGATCAGCACGCTGGGCCGGTAGCCCGCCAGCGCGGGGAGCAGGGCGTCGGTGCTGATCTCCGCCAGGTGCCCGAGCCGGATGCCGCCGCGGACGGCAGCGATCTGCGCGACCCGCCCGTACACATGGGCCATCGGCAGGAAGAGCAGGGTGGACGGCGGCTCGGAGCCGGAGTCCTGGAAGACCTCGTGCCAGCCGTCGAGCAGGGTGTCCGCCTCGACGGCCAGGTTGCCGTGGGTGAGCAGGCAGCCCTTGGGGCGGCCGGTGGTGCCCGAGGTGTAGATGACGGTGGCGATGGTGTCGGGGGTGACGCCGAGGCGCTGGCGGTGCACCAGCGAGTCGGGCACGCCCCGGCCGTCCTCGGTGATGGCCCGGACGCAGTCCTGGTCGAGCTGCCAGATCCCGTTCAGGTCGGGCAGCGCGTCGCAGACCGCGCCGACGGTCATCGCGTGGTCCTCGTCCTCGACCACGCAGGCCACCGCCTGCGTCTCGGCGAGGATCCAGCGGACCTGCTCGGCGGCCGAGGTGGGGTAGACCGGGACGGAGATCGCGCCGACGGACCAGAGCGCGTAGTCGAACAGGGTCCACTCGTAGCGGGTGCGGGACATCAGGGCGACCCGGTCGCCGTACCGCACGCCGCGGGTGAGCAGGCCCTTGGCGAGGGCGAGCACCTGGTCCCGGAAGTCGGCGGCGGTCACCTCGTGCCACTGCTCGGAGCCGGCCGGGCGGCGGGCCAGCTGGATCAGTGCGGGGGTGCGTTCGGCGGTGTCGTAGAGCGAGTCGGCGAGTCCGCCGGAGGCGGTGGCGGGCGCGGCGGTGCTGGTGGACTCGCGCACGTTCCCCCCGATTTCCGTGACGGCTGCGCCTGCCGGGGCCCGAGCGGGCGTCCGGTGCGGCGGCGCTGTGGGACGGGCAGGTGGGAGCGAAGGTATCGGATTGCCGTGTCACTGCCCAGGGCTGTAGCGGTCATGGGACGAGATCGGCACCTACCGGTGAGGAAAGTGCCTGTACGGGCGGCGACCGGGCGCGCCAAACGGACTTAGCGGATCATACGGACAACCGCCTGTCAACGACCGGTTCGACCCTCGAACGAATGGTCAGGGCGTAGTAGGCTCTCGCAAATCCCGCGGCCGGGTCCTCCGGCGGCCCTGCCTGCCCGAAACCGATCCTTGTCCGCGCCTGGCATTTCCCGACCGAGGACCCCATGCGTCTGCGCAGCAGCTCGATCCGCGCGAAGGTCATCGCGCTGCTCATGGTGCCCATCGTCGCGCTCACGGCCCTGTGGGTCTACGCGACCCTGGTCACCACCGGCGACGTGTGGACCCAGTTCGAGGTCAGCAGCAGCTACCGCAGCTTCGGCGTCACGGTGGACCAGTACGCGCACGACCTCCAGAACGAGCGCCGCACCGCCGTCCAGAAGCTCGCCGACCCGCGCTCGCAACCGGCCGCCGAGGCCTTCGACAAGGCCCGCGCCACCACCGACCGGGAGGCCCAGGCGCTGCGCGCCAAGGTCGGCACCGCCGAGGCCCGCAAGCTGGACGCGACCCAGCAGGCCCGCTTCCGCGAAGTCCTGGCGAGCTACGACCAGGTGGTCGCGGTCCGCGACCACATCGAGCGCTCGATGGTCAGCTGGACGTACATCCTCGACCAGTACAGCGACCTGATCAAACCCACTTTCGCCTTCCGGTCGGCCTTCGTCAGCCGGCAGAGCGGTCAGCTGCCCCGCCAGGGCACCATCCTGATCGAGCTGGTCCGGGCCCGCGAGTACCTCGCGCAGGAGGACGCGGCGATGGGCGGCCTGAGCGCCTCCACCGCGAAGATCAGCCCGCAGCAGTACCAGGCGGCGCTGGACGCCCTGCACAACCAGCGGGCCCTGTTCACCGTCTACATCGCCGAGCTGGAGACCGCCGACCGCACCGACTACCTGGCCCTGCGCACCGGCGAGAACTGGTCCGCGCTGGAGCGCGCCGAACGGGACTTCACCAACGCCGCCGGCTACGACCGGGTCGCCGATGCCATCAACGGGGACGACTGGCACGCCGTCGCCGACCGCGCCCTGGGCGACCTCGACGCGATCAACGCCCGGCTGGCGGGCGGCATCGACGCCCGCGCCGACTCCTACGCCATGGGCCTGCTCTGGCGGGGCGGCATCGCAGGCGCGATCGGCCTGGCCGCGATCGTGCTCTCCATCGTGATCTCCTACCGGATCGGCCGCGGCATGGCCCGGGAGATGATCGGCCTGCGCAACGCCGCCCAGGAGCTGGCCGCCAACCGGCTGCCCTCGGTGATGCTGCGGCTGCGCCGCGGCGAGCCCGTCGACATCGCCGCCGAGACCCCCGAGCTGCAGTTCGGCCCGGCCGAGGCCGGCCAGGTCGGCCGGGCGATCAACGCCGTGCAGCGGGCCGCCGTCGAAGCGGCCGTCGAGCAGGCCGAACTGCGCCGCGGCGTCTCCGCGGTCTTCGTGAACCTGGCCCGCCGCAGCCAGGTGCTGCTGCACCGCCAGCTCACCCTCCTGGACACCATGGAGCGCCGCACCGAGGACCCGGCCGAGCTGGAGGACCTCTTCCGCCTCGACCACCTCACCACCCGCATGCGCCGGCACGCCGAGGGCCTGATCATCCTCTCCGGCGGCTCGCCGGGCCGTGCCTGGCGCAAGCCGGTCCGGATGGTCGACGTGGTCCGCGCCGCCGTCGGCGAGGTCGAGGACTACGCCCGGGTGATCGTCCGGCCGTTCCCGGGCACCGGGCTGCTCGGCAGCGCTGTCGCCGACGTCACCCACCTGATCGCCGAACTGGTCGAGAACGCGGCGGTGTTCTCGCCGCCGCAGACCCAGGTCACGGTGCAGGGCGAGGTGGTCGCCCACGGCTTCGCGCTGGAGATCGACGACCGCGGCCTCGGCCTCAGCAGCCAGGCCCTCGCCGACATCAACCAGCGGCTCTCCGTGGAGCAGGAGTTCGACCTCGCGGACACCGACCGGCTGGGCCTCTTCGTGGTCAGCCGGCTGGCTCGCCGGCACGGCATCCGGGTGCACCTGCGGCCCTCGCCGTACGGCGGCACCACGGCCGTGGTGCTGATCCCGCGCGAACTGCTGGCCGAGGCGCCGGACGTGATGTCGGAGCAGCCGGCGGCCCCCGCGCCCGTCCAGGCCAGGACCGCGCCCGCCGCCGGTGCCCGGCGCGGCCAGCGCGAACTGGTCGCGGTGCCCGCCCTGGCCGAGACCGGCCCGCACGGGCGCCACGCCGGCCCGGACTCCCCCGCCGAGGAGCCCGACGAGCTCGCCGGGCGCCGGGGCGGCCCCCGCCCGTCGGTGGCCGAGCCCGCCCGTGAGCCGGGCGGCCTGCCGCGCCGCCGCGCCGGGGGTCCCGTCCTGGTGCCCGCGCCCGCCGCCGACGGCACGGGCCGCGGCCGGCACCGGCGCGACGAGGGCCCGCAGGGCTCGGACCCGGAGAGCGGGCCGGCACCATCGGCGCCCGCGGCCGGAACGCCGGGCGCCGGACAGCAGGGCGCCGTACTGCCCGGGAGCCCGCTGCCGGGCGGCGGGCTGCTGCCCCGGCGGGTCCGTCAGGCGAACCTGGCCCCGCAGCTGAAGGAGGCCGCCCAGGCCCGGGCCGCGGCCGCGCCCGGTGCCGCGCCGGCCGAGCCCGCCCGCGAGCGTTCGCCCGAGGAGGCCCGGGCCACCTTCGCCTCCTTCCAGCGCGGGTTCACCCGTGGCCGGGGCGACCGGGCCAGGCCCGGGTCGCTGACCGCGGTGCCGTCCCCCGCCGCGCCGCCGGCCCCGGTGGCGCCCTCGCCGGCGAGTCCCGCGCTCTTCGACCCCTGGGCCGGGTCGAACCGCCGGGCCCTCACCCCGGGCCACCGTCCGGCGGCGCTGCCCGCCGCTCCGGCCGGCCCGGCGGCCCTCACCGGGCGACGCCCGGGAGTCCCCGCTTCGCCCGTCCCGCCCGTGGCTTCTGCACCACCCGCTTCACCCTCGCCCTCACCATCACCATCCGCATCATCCGCACCACCCGCTCCAGCGGAAGGAACTGATTCATGACCAGTACGACGCAGCCGTCCGGGGACCTCAACTGGCTCCTGGACGACCTCGTGGGACGGGTCGCGGCCCTGCGGCACGGCGTGATCCTCTCCAGCGACGGCCTGGCCACCGGCGCCTCCAGCGGTCTCGGCCGCGAGGACGCCGAGCACCTGGCCGCGGTCGCCGCGGGCTTCCACAGCCTGGCGAAGGGCGCCGGCCGGCACTTCCAGGTCGGCGGGGTCCGCCAGACCATGGTCGAGCTCGACGAGGCCTTCCTCTTCATCACCGCCGCCGGCGACGGCAGCTGCCTCGCCGTGCTCAGCGAGGCCGAGGCCGACATCGGCCTGATCGCCTACGAGATGGCCCTGCTGGTCAAGCGGGTCGGCGAGCACCTGGCCGCCGAGCCCCGTACCGCGCCGCCCGGGAGATGACCGAAGCGATGACCGAGGGGACGGGCCAGGAGCCCGAGGAGGACGCGACCGCGCCGCGCCCGGCCGCGGACGTGCAGTGGTACGACGACGACGCCGGGCCGATGGTCCGGCTCTTCTCGATGACCAAGGGACGGGCCCGGCCCACCGAGGAGGGTCTCTTCGACCTGATCTCGATGATCGCCGCCACCGACCGGGCCGAGGACGCCGACGGCGAGGACGAGGCCGCCCTCGACCTGGAGCACCGCTCCATTCTCACCTGGTGCCGGCGCGAGCCGCTCACCGTCGCCGAACTGGGCTCGTACACCGACCTGCCGGTCAGCGTGGTGCGGGTGCTGCTCGGCGACCTGTACGACGCCGAGCTGATCACCGTCACCCGTCCCGTCCCGCTCGCCCAACTGCCGGACGAGCGCCTGCTCCGAGATGTGATCAATGGACTCCGTGCGCTCTGACCCCGCCACCTCCCGAGGGCAGTGGCCCGGCGGCCCGGCCGTCGCCCTCAAGATCCTGGTCGCGGGGGGCTTCGGCGCGGGCAAGACCACCCTGGTCGGGGCGGTCAGCCAGATCCGCCCGCTGCGCACCGAGGAGCAGATCAGCGAACTCAGCCGGCCCATCGACGACACCTCGGGGGTCGAGGCGAAGCGGACCACCACGGTGGCGATGGACTTCGGCCGGATCGACCTGCGCGAGGGCCTGGCGCTCTACCTGTTCGGCACCCCGGGCCAGGACCGGTTCTGGTTCGTCTGGGACGAGCTCGCCCGGGGCGCGCTCGGCGCGGTGGTGCTCGCCGACACCCGCCGGCTGGCCGACTGCTTCCCCTCGGTGGACTTCTTCGAGCAGCGTGGCATCCCCTTCCTGGTCGCCGTCAACTGCTTCGAGGGCACCGAGGTCTTCGCCCCCGAGGACGTCCGGGCGGCGCTCGACCTCGACCCGGGCGTACCGGTGCTGCTCTGCGACGCGCGCAGCCGCGAGGACGGCAAGAAGCTGCTGATCGCCCTGGTCGAGCACGCCGCCGACCGGCGCGCCGGGGCGGTCGTCCCGTCCGGATGACGGACGGCGAGGCGCTCGTCCCGTCCGGATGACGGACCCCGGGGCCCGGCGGGTTGCCCTGCCGGGCCCCCGCGTGGAAGGCTCTGTACGGAAGGTTCCGCCCGCGGTGCGTGCGGCGGGGCCCGCCCGGCGCCGCGACGGCGCCCGGCCGGCGACTCGGGGGAGGGCAGCACGATGACCGTACAGCGCTCCCGTCCGACCGTGTCCGCCCCGGTCACCCCCGCGCTGACCGTCCGCCGGTACATCGACCTCGCGCTGATCTGCAGCGCCTGCTGTCTGTAACCACCTCTCGTCCCGCCCGGAGCGGACCCGAGCGGCCTTCGCCGCCGGGGCTCCGGCGCCCGGTCACGCCCGGATCCCGGCGCGTGCCGCCTCCTGACGATCAGTCGACATCCTTCCACGCCCGTGCCGGTGCGCCCGGTCCGAGGAGCGGCTCCCCCCCTGCGCGGGCCGCCGCCCGGCCGTGCCCGCCGTCGCCCCGGTTCCCGCGGAGACCCCTGTGAAGTTCGCCCGTCCCGTCCTGGCCGCCACCGCCCTGCTGGCCGCCACCGCCTGCGGCGGCAACGCCGAGGCGGGCCCGGCGACCGCCGCCGGCTCCGCCGTCGAACTGCGCCTCCCTGAGCCCGGCAACTCCGGGGTACTGGCCGTCGCCAAGAAGGACGGCTCGCTCGACCGGGCACTGGCCGCCGTGCACGCCAAGGTCGCCTGGAGCGCCGCGCCGGCCGGCTTCGCCGAGGCCGCCGACGCGCTCAACTCCGGCCGGCTGGACGCCGCGCAGGGCAGCATCAGCACCGGGCTGCTCCCGCTCGCCGGGAAGCCCGGGTTCGAGCTCTTCGGCGCCGCGCAGCCCGACCCGATCGGCGAGGGCATCCTGGTGAAGAACAACTCGGGCATCAAGTCCGTGAAGGACCTGGCCGGCCGCAAGGTCGCGGTCGACGCAGGCGGCACCGGGGAGTACCTGCTGCTCCAGGCGCTGGCCAAGTACAAGGTGCCGGCCGAGCAGGTGCAGCGGGTGCGGCTGAGCCCGGACCAGGCCCGCAGCCAGTTCTCGATCGGCGAGGTGGACGCCTGGGCCGCCACCGGCGAGTCGGTGGTCACCGAACTCGCCCACGCCAGCGCCTACCTGGTGGCCAGCGGCTTCGGTGCCGGTTCGGACAACTACCGGGTGTGGGCGGTCCGCAGCGAGCTGGCCCGGCAGCACCCGGAGGTGGTCCGGGCGCTCTACGACTACCTGCACGAGGCGGACGGCAAGGCCCAGCGGGATCCGGCCGCCTACCTGAACGTCTTCACCAGCAGCGGGCCCGAGGCGGTGTCCGGGCGGGCCAAGGAGGTCCGGGTCGACGTCGGCCGCGCCGTCGCCCCGCTCGGGCCCATCCAGGAGGCGGACGCCGTCCGGCTGGAGAGGGTCGCGCAGCTCTTCGCGGCGCAGCACGTCACCCCCTCGGTGGTCGACGTCCGCTCCCATCTGCTGGACGTGAACAGCCTTGCGGGGAGCGCCCGGTGACCGTCTCGACGATGGGCCCGACGGACGGCCCGGAGACCGGGACGGAGGGTCCGTCGGTACCGGTGCGGCGCAATCGTCCGTTCATCTGGTTGAATAGGGGCATGAACTCCGTCGTGGACAGCAGCCGAGGTCGCTTCGACCTTGAGCCGTTCTGGCCGTCCCGGCAGCCGCACCTGTTCGACCAGACGTGTCCGGGCTCGCCCAGCGCGTCCCGGCTCTCCGCCCGCTGACCTCAGGTCCAGCCAGGCAGCACGCCCCGGTCGACGCGCAGACGACATCCCACCGTCAGTCACGCGCGAAAGTAGCGGCACCATGTCTTCTTCCTCCACGGCCACCCTCTCCGTCCCCTCCGCGACCCCGCACCTGCGCGCGGTCCGCGCCGTCCAGCCCCCGGCCGCCGAGCGGTGGCACCCCGCCGCGGCCCAGCAGCACGGCCCGCAGCACGTCGTTCCGCAGCCGCCGCCGCAGGGCCTGCTGACCGCCCTGCCCGAGGGCGCCACGGTCGTCGCCACCGTCCCGCAGTCCGCGCTGCCGCAGGGCCTGCTGGCCCAGTACGGCGTGCAGTTCGGTGCGGCCGGCAGCCACCCGATGGTCGGCTACCTGGTGCTCGTCCCGGCCGAGGCCGCGCAGGCCCCCGGTCTGCCGCCGGCCGGCGCACCGGCGCCGGCGGCCGCCCTCGTCCCCGCGCCGGCCGAGGCGCCGCGCCCGGCCAGGCCGGCCGGGCAGGGCATCACCGTCGACGTCGAGCGCCGCAACGCCTACGTGGACGGCAAGCTGCTCGACCTCACCTACCTGGAGTTCGAGCTGCTGGCGCACCTCACCGACCACCCCCAGCGGGTGCACACCCGCGACCACCTGGTCTCCGCCGTCTGGGGCTACGGCCACGTCGGTGACGGCCGGACGGTGGACGTGCACGTCGCCCGGCTGCGCCGCAAGCTGGGCCCCGCCTACCGCGACAGCATCGTGACGGTCCGCCGGGTGGGCTACAAGTACACGCCGGCGGCGTAGTTCCGCGACCGCGAGCGGGTTGGCCCCGCCCCTCCGGGGGTGGGGTCAACCCGCTCGCTGGTCCGGGGGCAGCAGGAGGACGGAGAGCGCGCTCGCGCAGGTCCTGGCGTGGCCGAGGAACCAGGGCAGCCGGTCGTCGGTGAGCCGCTCGGGGGTCGAACGCACGGCCAGCGCGAACCGCGCGTGGCCGGAGCGGTCCAGCACCGGTACGGCGACCGTCCGCACCCCGGCGGCGGACTCGCCGTCGTTGAGCGCGTGGCCGCTCTCCCGCACGTGCTCCAACTCCCGCAGCAGCAGCTCCGGTTCGGTGATGGTCCGGTCGGTGAACGGCTCCAGCGGGCCCAGCACGCCGGCGTCCGCCTCGCCCGGGCGCGGCCAGGCCAGCAGGACCTTGCCGAGCGCCGTGGAGTGCAGCGGGCGGCGCAGGCCGAGGCCGGTGTCCGGCCGGACGGAGGCACCGACCAGGATCACCGCGTGCGGGCCGCTGCGGATCGCCAGGTCGGCGGTGGCGCCGGTGCGCCGGGCCAGCAGGTCCAGCTCGGGGCCGGCCAGGTGCAGGCCCCGCTGGTGGAAGCTGAGTTGGCCCAGTTCGGCGACGGCGGGGCCGAGCCGGTAGCGGGCGGTCTGCTCGTCCTGGTCGAGGAACCCGGCGGCGACCAGGGTGCGGGCCAGGCGGTGCGCGGTGGAGACCGACAAGCCCGTGCGGCGGGCCAGGTCGGAGGCGCTGAGGTCGGGGCCGTTGTCGTGGAAACAGTGCAGCAGTCCGAGTGCGCGCTGCACGGCCTGCGCGCCCGTGGGAGGACTCTGGACGCTGACCGCCTCGGCCATGACACCTCGCGTTCTGTGCCGGGACCCCTTCGGGGTACCGGAGTTGATGCCGGATGGGCTGACGGTCCCAGACTATGACAGGCGGTCCTGCGGAATTGTGTCGCCGGCATTGCAATGACGTGGCTTTCATGAACAAGTGATCCCACCATGTGGAAAAGCTTGCTTCCCGCTCGTCCGGCGTGGAACGCTCAGGGCACACCGCGGCGGACGCACCGCAGCGGCACCGCAGCGGGACCTGCCGCTGCGGCCCCCGACGCCCGAGCAGGAAGGAGCAGCGCCGTGACGACCCACCGGTGCAGCGCCCTCCCCGCGACCCGCGTCCGCCGTACCTGTTGTCTCTGACAACCACCTTTCACCGCGGCGCAGTCCGCCGCTGCCACGCGCCCCGTCACGCCCGCCCGTCCCGCCGCGCCGGGTCGTGCCGCGGCGGCCGCGCACCCCCTCCAGCCCAGGAAGGCACCACCGTGCCCAGCCCCGCCCCGGACACCCTCTGGTTCACCCGCTGCCCCGTCCCCACCGCCACCGGAATCGCCGCCGACCAGGGCCGGCTGGCCGCGGAGTTCGCCGCCGACGGCATCGCGGTCCGCTCGCTGCAGGACGCCCCGCCGGAGGTCGCCGCGGACCACCACTTCACCCACGCCCTCACCGGCCTGTTCCGCGAGGGCGGCAACGTCCCCGCGCTGTGGGCCCGTTCACGGGGCGAGCGGACCAGGCTGATCGGCCTGACCTGGATCGAGGAGCGCCAGGTCGTGCTGGTCCGGGCCGGCAGCGGCGTCGGCGGCCCCGCCGGGCTGCGCGGACTGCGGCTCGCCGTCCCACACCATGGGATAGGCATCGACTTCTGGCGGGCGATGGCACTGGCCGGCTTCGCCGGCGCCCTCTCGCTCGCCGGGCTCACCCTTGACGACGCCACCCTGGTGGAGGTCCCCGCCGGCGAGGCCGGTGGGCAGTGGTCGGCCGAACTCGCCGCGCTGCGGGCCGGAACGGTGGACGCCGTGTACGTGAAGGGCGCCCTCGCGGTCGAGGCGGCCCGCCGGATCGGCGCCGAGGTGGCGGTCGAGCTGGACGCCGCGCCCGACCGGCGGGCCCGGGTCAACAACGGCACCCCGCGGCCCGTCACCGTCCACCAGCGGCTGCTCGACGAACACCCCGACCTGGTCGTGCGCTTCCTCGCGGTGCTGCTCGAAGCCGCCGACTGGGCCGCCGAGAGCCCCGCCGAGGTGGCCCGGATCCTCCGGGCCGAGACCGGCGCCGGGGCCGAGGGGGTGGCCGGCGCCTACGCCGAGGGCAGCCACCGCACCCTGCACCTCGACCTCTCCGAGGAGCGGCTCGGCCTGCTCGCCCAGCAGGAGCGCTTCCTGCACGGCCAGGGCTTCCTCGACGCCCCCGTCGACATCCGCGCCTGGACCGACCCCGAACCCCTCCGCGCGGCCCGCGCCCTGCGCGACCGCCGCCGCTCCGCCGCAGTCTGACGTCCGATCAGGAGAACCGCACCATGAAGACCCCCCGTCCCGTCCTCGCCGCCACCGTCCTCTTGGCCGTCGCCCCGCTCGCCGCCTGCGGCTCCTCCGCCGGGAGCACCAAGGCCTCGGCCGACGGCAACGCCCCCGCCGACGTGGTGCTGCGGCTGCCCGACCCGGGCAACTCCGGCTTCCTCGCCCTCGGCAAGAAGGACGGCTCGCTGGACAGAGCCCTGGCCGCCGTCCATGCCAAGGTCGCCTGGACCGGCAGTGCGGGCCCGTTCGCGCCCGCCGCCCAGGCGCTCTCCGCCGACCAGCTCGACATCGCCCAGGGCTCGATCACCTCCGCGGTGGCCGCGCTCGGCCAGAAGCCCGGGTTCAAGCTGTTCGCCCAGACCGCTCCCGACGCGGTCGGCGAGGGGATCCTGGTGAAGAACGGTTCGCCGATCAAGAGCGTGCAGGACCTGGCCGGCAAGAAGGTCGCCGTCTCGCAGGGCGGCACCAGCGAGTACCTGCTGCTGAAGGCCCTGGAGAAGAACGGCATCCCGGCGGACAAGGTGGAGCGGGTCTACCTGCGCGCCGATCAGACGGCCGGGGTGTTCAACTCCGGCCAGGTGGACGCCTGGGCGACCTGGAACACCTTCTCCACCCCCGAGATCGCCAACGCCGGCGCGCACTTCCTGGTCAACGGCCAGGAGGTCGGCTCGGACAACTACGCGGTCTGGGCGGTCCGCAACGGCTTCGCCGACAAGTACCCGGCCGTGGTCGGCGCCTTCTACGGCTACCTGCACGAGAACGGCCTGAAGGAGAAGGCCGACCCGGCCGCCTACCTCAACGTGGTCACCGACTCCGGCCCGACCGCCGTGACCCCGGCCGAGCGGGAGGTCGCCGTCAACGTCACCAAGGCGGGGGCCACCGCCGACGTGATCACCGACGCCGACCTGGTCCGGTTCGGCACCGTCGCGCAGTTCTTCGCGGACCAGAAGGTCACCAAGTCGCTGATCGACGTGAAGCCGTACGTGCTCGACGTCGGCAAGCTCCCCGGCGGCGGCAAGTGACCGCCCCCGCCGCCGCCCCCGCGCGGACCACCGTGACCGCCCCCGACACCGCCCCCGACACCGCGGCCGCGCTGGCCGCCGGCCTGGTCGCCCCCCGCACCAGACTGCCCGCGCCCCGCCCCCGGCACCTCGCCCTGGTCCTGCGCACCCTGGGCCCGCTCGCCCTGCTCGGCACCTGGGCCCTGGCCTCCGCCACCGGCGCCCTCACCCAGGACGTACTGGCCTCGCCCGGCCAGGTGGTCGAGGCGCTGGACGAGATCTGGCGCAACGGCCAGCTCACCGACGCGCTCGGGGTCTCCCTCACCCGGGCCGGTCTCGGCCTGCTGTTCGGCGCCGGCGCCGGCCTGGTGCTGGGGGTCGTCACCGGCTTCTTCCGGCTGGGCGAGGAACTGCTCGACTCGGCCGTCCAGGTGCTGCGGACGGTGCCCTTCCTGGCGCTGGTCCCGCTGTTCATGGTCTGGTTCGGCATCACCGAGACCGCGAAGATCGCCCTGATCGCGGTCGCCACCAGCTTCCCGATGTACGTCTCCACCTCCGGCGGCGTGCGCAACACCGACCGCAAGCTGATCGAGGCGGTCCGCAGCTTCGGTCTCGGCCGCTGGGCGATCGTGCGGACGGTGGTCCTCCCGGGCGCGCTGCCCGCCCTGCTGTCCGGTCTGCGGCTGTCCATGACGCTCAGCGTGATCGCGCTGATCGCCGCCGAGGAGATCAACTCCACCGAGGGCATCGGCTATCTGATGGCGCAGGCCCAGAACTTCTCCCGTACCGACATCCTCGCGGTCTGCATCCTGATCTACGGCGTGCTCGGCCTGCTGGCCGACGGTGTCGTCCGGGTGCTGGAGCGGGTGCTGATGCCCTGGCGGGCGCAAGGAGCGACCCGATGAGCCGTCCGACCGCCCCCGACCCCGGCGCCACCCCGGCCGTCCACCTGCGCGGCCTGCGCCGCACCTTCGGCACCCGGCACGTCCTGGACGGTGTCGACCTGGACATCGCCCGCGGCGAGTTCGTCGCCCTGCTCGGCGCGAGCGGCACGGGCAAGACCACCCTGCTGCGGATCCTCGGCGCGCTGGACCGGGCCGACGCCGGCACCGTGCTCGTCCCGCCGGTCCGCACGGTGGTCTTCCAGGAGCCGCGCCTGGTGCCCTCCCAGCGGGTGCTCGCCAACGTCACGATCGGCCTGCCGCGCGGCGCCGCCTCCCGGGAGACCGGGGTGCGGGCGCTGGCCGAGGTCGGGCTGGAGCGGCACGCCGACGCCTGGCCGGCCACCCTCTCCGGCGGCGAGGCGCAGCGGGTCGCGCTGGCCCGGGCACTCGTCCGCGAACCGCAACTGCTCCTGCTGGACGAGCCGTTCGCGGCCCTGGACGCGCTGACCCGGCTGAAGATGCAGGACCTGGTCGGCGAACTGGTCCGCAAGCACCGCCCGGCGGTGCTGCTGGTCACCCACGACGTGGAGGAGGCGATCCGGCTGGCCGACCGGGTCGCGGTGCTCCGCGACGGCGCGCTCGTCACCGACGAGAGGGTCGAGGTGGCCCGCCCACGGGACTCCGCCGACCCGGCGTTCGCCGCACTGCGCCGCCGGCTGCTCGCGGACCTCGGCGTCCCGCTGCCCGAGCCCGCGAGCGTCTGAGCCCGCCGCCGTCCGGGCCGGCCGCCGTCCCGGCCCGTACCCCGCCCCCGTCGAACCCCCGCCCCCCGTACAGAAGCCGGAGCGATCCCCATGACCGTCACCATCGGTGTCCACAGCAGCAACCCGTCCCTCTACTACCTCTCCCGCCTGGACCTCCTCGCCGAGGAGCTGGCCCCGCTCGGCGAGAGCGGCGTCTTCCACCACTACACGGACGGCACCCGCACCGGCGCCCTGCTCGCGGAGGGCACCATCGACCTCGGCGGCACCGGCTCCACCCCGCCGGTCACCGCCCAGGCAGCCGGCCACGACCTGGTCTACACGGCGGTCTCGGCGCCCCGCCCCGACCACGGCGCCCTGCTCGTCCTCGCCGACGGCCCGGTCACCGGCGTCAGCGGGCTCAAGGGCGGCACCGTCGTCCTCGGCATCGGCTCCTGGCAGACCCACCTGCTCGCCAAGGCGCTGCACGCCGAGGGCCTCTCCTACGCCGAGGACGTCCGGCCGGTCCGCCCGGCCGCCGGCTCCGACCCGGCCGCGCAGCTGCGGGCCGGCGAGATCGCCGGCTGGATCGCCCAGGGCGCCGAGCTGGCCGCCGCGCTGCGGACCGGCGAGTTCCGCGTCCTGGTCCGCACCGGCGACGTGATCACCGACCGCTCGGTGTTCTTCGCCCGCCGCGACTTCGCCGAGGGCCGCCCCGAGGTGGTCGCCGCGATCACGGCCGCCCTGGCCCGCGCCGACGCCTGGGTGGCGGCCAACCCGGCGGAGGCGGCCGCGATCGCCGCCGCCGACCTCGGGGGCAGCGCGGAGGACTGGCAGGCCGCCCTCACCGCCCTGCCGTGGCGTCTGGAGCCGGCCACCGCCGCGTTCGTCGCCGAGCAGCAGGAGGCGGCCGACATCTTCCACGGCGTCGGATTCATCGACCGGACGATCACCGTCGCGGACGCCCATCTCCCGGCCCTGGAGGCTCCCGTGGCCGCCGCGCTGGCGAAGGCGGTCTGACCGATGGCCTCCGAAGTCCTCTGGTACATCATCCCGCGCGAGGGCCACTACCCCTGGGAGCCGGCCGGCCGCCGCCCGGTCGACCTCGGCTACCTCCAGCAGCTCGCCGGCACCGTCGACCGCCTGGGCTACACCGGCGCCCTGCTCGCCACCGACCTGTACGACGTCTGGACGCTCGGCAGCGCGCTGGCCGCCGCGACCAGCACCGGCTTCAAGCCGCTGCTCGCCGTCCACCCCGGCCTGGTCGCGCCCACCCTGCTGGCCAAGATGGCGCTGAGCTTCGACCACCTGCACGGCGGCCGGCTGCGCTTCAACGTGGTGAACGGCTCCACCGAGCAGCTGCGCGAGTACGGCCTGCACGTCGAGCACGACGACCGCTACCGGCTGAGCGCCGAGTACTGGTCGATCGTCAAGCGCCTCACCGCCGGTGAAGTGTTCGACCACAAGGGCGAGTTCTACGACCTGAAGAACGCCGGAGCGAGCCTGCGCGAACTCACCCCGGTCCAGCCCGGCGGCATCCCGCTCTGGTTCGGCGGCAGTTCGCCGGCCGGCATCGAGATGGCCGCCGAGCACGTGGACGTCTACCTCACCTGGGGCGAACCGCCGCACCTGCTCAAGGAGAAGCTGGAGAAGGTCCGCGAGCGCGCCGCCGCGCACGGCCGCACGCTGCGGATCGGTCTGCGCCTGCACCTGATCGTCCGGGACACCGAGGACCAGGCCTGGGCGGCCGCCGACCGGCTGCTCGACGTCACCAGTGAGGCCACCTACGCCCGCCAGCTCGGCAACCGGGACGGCGAGGACGGCGTCGGCTGGCAGCGGCAGTTCCGCCAGCACGGCGGCAAGGTCCCGGCGCGCGCGAGGGAGCTGGAGACCCACCCGAACCTCTGGCCGGGCATGAGCCTGTTCCGTCCGGGCCCCGGCACGGCCGTGGTCGGCAGCACCGCCCAGGTGGTCGAGCGGCTCCAGGAGTTCGAGTCGCTCGGCGTCGACACCTTCATCCTCTCCGGCAACCCGCTGCTGGAGGAGGCCCACCGGGTCGCCGAGACCGTCCTGCCCGCCCTCGGGATCAACCGCCGGTGACCCTCCTCGCCGACGCCCGCTCGCTCGCCCCCGACCTGGTGCGCCTGCGCCGGGAACTGCACCGCCGACCGGAGACGGGCCTGCAGCTGCCCCGCACGCAGGAGGCCGTGCTCAGGGAGCTGGACGGGCTCGGCCTGGAGGTCCGCACGGGCCGGGCGCTGACCTCGGTGGTCGCCGTGCTGCGGGGCTCGGCGGGCGGCGCCCCGGCCGGTGCCGCCGGGCCCGGCCACCCCGGCGGCCCGGTCGCGGCGGCGCCCGCCGTCCTGCTCCGGGCCGATCTCGACGCGCTGCCGCTGCGGGAGCGCACCGGCCTCGCCCACGTCTCCCGGGTGCCCGACGCGATGCACGCCTGCGGCCACGACCTGCACGCCGCCATGCTGGTCGGCGCCGCCCGGCTGCTCGCCGAGCGCCGCCACCGCCTGGCGGGCGACGTGGTGCTGATGTTCCAGCCGGGGGAGGAGGGGCACGACGGCGCGCGGCTGATGCTGGAGGAGGGCCTGCTCGACGCCTCCGGGCGGCGTCCGGTCGCCGCCTACGCGCTGCACGCCACCACCGGTGGCCCGCTCGGCACCTTCGCCAACCGGGCCGGTCCGGCGCTGGCCGGCTCGGCCGGCCTGACCGTGACGCTACGCGGCACCGGGGGCCACAGCGCGTGGCCCCAGGCGGCCCGCGACCCGATCCCCGCGCTCTGCGAGACGGTGATCGCGCTGCAGAGCGCGGTCACCCGGAGCTTCGACCCGTTCGAACCGGTGGTGCTGGGCGTCGGCGTGCTGCGGGCCGGCACCCAGGCCAACATCATCCCCGGTACCGCCGGCTTCGAGGCGACCCTGCGGGCCATGACCGACCGGGCGCTGGCCCGGCTGCGCGACCTCGCCGTCCGGACCTGCCGGGGGGTGGCGGCCGCGCACGGACTGGAGGTGGACATCGAGTACGCCGAGGGCTACCCGGCCACCCTCAACGACGCGGGCGAGGCCGCGTTCGTCGGCGCCGTGGTCGCCGAGCTCCACGGCCCGGAGCGCTTCACCGCCGGGGAGCGGCCCGCGATGGTCTCCGACGACATCGGCCGGGTGCTGGCCGAGGTGCCCGGCGTCATGACGAGCCTCGGCGCCCTCCCGCCGGGCCTCGACCCGGCGCTCGCCGCGCCCAACCACTCGCCGCAGGCCGTCTTCGACGACGCGGTGATCCCGGACGGCGCGGCGCTGCTGGCCGAGCTGGCCCTGCGGCGGCTCGGCGCGGAGCGCGGCGCGGGCCCGTCGGCCGCCGGAATCGCCTGCCCCCGTTGACGGTCGGCCCCGGGACTCGAGGAACCCGAACGAGGAGCCGAGCGACGACCCGTGCCGCGGACGCTGCGCCGCCGGCCCGGATCCGCCGTCCGGAGGCCAGGGCCGAACTGTCCGGCCCGGTGGCCCGGTACGGGCTGCTGCACCGGGAGGGCCGGTGGCGCTTCGCGAGCCGCCGGATCCACTCCCGCCACTTCCTGGACCGGCCGGGGTTCGCCACGTCGTTCCCCGAGGGCGCGGTGCCGGCCCGGACCGGTTGTGAACGACGCTGGGCCGGGCGGCCGGTCCGGGCCGCCCGGCGCGGTCCGTTGCCCGCCTCAGCGGCTCAGGCGGTCGATCTCGGCCAGGTCCTCCGCCGACAGCGGGCCGCCCTGGAGGGCGTCGATGTTCTGGTCCAGCTGCCGGACGCTGCTGGCGCCGATGATCACCGAGACCACCCGCGGGTCGCGCAGCACCCAGGACAGCGCCAGCTGCGCCAGGCTCTGCCCGCGGCCCTCGGCCACCTTGTTCAGCGCCCGCAGCTGCTCCAGCTTGGAGCCCGTCAGCGCCTCCTCCTTGAGGAAGTGGCCGACCGACATCCGGGAGCCGGCCGGCACCTCGCCGCCGAGGTAACGGTCGGTCAGCAGCCCCTGGGCGAGCGGGGAGTAGGCGATCAGGCTGGTCTGCGTGTCGCCGACGGCGTCCAGCACGCCGTCCTCCGGGGCCCGGTTCAGGATGGAGTAGCTGGCCTGGTTGAGCAGCACCGGCGTGCCCAGCCCGCGCAGGATCGCCACCGCCTCCCGGTGCTGCTGCGCCGGGTAGTTGGAGATGCCCGCGTACAGGGCCCGGCCCGAGCGCACGGCGGTGTCGAGCGCCCCCATGGTCTCTTCCAGCGGGGTGTCCGGGTCGAAGCGGTGGGAGTAGAAGACGTCGACGTAGTCGAGGCCCATCCGGTCGAGCGACTGGTCGAGGCTGGCCAGCAGGTACTTGCGCGAGCCGCCGTCACCGTACGGGCCCGGCCACATGTCGTAGCCGGCCTTGGAGGCGATGAACAGCTCGTCCCGGTACGGGCGGAAGTCCTGGGCGAACAGGTAGCCGAAGTTGCGCTCGGCGCTGCCGTACGGCGGGCCGTAGTTGTTGGCCAGGTCGAAGTGCGTGATGCCCCGGTCGAAGGCCCGGCGCAGCACCGCGCGCTGCACCTCCAGCGGCTGGGTGTCACCGAAGTTGTGCCACAGCCCCAGCGAGACGGCGGGCAGCTGCACGCCGCTGCGCCCGGCACGGCGGTAGGTCATCGAGGTGTAGCGGTCGTCCGCGGCGAGGTAGGTCATGGCGCCATCCTGCCAGCTCCGGGGCCCGGCCGGGGAGCACGTCCGCGGTGGTGGCGGCCGTCCGCACGGGGCCGGGGGCCGGGCGGGGGACCAACGGCCCTGTCGCCCGCCGGGCCCGGGCCCGTACGGTGGCAGCCAGCCCGCCGAGAGGACCCGCCATGACGCCGCCGCGCCCGGCCCGAGCCGCCGCCGAACCCGCAGGCGGCCCCGGCGGCCCCGGCTGCGCCCGCGCCGCGTCCCGGCCGGACATCGCCGCCCGCGCCGACCTCGAAGCGCTGCTGCGCCGCTTCTACCTGGCGGCCTTCGCCGATCCGCTGATCGGCCCGTACTTCACCGAGATCGCCGGGCTGGACCTGGACGCGCACCTGCCGCACATCACCGACTTCTGGGAGAGCGCGCTGCTGCGCACCACCTCCTACCGCCGCAACGCCTTCACCCCGCACGCCGCACTGCACGAGCGCCGACCGATGACCGCCGAGCACTTCGGACGCTGGGTGCAGCTGTGGACCGCCGCCGTGGACGGCATGCACGCCGGCCCGGTGGCCGAGCGGGCCAAGGCCCAGGGCGAGCGGATCGCCTTGAACCTGCTGCGCCGCACCTCGGGCGGGTCCACCGACGCCCCGGACGGCGCCGGCGGGGGATTCGTCCCGCTGTCCGCGGTACTGCTGCGCGGCTGACGTCCGCGACCGGCGGCCCACCCGCACCCGGGACCCGCCACCCTCCACCCGGACCGGCGGCCCGACGGCCCCGGCGGGCCCTTGCCCGGCCTCCGCGGGGCTGCCTATGCTCACGGTGGATCGTGTGCGGTCCGGCCCCACCGCGGCGACGCGCCGGCCGGACGAGTCGAAGGGGGAGGCGTCGTGAACGAGCGCGCCGTGCCCCTGCGCTGTTGTCGCCCCCGCAGCACCACGCGCTGACGCCGGCCCGTACGACCGCCCGCCGCGCGATCCCACCCAGGTGCTGCTCCCGCGCGTGCGCAGCCGTGCCCGGGGCGCCCGTGCGCGGCGGCGGCCGTCCGCACCCTTCGAACGCCCCTGAAGGAGACCGCCATGCGGTTCACCGTCTCGTCCCTCGTCTCCAACGGCCCCGACCCCGTCAGCGGGGTGCGGCGCACGCCGCACGAGAAGCTGCACAACGTCATCGACCAGGCCGTCACGGCGGAGCAGCTCGGCTACGAGGGGTACGGGGTGGGGGAGCGGCACGGCGAACCGTTCCTCTCGCCGGCCCCGCCGGTGCTGCTGAGCGCGATCGCCGCCCGCACCTCGACGATCCGCCTGTTCACCACCGTCACGGTGCTGAGCATCCTGGACCCGGTCCGGGTCGCCGAGGACTACGCGATGCTCGACCAGCTCTCCGGCGGGCGGCTGGAGCTGATCATCGGCAAGGGGAACGACCCCCGCCACTTCGGCCTCTTCGGCCTCCCGGAGGAGCGCCAGTGGGACGCCCTCGCCGAGAACTACGGCCTGCTGCGCCGGCTCTGGCGGGAGGAGAAGGTCAGCTGGGAGGGCAGCACCCGGCCGCCGCTGACCGAGGTGACCACCGCGCCGCGGCCGTTGCAGTTCCCCGTCCCGGTCTGGCACGGCAGCGCGACCAGCGAGCAGTCCACCGACCTGGCGGCCCGCCACGGCGACCCGCTCTTCTCGGCCAACTCCTTCCACCCGCTGGCCAAGTACAAGGCGCTGGTGGACCACTACCGCGAGCGCTGGGTGCACTACGGCCGCGACCCCAAGGACGCCAGGGTCGGCACCGGCTTCGGCGGGCTGTTCGTCGCCCGGCGCTCGCAGGACGCGGTCGAGGGCTACCGGCCCTACTGGGAGGCCATGTACAACTCGGCCGCCGGCCGGCACAACAACTCGCCGTTCGCCACCCTGGAGGACGCCCTGGAGCAGGGCTCCGCCCTGGTCGGCAGCCCGCAGCAGGTGATCGAGAAGATCCACCGCTACCACCAGGCCTTCGGCAACGAGGTGGTCGGCATCGGTGTCGACACCCTCACCGAGGACCTCCAGCACCAGCAGCTGGAGCTGTTCGCCACCGAGGTCGCCCCGGTGATCCGCAAGGAGATCCCGGACCGGCCGGCCGCCTGAGGCCGTGCCCCGGCGACGGTGCGCAGGGCCGGCGCCGGGGCTGACGCCGGGCCAGAACGTGACGTACGCCTCACCGCGAGCGCACCGGGGCGGGAGTGACGGACGGTGTACGTGGGCAAAGCATCCCGGAGGGGGCCGTTCCGCCGCCTGCGTGCGGCCGGCCCCGGGCCGTGGCCGCCGGGGGGCGGCGCACGGCCCTACGGGTGCCCGCCCGCCCGGACGGGTCGCGGCCCGTCCGTACACCCGGTGATCGGCGAGCGGGCCGCGGGACCCTGGGCAGGGCGGTCCGGCGGCCCCCGCCGGAGCCGGCCGCGCCGCCCGAACGGACCGGCACGGCCGCGGAATCCGCCGGGATCCACCCGCGGGCCGTCGCATAGGCTGCTTCCCACGATGGTGCGGATAAAGGTGCTGGGGTCCCTGGCTGCGGAGGCCGGCGGCGACCGGGTCGGTCTCGGTGGCCCGCGCCAGCGCGGTGTGCTCGCGCAACTGCTGGCCGCCCGGGGCGAGGTCGTCCCCGTCGACCGGATCATCGAGGACCTCTGGCAGGGCCGGCCGCCCGCCAAGGCCGCCGCCTCCGTCCAGGCGTACGTCTCCAACCTGCGCCGCCTGCTCGAACCCCGGCGGGGCCCCCGCCAGCCCGCCCGACTGCTGGTCAGCGAACCGCCCGGCTACGCCCTGCGGCTGCCGTCCGAGGCGGTGGACGCCTGGCGCTTCGGGCAGCTGCTGGCCGCCGCCCGGTCGGAGCCCGGGCCGGCCGCCGCGCTCGCGCTGCTGGACGAGGCCCTCGCGCTCTGGCGGGGCGCCGCCTACGCCGAGTTCGCCGACGAGCCGTGGGCCGTCGGCGAGAGCGCCCGGCTGACCGAACTGCGGCTCGCCGCCCGAGAGCGGCGCGCCGCCCTCGCCCTGCGGCTCGGCCGGCCCGACGAGGCCGCCACCGGGGCCCGGGCGCTCACCGACGAGCACCCGCTGCGCGAGGAGGGCTGGCGCCTGCTCGCGCTCGCCCTCTGGAACACCGGACGGCAGGCCGAGGCGCTGGACGTGCTGCGCCGGGCCAGGGCCGTCCTGGCCGAGGAGCTGGGCCTGGACCCGGGCCCGGCGCTGGCCGGCCTGGAGTCGGCGATCCTCCAGCAGCGCACCGAACTGCTCGACGCAGGCCCGCCCGCCCCGGTCCCGGTGCCGGCCGTCGTCGACCGCACGGCGGCCGGCCGCCTCCCCGGCGGACCGCAGCGCTGTCGCGGGGCCGGCCCCCGGCGGGCCGGTCGTCCGGTGGACGCCGGACCGGCGGGTTCCCGGCGAGCGGCCCGGGCCGTCGGCCCCGCCCGCGCAGACGCCGGCCGGGCCGCTCTTCGTCGGCCGCGAGGCCGAACTGCTGACGCTGCGCCGGGCCGCCGCCGAGGCCGCCGCGGGCGGTCCGTCCGTCGCCGTCGTCACCGGCGAGGCCGGGGCCGGAAAGTCCACCCTGCTGGCCCGGCTGCACGCCGAACTGACCGCCGCCGGCTGGCGGACGGCGAGCGGCCGCTGCCCGGAGAGCGAGGGCGCCCCGCCCGCCTGGGCCTGGACCGAGGCGCTGCGCGACCTCGCCCGTCAGGCGCCCCCGGACGCGGACCTGGCCGTGGCCCTGGCGCCCGTCCTGGACCACGGCCTGGGCCCGGAACCGGACCGCACCTCGGGCACCGTCCAGGCCTTCGCGTCGGCGACGCCGACCGCCACCGGGCGGGGTGACACCAGGGCCGACGGCCTGCGCAAGCCCGGTGGGTCGGTGGCCTTCCGCCCGCCGGGCGGCCTGTTCGCCGCCCGTCCCGGGGAGCCGCGCCCGGAGCGCCGGGGCCCGGACGCCGTCCGCACCCTCGACCCGTGGGCACCGGACACCCGTACGCCCGAGGCCCGTACGCCCGAGGCCCGCACGCCCGAGGCCCGTACGCCCGGCCTCTGGACGCCCGACCCGTGGAGACCCGACGGCCGGGTGCCCGAGGCACGGACCTCCGGCACCCGCCCGCCCGACACCCGGCCGGCCGACTCCCGCCCGGTGGAGGCCCGTACGCCGGACGCCCGCACCCCGTGGAGCCGCTCCGACGCCCTGGCCGGGCGGTTCCGGCTGCACCGGGCCGTCGGCGACTGGCTGCGCCGGGCCGCCGCCGACCGGCCGGTGGCGATCGTGCTGGACGACCTGCACGCCGCCGACCGGGAGACCCGCGACCTGCTGGCCGACCTGGCCGGCGGCCCGCCCACCCCCGGACTGCTGCTGGTGCTGGCACACCGCCCCGGCGAGGGCGACCTCACCGACGCGCTGGCCGTCCTGGCCCGCCGCTCGCCGCACCGGGTCCCGCTGGCCGGGCTCGGGGAGGCCGACGCGGGGCGCCTGATCGGCTCGGTCTGCGCGGCCGCCGTCGACCGGCGGACGGTGCACGCGCTGGCCGACCGCACCGGCGGCAACCCGTTCTACCTGCTGGAGAGCGCCCGGCTGCTGGCCCGCGAAGGGGCCCTGGTCGCCGTCCACGAGGTGCCGCAGGGCGTCCGGGACGTGCTGCGCCGGCGCTTCGACCGGCTGCCGCCGACCGCGGTGGCCGCCCTGCGACTGGCCGCCGTGGTCGGCCGCGAGGCGGACGCCGAGGTGCTGCTGCGCGCCTCGGACGCCGACGAGGACGAGCTGCTCGAAGCCCTCGAGGCGGCCGTCGAGGGCGGCCTGCTGACCGAACCCCGGCCCGGCACCGTCCGGTTCAACCACGCCCTGGTCCGCGACACCCTGTACGCCGACCTCAGCGGGCTGCGCCGGGCCCGGCTGCACGGCAGGGTCGCCGAGGCGCTGCGCGAGCTGCGCCCGGACCGGATCCAGGCCCTCGCCCACCACTACACCCAGGCCGCCACCAGCGCCACGGCCCATCTGGCCGTCGACTACTGCGTCCGCGCGGCCGAGGCCGCGGAGCGCCGCTACGCCCACGAGACCTCCGCCGCCCTGCTCCGGCAGGCGCTGGACGGGCTCGACCGGCTCCCCCCGGACGGCGGGGACCGCGAGGCCCGGCGCACCGCCCTGCTCGCCGACCTGCTGCGCGCCCAGGTCCGGATGGGCGCGGTGGCCGCCGCCACCGAGACCAAGGCGACCGCGCTGCGCCTCGCCCGCGAGGCCGGGCGCCACGACCTGCTGATCGAGGCCTGGACGGCCTGGACCGAGCCCACCCCCTGGGTCACCCACCCGTACGGCAGCTTCGACCAGGCGGCCGTCGACTCGATCACCGCGCTGCTGGACCGCCCCGGCATGCCGGCCGCCACCCGCTGCCGGCTGCTCGACGCGCTCACCTACGAACTCGACTGCTCCGGCCGGCCGGAGGGGTGGGTGGCGGCCGCCGAGGCACTGGCGATCGCCCGGGCCGAGGGCGACCCGCGCCTGCTCGCGATGGCCCTGGCCGCGCAGGCCCGGGTGCACGACTACGAACTGGCCTCCGAACTGCGCGGGGCGACGGCCGCCGAACTCGCCCGGGTGGCCACCGAGCACGACCTGCCCGCCTACCGCTGGCACGCCGAGTACCTCGCCTCCTCGGTGGCGGCGACCGCGGGCGACCTGCCCGCGCTGCGGGCCCACGTCGAGGCCGCCCGGGAGATCGCCGAGACCTACGGGCTGGCCGAACTCCTCGACGTCGGCAACGGGCAGCTGGCCATGCTGGCCTCCGCCGCCGGCCGCACCGGGGAGGCCCAGCGGCTGTACGCCCTGACGGTGGCCGGCCTGCGGGCCCGCGGCTCGGTGCACGCCGAGGGGTTCGCCGCGCTGGCCACCGTGGTGACGGCCCTGCAGGAGGGCCGGCTGGCCGCCCAGCTGCCGCTGATCGAGCGGATGCGCGACGTCTACGGCTCGCTGGCCGCCGACATCCACGCGCTCGCCCTGCTCGCCCTGGGCCGGCCGGCCGAGGCCCGGGCGGCCCGCGCCGAGCCCACCGCCCTGCCGCCGGACTACTACCGGTCGCTCTTCCTCACCGTGCGGGCGATGGCCGTGACCGCGCTGGAGGAGCACGCGGAGGCGGCCGGGCTGATGGCGGACCTGCTCCCGCTGCGCGACCTGGTGGCGGGCAGCGCCAGCACCTCCATGGCCCTGCGGCCGGTCGCCCAGTCGCTCGGCGAGCTGGCCCTGATGCTGGGCCGGCCGGAGGAGGCCGCCGGGCACTTCCGGCAGGCGGCCGCGGTCGCCCGGCGCTGGGAGTCCGCCGCCTGGACGGCCGAGGCCGAACGCGCGCTCGCCGACCTCGGCCCGCTGGACTGACCCCTGCCGCCGCCTCCGCCTCCGCCGCTGCCGTCCCCCGCCGTCGGCCGGTGCACGGCTCGGGCGCACCGTTCGTTCCAAGCGCACCGGCGACCGCTTGGAACCGGACCCCAAGCCGACTCCAAGCCGTCCCTGCCACGATCGGCGGGACTCCGCACGGTGCCCCGCCGATCGTGGCAGTGCCCGTGGCGGCAGTGCCCGTCGCGGCACCGTCCCGAACCCGAACCTGCCGGAAGGCTCCTGATGTCCTCCCTCCTCGGCCGCCTCGGCGGCGCCGCGGCGGCCAGACCGTGGCGCACCCTGGTCGCCTGGCTGCTGCTCCTCACCGCGGCCTTCGCGCTCGCGCTCACCGTCGGCGGCACACCGCGCGACTCGTACCGGGTGCCCGGCACCCCCTCGCAGGCCGGCGCCGACCTGCTGGCCGAGCGCTTCCCCGAGATGTCCGGCGCCGGGGCCCGGGTGGTCGTGCACGACCGCGACGGCGCCCGGGTTCCCGACGCCGTGCTGGGCGAGCTGACCGGCCGGCTGACCGGGCTGCGCGGCACCCCGATCGTGGCGCCGCCGGTGTTCTCGCAGTCCGGCGACACGGCGCTGATCGCCCTCACCTACCGGATACCCGTCACCTCCTTCGAGGGTTCCGAGGGTCTGGACGCGCTGCGCGCGGCCGCCGAGCCGGTCGAACGCAGCGGGCTGCAGGTCGAGTTCGGCGGCCAGCTGCCGGAGAACTTCTCGGCCCCCTCGGGCACCGCCGAGGCGATCGGCATCGTCGCGGCGCTGATCATCCTGGTGCTCGCGCTCGGCACCGTGGTCTCGGCGGGCCTGCCGCTGATCGTCGCGCTGGCCGGCCTGGGCCTGGGCAGCGCGCTGGTGTACCTGCTCGCCGCGGTCACCGACATCAGCGCCACCGCGCCCACCGTCGCCACCATGGTCGGCCTCGGGGTCGGCATCGACTACGCGTTGCTGCTGGTCAGCCGCCATGTCGAGGGCCTGCGCAAGGGGCTGACACCGCAGCGGGCCGCAGCCGAGGCGACCGCCACGGCCGGCTCCTCGGTGGTGGTGGCCGGCTCCACCGTCCTGGTCTCGCTGCTGGGCCTGAAGCTCGCCGGCCTGGCCACCTACTCCTCCTTCGGCTACGCGACCTTCGTGGTGGTCGGCGCGGTGATGCTGGCCTCGCTCACCCTCGTCCCGGCGCTCTGCTCGCTGGCCGGGCCGCGGCTGCTGCGCCGGGCCGAGCGGCGCGGGGCCGGGAAGCCCGCCGCCGGGCCGGCCGGCCCGACCCGCACCGAGCGCTGGGCCCGGCTGATCGGCCGCCGGCCGGTGGCCGCGGCGCTGACCTCGCTGGTGGTGATGCTGGCGCTGGCGGCGCCGATGCTGGCGATGCGCACCTGGCCGCAGGACGCCGGCATCCAGGCGGAGTCCAACACCACCCGCAAGGCGTACGACCTGGTGACCGCCGGGTACGGGCCGGGGGCGAACGGACCGCTGCTGGTCACGGTCGACCTGCGCAAGGTGGCCGCCGCCGAACTCCCGGCGATCGCGGCCCGGTTGCAGGCCGACCCGGGTGTCGCCGCGGTGGCCCCGGCGCTGCTGAACGGTGCGGGGGACGCGGCCGTGGTCGCCGTCCAGCCGCGGACCGGCCCTCAGGACACCGAGACCCGGCACCTGCTGGACCGGATGCGCGCCGGCCTGCTGCCGCAGGGCGCCGAGGTGACCGGTGTGGTGGCGGTCTTCGCCGACATCTCGGACCGGCTGGCGTCCCGGCTCTGGGTGGTGGTCCCGTTCGTGGTGGCGCTGTCCCTGATCCTGCTGACCCTGCTCTTCCGGGCGCCGGTGATCGCGCTGAAGGCGGCCGCGATGAACCTGCTCTCGGTGGCCGCCGCGTACGGCGTGATGACGGCGGTCTTCCAGACCGACGCGGGGGCCGGGCTGCTCGGCCTGCCGCACTCGGTGCCGGTGTCCTCCTGGGTGCCGATCCTGATGTTCACGGTGCTGTTCGGCCTCTCGATGGACTACGAGGTCTTCCTGCTGTCCCGGGTCCGCGAGGACTGGCTGGCCACCGGGGACGCCCGCGGCAGCGTGGAGCGCGGGCTCTCCGCGACCGGCCGGGTGATCAGCAGCGCGGCGGCGATCATGGTGGCGGTCTTCATCGGGTTCGCGATCGACCCGGACGTGACCGTCAAGATGATGGGGGTCGGCATGGCGGCCGCCGTCCTGGTGGACGCGACGATCGTCCGGCTGGTCCTCGTCCCGGCCACGATGACCCTGCTCGGCCGCGCCAACTGGTGGCTGCCGGCCTGGCTGGACCGCCTGCTGCCCGAGCTGAGGATCGAGCACGGGGACGGTCCGGCGCCCGCCGCCAGGGAGCGCGAGCGGGTCGGTGTCTGAGTCCCGCCCGTCCGTGCCGTCCGACGGCGTGACGCCCGGCGCCGTCCGGCCGCTCCGGCCGGTCTGACCGCGCCGCCTGTTCGGCCCGAGGGGGTCGCCGGCCCTTGGCCGGCGGCCCCCTCCGCGTCGCCGGGAGCGGGAGGGTGGATTCTGTACCTACTGGTATGTACAGTGAAGCCATGGCAACCCAGGACCGGCTGATCGAGAGCACCCAGGAACTCCTCTGGGAACGCGGCTACGTCGGCACCAGCCCCAAGGCGATCCAGCAGCGGGCCGGCGTCGGGCAGGGCAGCATGTACCACCACTTCGACGGCAAGCCCGACCTCGCGGCCGCCGCGCTGCGGCGCAGCGCCGAGGAGATGCGCGCCGTCGCCGAGGAGCGGCTGGCCGGGCCCGGCACCGCCTACCAGCGGATCGAGGCGTACCTGCTGCGCGAGCGCGAGGTGCTGCGCGGCTGCCGGATCGGCCGGATGGCGCAGGACCCGGAGGTGGTCGCCGACCCGCGGCTGCGGGCCCCCGTCGAGGAGACCTTCGACTGGCTGCGCGGCCGGATCGCCGAGGTGATCGCCGAGGGCCGGGCGGCCGGCGAGTTCGCCCCCGGGGCCGACCCGGCGGACACCGCGGCCGCCGTGGTCGCGGTCGTCCAGGGCGGCTACGTGCTGGCCCGGGCCGCCGACAGCGTGGAGCCGTTCCGGCAGGCCGTACGCGGAGCCCTCGGTCTGCTCGCCGGCCTGAACACCCGGGCCGGCGCCTGAGCCGCCGGTCCGTCGCGCCCCGGTCGGCGCCTGAGCCGCCGGCCCGTCGCACCCCCGCAGGCCAGCACCCTCCCGACGGAGAGGACCACCGTGCACGCGATGCAGTACGAGATCACCCTGCCCGCCGACTACGACATGGAGATCATCCGCAAGCGGGTCGCCACCCGCGGCCACCTGATGGACGACCACCCGGGGCTCGGCCTGAAGGCCTACCTGATCCGGGAACGCGGCGACGCGAGCGGCTCACCGGTGAACCAGTACGCGCCGTTCTACCTCTGGAACACCGTCGAGGGGATGAACGGCTTCCTCTGGGGGCCCGGCTTCCGGGGCGTCGTCACCGACTTCGGCCGCCCGGTGGTCCGGCACTGGCTGGGGGCCGGGTTCCGGCCCGGCCCGGCCGTGGACGCCGTGCCGCTCAGCGCCACCCGCCGCACCGAGCGCATCCCGGAGGGCACCGACCCCGCCGAGGCGGTCGAACGGGCGTTCGCCGAACTGCCCGAGGACGAGGCGCTGCACAGCGCGGCCGTCGCCGTCGACCCCGGCCGCTGGGAGCTGCTGCGCACCGCCCTGTGGCGCGGCGGCCCGCCGGAGCGGTCCGGCACCCGGTACCAGCTGCTCCACCTGTCCCGCCCGGGACTCCACGACCTGCCGGCCGGCCGGCACTGGTGAAAGGACCTGACCCGATGGCACTGCCCGACCTCACCCCCGCCCCGCCCGACCGCGAGGCCGGCTACCGGCTGCTGGACGAGCTGGCCGGCCAGGAGACCCAGGACACGACCCTGCGCGGCCTGGACGAGCTGGCGCCCGGCTTTCCGGACTGGATCGTCACCAGTCTCTTCGGCGGCACCTACCAGCGCCCCGGCCTCGAACTGCGGGACCGCCAGCTGGTCAACCTCGCCGCGCTGGCCACCCTCGGCGGGGTGGAGCCGCAGCTCGCCGACCACGTCCGCAACAGCCTGCGGATCGGGCTGACCCGGGAGCAGGTCGTCGAAGTGATGGTCCACCTGGCGCCGTACGTCGGGGTGCCCAAGGCGCTGGCCGGCCTGCGGGTGGTCGCCGCCACCCTCGCGGAAGAGGTGCCGGACGCCGGGGCCGGCGCGTGAGCGCCGTCCGCACCGTGCTCGGGGACGTCGACCCGGCGCTGCTCGGCGTCTGCGACGCCCACGACCACCTCTTCCTCGCCTCCCCCCGGCTGCCCGGCCAGGAACTGGACGACCCGGAGGCGGCCGGGGTCGAACTGCGGGCCTTCGCCGCCGCCGGCGGCCGGGCCCTGGTGCAGTGGACGCCGTACGGGATGGGCCGCGGCGGCGACCGGCTCGCCGGTCTCTCCCGCGCCAGCGGCGTCCACCTGGTCGCGGCCACAGGCCTGCACCAGGACGTGCACTACGACCCGGCCGTGCTGCGGGGACTGTCCGGGCCCGGCGCCCTGGCCCGGCTGTTCGTCGAGGAGCTGACGACGGGTCTGCGCGAGGACGGCGCCCGGCCGGGCGGGGAGCCGGCGGGGGAGCCGTCCGGCGTGCGGGCCGGCCTGGTCAAGGTGGCCGGCGGGTTCCACGGCCTGGACGGGCACGCCCGCCGGGTGATGACGGCCGCCGCCGAGGCCCACCACGCCACCGGTGCGCCGATCGGCGTGCACCACGAGCTCGGCACCGGCGCCCCCGACGTGCTGGACCTGCTGGTCGACGGCCTCGGCGTGCCGCCCGAGCGGGTGATCCTCGGACACCTCAACCGGTTCCCCGACCTGCGGCTGCACCGGCAGGTGGCGGAGTCGGGCGCCTTCATCGCGCTCGACGGCCCGTCCCGGGCCAACCACGCCACCGACCACCACCTCTTCGACACCCTGGCCGCCCTGGTCGAGGCGGGCCACGCCGGTCAGCTGCTGCTCGGCGGTGACACCACCACCCGGGCGGCCCGGGGGGCGCCCGGCCTGTCCTTCCTGGTCGGCGGCCTGGCGGCCCGGATCACCCGGGAGTTCGGCGCGGATCTGGCCGGGCTGCTGCTGGTGGCCAACCCGGCCCGGGCCTTCGCGGCCGACTGGGCCTGACGGGCCGCCGGCCGGCGCCCCCTCAGGGGCCGGCGGGCCGCGGGGCCTTCACCCCGTGGACGGCGGTGTACTCGGCCGCCAGCCAGGGCCCGAGGTCCTCGATCAGTACGGCGAGCGCGGCTCGGTCGGCCGAGGGGCGGCGGCCGAGGTCGGCGGCCAGCCGCAGGTGCCCGGCGCGCTCGGGGTAGTAGCGGCCGAACACCTCCGCGGAGGTGTCGAGATCGCTGGTCCAGCCGCCCCAGCGCGGCATCACCAGGGTGAGGCCGGTGCGTACCGTGCGGCGGCCGACGGCCCTGGCGAGCGCCCGGACCTCGGCGTCGGTGCGGGCGGCGGCCAGCCGCTCGCGCCAGCGGGGGAGGAGGCCGCCCAGGTCGCCGTTGGTCTCCCGGGCGAGCAGCGAGGTCGGGCGGTAGCGCGGCAGCCGGGCGGCGAGGTCCTCGCCCAGCAGCGGGGTGCAGAGGCAGGCGACGAACCAGCCGAGGTCGTGGCGTTCGCGTTCGCCGAGCAGGGTGTCCACGTCGAGGAGCAGGATCCCGGCGCCGTCGATCACGGGGTGGGCGGCGTCCAGTCCGGCCTCCAGAACCGCGGCGTCGGCCCGGTCGGCGGCGGTGGGGGGCCGGCGCAGGGCGAGCAGCAGGTCGAGGTCGGAGACCCCGGGGGTGGCGGTGCCGCGCGGGACGCTGCCGTAGAGGTAGGCGCTGTGCAGCCGCTCCGGGCCGAACAGCGCCGTGACGCGGGCCCGGGAGTCGGCCACCACCGCAGCGAAGGCGGGCGGCACCCGGTCGAGGGCGCCCTCGCGGGCGATGCAGCCGTCCTGGTCGAGTCCTGGAGCAGTCATGCCCCTCACCCTGCCGGGCCCGGGCGGCCTCGCGCCAACGGGTTTCCGCTACGCCCGGCCGGCCGGCGCCGTCCCTGCGGGGGAGGCCCGCAGCCGCAGGTCACGCCTTCGTCGCGTACCGGGCCAGCACCAGGTCCACGCCGGAACCGATGATCCGCGCCAGTTCGTCCTCGGAGGTCTCGGCGTCGGCCCGGAAGGTGTGGACGAGCTGCGGCACGCCGACGGTGGCGGCCACGAACTGCTGGACGGCGAGCGCCGGGTCGGGGGCGTCGAGTTCGCCGCGCGCGCGGAGTTCGGTGAACGCGGTGATCAGCGGCTCGTTGTACATGTCGAAGGTGACCCGGTACCAGAGCTGGCCGAGCTGCGGGAACCGGTCGATCTCCCCGATGACCAGCCGGCGCAGCGACATGATGTCGGGCCGGAGCAGGATGTGCGCCCAGTCGACGGCGAGGTCGATCAGCGCGGTGCGCAGGTCCGGGGCGTCGGCGATGCCGGCGGCGCCGCACTCCAGACGGGCGTAGGTCTGCGGCAGTATCCCGCCGACGACGGCGAGGAAGAGCCGCTCCTTGTTGCCGAAGTGCTTGTAGATGGTGGCCTTGGAGACCCCGGAGCGGTTGGTGATGGCGTCCATCGAGGCGGCCGAGTAGCCCTCGCGGAGGAACTCCACCAAGGCGGCGTCGATGATCGCCTGCCGCTTGCGCTGCGACACGTCGACGGGGGCCGGGATGACGGGGATCCCGTACTCGTCCAGCGGGCCCGCGGGCTCGACTCCCATGGTGGTACTTCCTCTGTGTCCGCAGGTGGGGGAGGGGACAGACTACACGAATCGACCTCCTGACCATACTGAACCGTACGGTTGACTGTACTGAACCGAGTGGTTTAGTTTTCTCCGTGTCGAGGCCGATCCGCCCACGGACCGGCCGTCCAGAGGTTTCTGAAGGAGCATCACCATGAGCGTCTCCAAGGTCTTCGCCATCTCCGGCTCGCTCCGCGCCGGCTCGCACAACACCCACCTGCTGCGCGCCGCCCAGAAGTTCACCCCGGGCGACATGGAGATCGAGATCTTCGACGGCCTGCGCGAGATCCCCCCGTACGACCGTGACCTGGACACCCCCGAGGCGCGCCCGGCCGTCGTCAACGAGCTGCGCCGCCGGGTGCACGAGGCCGACGGCCTGCTGATCGCCACCCCGGAGTACAACTACTCCGTTCCCGGCGTGCTCAAGAACGCGATCGACTGGCTCAGCACCGACTGGAGCGGCACCGAGGGCCGTCCGCTGTCCCGCAAGCCGGCCGCCATCGTCGGCGCCGCGCCCGCCAACTTCGGCTCGGTCCGCGCCCAGCTGGCCCTGCGCCAGGTGCTCGCCGGGACGGACACCGACGTCGTGGTCAAGCCCGAGGTGCTGGTCTTCCGCTCGCACGAGCGCTTCGACGAGGAGGGCAACCTCACGGACGAGCTCTCCGTCTCGCTCCTGCAGGACGTGCTGACCGCCCTGCAGGGCAAGATCGACGCGGACCGGGCCCGCCGCCTGGCCGTCTGATCCCGGCGCCGGGCCGCCCGCCCGGCTGCCCCCCCTGCCGGGCTTCCCCCCCCGGCCGGGCCCGCACGACCCACCTTCCCCGCACGACGCCTTCCCCGCCCGACCCGTCCCGCCCCGTGCCGCCCGGCCGCCGTCATCGGCCGGGCGGCACAGTGCGCCACCTGCGGGTTCCTCCCCGGCCGGGGGATAAACTCGATCATCGTGCCCGGCCCGGTCGGGCCGGCCCGTGGAACCGGGCCGGCCCCGGGGGTGTCGTAGGGGCGGGGGCGCGCATTCGATCGGGGAGCAAGTAGGACATGGGCCTGACGAGCCACAAGGTACTGGCACTGACCGTGCTGTTCGCCGTCCTGGTGACGGCCGGGACGGTCCGGATCTGGCCGAGATTCGCCCGGCCCACCTGGACGGCCGTGCTCGGCCGGATCGGGACGATCATGGCGACCCAGCTCGCCCTGCTGGCGGTGATCGGCCTGCTCGCCAACAACTACTTCGCCTTCTACAGCAGCTGGGACGACCTGCTGGGTTCGGGGGACGACGGCCCGGTCGAGATTCGGACGAAGCTGGACGCCGGCCACGGCGACCGGGTGGAGCCGCTCGGGCGGGTCCCGGTCAAGGGCGGCGGGGCGGTCGGCCGCGAGCCCGGGCAGGCCGGGGAGATCCAGCAGGTGCGGATCCCGGGCGCCACCACCGGGCTCAGCACCGAGGGCTACGTCTACCTGCCGCCGCAGTACTTCCGGCCGGAGTACGCGCACCGGACGTTCCCGGTCGTGATCGTCACCACCGGCTTCCCCGGGGACGCCAGGAACCTGGTGACCAGGCTCAACTACCCCGGGGCCGCGCTCCGGCTGCTGCAGAGCGGCCGGATGCAGCCGACCGTGCTGGTGATGATGCGCCCGTCGCCGGCGATGCCCGCGGACACCGAGTGCGAGGACGTCCCGGGCGGCCCGCAGTCCGACCGGTACTTCACCGAGGACGTCCCCCGGGCCGTGCGCGGCAGCTACCGGGTCTCCGCCGACCCGCAGGCCTGGGGCCTGATGGGCAACTCCACCGGTGGCTACTGCTCCCTGAAGCTGGCCATGCGCCACCCGGACGTGTTCCCGACGGCGGTCTCGCTCTCCGGCTACTACCGCGCCGCCGAGGACGCCACCACCGGCGACCTCTTCCGGGGCAGCCCGCAGCGCCGGGACGACGCCGACCTGATCCGGCGGCTGAACCACCCGCCGCACCCGAAGATCGCCGTGCTGCTGGCCGGAACCCGCGAGGGGGACGGCGACTACCGTCGCCAGACGGAGGAGTTCGCGGCCGCCGTCCGGGCCCCGATGAAGGTGTCGTCCAGCATGCTGAAGAGCGGCGGGCACAACTTCCAGACCTGGGAGCGGCTGCTGCCCTCCTCGCTGGAGTGGCTCTCCCGGCAGCTGAAGGTCCCGGCCGGGACGTGACGCGGGCCGGGCCGGCTACGGTGCGATCGGCGCCAGGGTCCCGGTGTGCAGCTCGCCGACCCGGCCGCCCTCGCCCTCGTACGTCCAGAAGGCCCGGACGGTCAGCTCGGCGAGGTCCATCACATGGCTGACGGTGATGCCGCTCTGCTCGGTCCAGCTGACGAAGTACTGCTCGGGGCCGACCTGCGCGACGTGCAGGGCGACGTCCTCCCACTGCCCGGCCGACTCGCCGAGGCCCTCCCAGCGCAGGCGCTTCCCGTCGGCCGAGTAGGCGTTGCGGAACTCGGCGCCGTTGTCGACCTGGAAGAGGTAGGTACGGCCGGCGAAGGCGGGCAGGGGCGCGGTCATGGCTGGGCTGTCCTCGTCGTCTCGTGTCGGTGGGACGCGACCGGTCACCCGGGCGCGCCCCACCAACCTATCCGACGGTGTCGGGCTTTCGGCCCTACTTCAGGTACGGGCCGTCCGTGCCGACCTTGCCCGGAGCCGCGTTGGCGCCGCCCAGGTCCAGCACGTACACCCGCAGGTTGCCCTTGCCGGGGGCGGCCACCGACAGGGTGCCGTTGGTGACGGTGCGGACGTCACCGCTGACGGCGTCCTTGTAGGTGCCGTTCGGGATCCCGGTGTACGTCGCCGCGTTGGTCACCGCGACCAGCGCGAACGAGTCGGTGCCGCCGGCCGCGTCGGTGTAGCGGCGCTTGAAGGCCATGTCGCCCGACACGCCGGTGGTCGAGTACTGCCCCATCTGCAGGGCCGGCACCGCCCGGCGGATCTGGTTGAGCCGCTGCACCTGCTTGACCAGCGGCTGGGCCAGCGTGCCGGCGACCGCGCCGGAGGCGCCGGAGACCACCGAGAAGTCCGAGGCGGTCACCTCGCCCGCGATCTTGTCGCCGTAGTAGGCCCGCCCGGTGGTGGCCAGCGGGCAGGTCGGGCCGCAGTCGATCTGCTTCCCGGCCTGGAACTCGATCTCGGAGCCGTAGTACAGCGTCGGGATCCCGCGGAAGGTCCACATCAGCGCCATGTTCTCGGCCCACGCGTCGGTTCCGCCCGCGTACCGGGTGCTCGACTTGTTCGGCCCGAAGTCGTGGCTGTCGACGTAGACCACGTTGTACGTGGCGTCGTTGGTGGAGTCGTCCGAGTCCTTGCCGTTGTTGAAGGCGTTCGAAGCGTCACCGAAGTTCATGTGCATGCGCATGTCGATGATGTTCATGCCGCTGAACTGGCTCTTGTCCGGCGTGTGGTAGCTGTTCCCGTCGAGGAAGGCGTTGCTGGACGTCGGCTGGTTGGCGGTGCCCATGGTGTTCTCGTAGGTGAACTGGTCGAGCGCCGCCTGCACGTCGTCTGAGGTGTACTCCTTGCGCTCCTTCCAGGTGAAGAACTGCGCCGAGTGGTTCACCGAACCGCGGTTCCACTTGTCGTTGACGAACGCGCCGACCTCGCCGAAGACGAAGAAGCTCGCCGCCTTGGCCGCCCCGAACTTCTGGTTGACCTCGCTGTAGATGGCCGGCAGGAAGCGACGGTTCCAGGTCACCCGGGGGATGTGCACGGCGGTGTCGATCCGGAACCCGTCCACGCCCATGTCGATGTACTTGTTGTAGGCGCCGATCAGGTACTGCTGGACGACCGGGTTCTCGGTGTTGAAGTCGGCCAGGTCCTCGTGCAGCCAGCAGGAACGCGAGTCCTCGCCCTCCCAGTTGCCGATCCAGCACTGGTGGTACAGCGCCTTCGGGAACATCCCCGAGGTCGGGTTGGGCCACTGGCAGTTGTAGACCGTGTACCCCTCGGCGCTGCGACCCCCGGTCGGCACGCCCCAGTTGACGCAGGTGTTGCCGGCCGGCGCGGCGGTCGACCACAGGTCGCCGTTGTAGTACGACTTGCCCGACACCGGGTCGACGGTCAGACCGTCGTACTCGAAGCCCGCGTTCGGGGCGTCGTAGTACCAGCTCCACTGCGCGTCGCGGACGCCGTAGACGGTGGGCGTGAACAGGCCCTTGGCACCCCAGCGGGAGCTGTGGTTGTAGACCACGTCCTGGTAGATCTTGATGCCCTTGGCGTGCGCGGCGTTGATCAGGTCCTGGTACGAGGCACCGGCCGACTCCAGCCGCGGGTCGACCTTGTAGAAGTCGTAGCCGTGGTAGCCGTGGTAGTCGTAGTCCGAGCGGTTCAGCACCACCGGCGTGATCCACATGGCGGAGAAGCCGAGCGCCTTGATGTAGTCCAGCTTCTGGACGACGCCCTTGAAGTCGCCGCGGAACATCGGGTCGTTGTCGGCCGCGTTGCCCGACTTGACGTCCTGGCTGCCGCCCCGGTCGTTGCTGGTGTCACCGTCGTAGAAGCGGGCGGTGAGCAGGAAGTAGATCGGGTCCTTGCGCGGGTCCCCGCCGAGCGGGATGCCGCCGGCGGCGGGCGGCGGCGCGGTGCCGGTGGTGGCGCAGCCGGGCGCGCTCGCCGCCGACAGGTTGCCGGCCGCGTCCAGCGCCTTCACGGTGTAGCAGTAGTAGGTGGTCGCCTCCAGGCCGGCCTCCGAGTACACCGTGGAGCCGGTGTTGATCACGGAGGTGCCCTTGGTGCCGCCGGTGCGGGTGATCTGGTAGCCGGTGACGGCGGTGTTGTCGGTGGAGGCGTTCCAGGTCAGTACGACCGCCGTGGCGGTGGCGCTCGCGGTGACGGCGGCCGGCACGGTCGGGGCGGTGGTGTCCGGCACCACGGCGGCGCACGGGTCGGTGGCGGCGGTGGTCACCTTCCGGTCCTTGACCGTGTTGTTCCCGCCGGTGAGCACGTAGTTGACGCCGTTGTTGTTGTCCCAGACGCCGTTGCCGTTGTTGAAGGCCGCCTGCCAGCCGGTGGCGGTGCCCAGGCCGACCGTCTTCTTGACCCAGCCGGCGCAGGCGGCGTCCATGCCGATGCCGGGGGCGGTGGTCCAGCTGCCGCCGGTAGGTGCCCAGTGCAGGTTGACGGTGCTCCAGCCGACGCTGGTGGTGGAGTACCAGACGGTGGCCGAGGTGCCGGTGGGCGGCGTGGTCGCGGTCGCGCTGGGGCTGGCCGTGGCCGTGGCCGTCGGGGTGGCCGTGGCCGTCGCGGAGGGCGAGGCGCCGGCGCTCGTGGAGGGGGACGGCGACGGGGTCGGGTCGGTGCTGCCGCACGGGTCGCTGTGCGCGACCGCGCCGGCCTTGACGGTGACGGCGCCGGTGCCCAGTTGGTAGTTGGCGCCGCCGTTGCTGTCCCAGGTGCCGGAGCCGTTGTTGAAGGTGGCCTGCCAGCTGGTGGCGGTGCCGAGCGCGACGGTCAGCTTCACCCAGCCGGTGCAGGCGGCCGCCATCCGGGTACCCGGGGCGGTCGTCCAGCTGCCCCCGGCCGGTGCCCAGTGCAGGTAGTAGGCCGACCAGTTGGTGGTCGCGGTGGAGTAGAAGACGGTGGCCGAGGTGGGGGTGGCGTTCGCGCACGGGTCGGTGGAGCTCACCGCGCCGCCGGTCACCGCGCTGACGCCGCTGCCCAGGGCGTAGTTGGCGCCGTTGTGGTTGTCCCAGCTGCCGGCGCCGTTGTTGAAGGTGGCGGCCAGGCCGGTGGCGGCGCCCAGGTCGACGGTCTTCTTGAACCAGCCGTCGCAGGCCGCGTCCATCGGGACGCCGGGCGAGGTGGTCCAACTGCCGCCGGTGGGGGCGTAGTGGAGGTCGACGGTGGACCAGCCGGCCGTCGGCTTGTAGTAGACCGTGGCGGTGGTGGCCGCGTGGGCGCTGAGGGCGGGGATCAGAGTGGCGAGCAGACCGGCGAGCACGGCCACCACGGCGGCCAGTGGTCTGCGGTGCCGGTGGGGTCCGCTGCGCCGGGGCGCATGGCGAATGAGGTCCACGACGGGACTCCTCGGGGCGGGCCGCCGGGTGGGGCGGCCGGTCGGGTGGGGGAGGAGCGCACGGCCCGTGGGCAGCGTCGAGCGCCGCAAGATCTTGCAGGCGCTGCGCCGTTGGGGCTCTTCACCGCTGCCCTGGGGGTGGGGAGGGCTTGCGGTGCCGCGATCCTGTCTTGCGCAAAGCTCTGCAAGATGTTTCAGGAGCGTACTCGTCCGTAAATCCGACGTAAAGAGGTTCGCGGCCACCGGCTCCGCCGGGCGCGCCGCCGGGCCGGTGTTCGCGCGGTCGGGTCGGCCCGCCGGCGCCGGGACTGTGGTCGTGGCCGGCGCCGGGGGTGACGAAGCCGCCCGCACCCCCGGTGCGGGGTGCGGGCGGCTGCGGTGCGTCGGGTCGCCGGCGGGCGGTACGGTCCTGTCAGCAGCCGAAGTTGACCTTGCGGAAGGTCGCGTAGTGATCGGCCGTGTAGTAGTCCTCGTGGTAGACCTTGCCGGTGACCATCCGGCGCGCGCCTCTGGTCGAGGAGCCGGGCGTCTTGACGGTGTACTCGTGGTAGTAGCCGGTGCTCTGCGAGGGCAGCACGCCCTCGCGGTTCTGGAACACGATCCCGTCCTGCGAGTACGGGAACGGCCCGTTCGTCGCGATCAGGTTCAGGGTGTCCCTGGCCTGGCTCGGCAGGGCGGTGAGACAGACGGTGCCACTGACGGTGGCGTGGGCGTCGGCGGCGAACACGGCGGTCGGGGCCAGTGTGAGCAGGCCGACGGCGGCGACGGAGGCGGCGCGGGTCTTCAACGCGCGTAGAGTGTTTCGCATGGCAGCAGTCTGAAGCCCGCCCGGGCGCCCGCGGAAGGCATCCGAAGGCCCGGCGGCGACTCTTCATGTACGCGTAACTGCCCTAAAACCCGGGCGACTTCAACCGTCCGCCGACCGGCCCGGCGGGCACCCCGCGCACACCGGGCGCACACCCGGACGACACTCCGTCCGGCCCGCTCGCCGGGGGCTGCCGGTGGCCGCCCGGCCGCCGGATAACCACCTGCGGGTCGCCCCGCCCCCGGGTTAGCGTGAGGGCATCCCCGTCCAGGGGCCGGAGCGCGAGGAGCGGGAGGCCGGAGTTGAGGCCCGATCAGGTGCTGGTGTTCGACGCCGACGACACGTTGTGGGAGAACAACGTGGTCTTCGAGCGGGTGATCGCCGACTTCCTGGACTGGCTGGCGCATCCGGCCCTCGGCCGGGCCGAACTGCGGGCCGTGCTCGACGAGGTCCAGTCGGCCAACGCGGTCACCCACGGCTACGGCAGCCGGATGCTGGTCCGCAGCCTCCGCGACTGCGTCGGGCGGCTGCGGGGCCGGCCCGCCACGGCCTCCGAGACCGCCGAGATCGATTCCCTGGCAGCCGTGCTGACCGATTTTCAGGTCGAGCCGGTGCCCGGGGCGGCCGAGACGCTGGCCCGCCTGGGTGAGCGCCACACCCTGCTGCTGCTCACCAAGGGTGACGCCGAGGAGCAGCGGCGGAAGATCGAATCGTCCGGTCTGGCGCGGTACTTCCGGGCAATGGAGATCGTCCCGGAGAAGGACGAGGCCACCTACCGGCGATTCGTCTCCTCGCACGGGATCGTCCCCGCCGACGGGTGGATGATCGGCAACTCCCCGAAGTCGGACATCCTGCCTGCCCGCCGGGCCGGCCTGAACGCCGTCTTCATCCCCAACGACAACACCTGGGTGCTGGAGCACACCGAGCTGGACCCGGCCGACCCCGGCGTGCTGCACCTGCGCAGTCTCACCGAGCTCCTGGACCACTTCTGAGCCCGGGGCGCGAACCCGGACACCCGCCGACGGAAGGCCCGACCCGATGACCGACCCCGCCCCCACCGAGGCGGCCGCCCCCGCGCCCGCCCCCGCGCCCACCGTCTCCTGTGTCTTCGTCTGCCACGACGGCGCGGGTCGGGTGCTGCTGGCCCGGCGCGGCGCCGGTGCCCGGGACGAGCCGGGCACCTGGGACACCGGCGCGGGGGCGCTCGAATTCGGCGAGACCTTCGAGGCCGCCGTGGCCCGCGAGGTCCAGGAGGAGTACACCGCCCCGCCCCTGGCGATCGAGACGATCGGGGTGCGCAACATCCTGCGCCCCGACCCGGCCTCGCACTGGGTCGCGGTGGTCTTCGCGGTCGAGGTGGACCCGGCCCGGGTGGCGATCGGCGAGCCGCACAAGTTCGACGAACTGGGCTGGTTCACGCCGGACGCGCTGCCCTCCCCGCAGCACTCGCAGCTCGCCCCGACCCTCGCGCTGTACCGCTCCGGCCGGGGCTGACGGCAACCGCGACGCGTCGCCGGCGGCCGGCCCGGCCGGTCACTCGGGGACGATCGCGACCTCGAACGGCTGCCGGTTGTCGGACATGTCCGGGTCGTCCGGTCCGACCACCACGACCCGGCCCCCGGACAGGGTGCTGGGGGCCGGAGTGTCCGCCGCGACCCGGACGGGCACCAGGGCGGTGGCGCTGCGCAGCGAGGACAGGCCGGGCGGGAACGAGCAACGCACCCGGCGGCCGTCCTCGGAGACCTGGCACGACTCGGGGAAGAACGGCCCCTCGGCCCGGGTCCCGGCCGGCAGGACGACCAGCACGGTGAAGCCGGAGGCCGTCCGGTCCGGTCCGCCGTTGGTCACGAAGGCGTGCACGGTGGTGCTGCCGCCGGGATGGACGGCCTCCGGGTCGGCCCGCCCCACGTGGAGGTCGGACACCGCCCGCCCCTGCTGCCCCGCGTCGTCCGGCGCCGTCCCGTCCGGGGTGTCCCCGGTGAGGCTGTTACGGGTCAGGTCGTGTCCGGCCGGGCCGTGCGCCGTCCGGCCGTGTCCGGCGGGGGTGTCCGTCGCCGGCCGGCCGGCCGCGTCGCCCGGGTCGCCGGCGCCGGTGTCCGCGAGGCCCGCCGCCGACGGTGAGCCGGCGCCCGTGCCGAGCGCCAGCACGGCGCAGGCGGCCACCAGGAGTCTGCGTACCAAGCCTCGGGACAACGCCCTCACCCGCCTATTGCCTCACCGGCCCGTCACCGCGCGCGCCGCCTCGGCACAAGAGTGAACCGCCCGGTGGCGGCAGCCCGGGAAACACTCCGGCGCTGCTCGAACGAGTGAACGCCGGTGTCCGGCAGCTGCCGCACCCCGCCCCGGCGCTCCGCGGGCCCGGCCGGACCGCCGCCCCGGCGCCGCCGACGGGGCGTCAGGGCGGCTCAGGGGGCCAGGACCTGGCCGAGCCTCGCCGCGATGTGCCGCATCACCGGTACCAGCGAGGCACTGCCGGCCTGCTCCTCCAGCGCCCGGATCCGCGCCTCCGGCCCGGAGACCGACAGGGCGGTGGGGGTCGGCGCGCCGGGAACGGCCACCGCGATGCAGCGGACGCCGATCTCCTGCTCCTGGTCGTCCACCACGTAGCCGCGCTCGCGTGCCTCGGCCAGGTGGGCCAGCAGCAGCCGCGGGTCCGTCAGGGTGTACGAGGTGTGCGCGGGGAGGGGGTTCGGGCCGAGCACGGCCCGGGCCTCGTCCTCCGGCAACTGCGCCAGCAGTGCCTTGCCGACGCCGGTGCAGTGCGGCTGGACGCGCCGTCCGACCTCGGTGAACATCCGCATCGAGCGGCGGGACTGGACCTGCCCGACGTAGACCACCTCGCCGCCCTCCAGAACGGCCAGGTTGGCGGTCTCGTCGGTGGCCTCCATCAGCTCGGCCAGGTAGGGGCGGGCCCAGCTGCCGAGCAGCCGGCCGGCGGTCTCGCCCAGCCGGATCAGCCGTGGGCCGAGGGTGTACCGGCGGGCGGTGTCCTGGCGGACATATCCCTGCTGGACGAGGGTACGAACCAGGCGGTGGATGGTGGGCATGGGCAGGCCCGAGGAGGCCGAGAGTTCGCTGAGCGTCGCCACCCCGCCCGCGTCCGCCAGCGCCTCCAGCAGCTGAAAGGCGCGTTCGACGGACTGCACGCCGCCGCTCGCGCGGTCGGTGCCTGTCGTCGATGCTGTGTCGGGGGTCGCAACCACCGGCGTTCCCTTCGCTGTCGGGGGAGGAGTAGAGTCCCAGCGATCACCTCAACAAACCGTTGAAATTCTGTATCGCGGAAACTAGTCTCCACCTTACAGAATCAAACCCGCTACCACGCGGGTTCAGATCAAGGAAGTTCCCACCGGAGCTCCCTTCGCCAGGCTCAACCGTCCAAGGAGTGTCCTGCCCATGGCTACAGATCAGGGACCCGCCGGCGTTTCCACCGCCGCTCCGGTCGTCACTGTCGCCGGTCCGCGCGTCGCCCGCGCCGAGGAGGTGCTCACCCCGGAGGCGGTCGCCTTCGTGGTCGGCCTTCACCGCGCCTTCGAAGGTCGCCGCCAGGAGCTCCTGACCCGACGAAAGAGCCGCCGGGCCGAGATCGCGAAGGCGGGCACCCTCGACTTCCTGCCCGGGACGGCCGAGGTCCGGGCCGGCGACTGGAAGGTCGCCGAGGCTCCCCGCGCGCTGCAGGACCGCCGGGTCGAGATCACCGGCCCCACCGACCGCAAGATGGTCATCAACGCCCTCAACTCGGGCGCCCGGATCTGGCTCGCCGACTTCGAGGACGCCACCTCCCCGACCTGGGAGAACGTGGTCAGCGGCCAGGTCAACCTGATCGACGCCTTCGAGGGCCGGATCGACTTCGGCACCGAGGCCGGCAAGTCGTACACCCTGAAGCCGGCCGCCGAACTGGCCACCGTCGTGGTCCGCCCCCGCGGCTGGCACCTCGACGAGAACCACCTGCTGGTCGACGGGACCCCGGTCGCCGGAGCCTTCCTCGACTTCGGCCTGTACTTCTTCCACAACGCCGCCCGGCTGCTGGCCCGCGGCGCCGAGGACCCGAACTCCGGCCCGTACTTCTACCTGCCGAAGACCGAGAGCCACCTGGAGGCCCGGCTCTGGAACGACGTCTTCACGCACGCGCAGGCCGCCCTCGGCATCCCGTACGGCACCGTCCGCGCCACGGTGCTGATCGAGACGATCACCGCCGCGTTCGAGATGGACGAGATCCTCTACGAGCTGCGCGACCACGCCGCCGGCCTCAACGCGGGCCGCTGGGACTACCTGTTCTCCATCGTCAAGAACTTCCGCGACGCCGGCGAGCACTACATCCTGCCGGACCGCAACAGCGTCGGGATGACCTCGCCCTTCATGGCCGCCTACACCCGCCTGCTGGTGCAGACCTGCCACAAGCGCGGCGCGCACGCCATCGGCGGCATGGCCGCCTTCATCCCGTCCCGCCGCGACCCCGAGGTCAACGCCGCGGCCCTGGAGAAGGTCAAGGCCGACAAGGACCGCGAGGCCGGCAACGGCTTCGACGGCTCCTGGGTGGCCCACCCGGACCTCGTCCCGGTCGCCCGCGCCTCCTTCGACGCCGTGCTGGGCGAGCGCCCCAACCAGAAGGACAACCCCGGCTCCCCCGAGGCGGTCACCCCGGCCGAGCTGCTCGACATCGCCGGCGCCGGCGGCACCTGCACCCACGCCGGCCTGCACAACGCCGTCCAGGTCGGGATCCGCTACATCGAGGCCTGGCTGCGCGGTCTCGGCGCGGTCGCGATCTTCAACATGATGGAGGACGCCGCCACCGCCGAGATCTCGCGCTCGCAGATCTGGCAGTGGATCCACAACGGCGTGGTGCTCGCGGACACCGGCGAGAAGGCGACCGCCGAGCTGGTCCGCCGGCTGGTGGCCGAGGAGCTCGCGGAGCTCCGTGCCGAGCTGGGCGACGAGGCCTACGCCGGTGGGCGCTGGAACGAGGCCGCCAGGCTCTTCGAGCAGGTCTCCCTCGCGGAGGACTTCGCGGACTTCCTCACCCTGCCCGCGCTGCCCCTGCTGGGCTGAGCCCCAATCTATCCAGCCGCGACCGGGCTGCCGCCTTCCATGTTGTAGCACCGGTCGCGGGCATTGCTCCGTTCCGTACGGCGCGCGGATCCTTCGCGCCACCGCGTCCGGCACCGCCCTCGGAGGTGCCGGCGCGTCCGTTGCCGGCGGCCCGGCCGGGGGACCTCCGTGGTCCACCCCGGCCGGGCCGTCCGGCATGTCCGGCCCCGCCACCGCGGCGGAGCCAGGAGGAGGCCCTGATGGCCCGTATCTTCTTCAACGGCCAGGCGATGGCGGGCGGCCCGTTCCACGCCTCGGTGGCGGACGGTCTGATCGGCCCGGTCCGCACCGCGCCCGGCTACCGCTTCTTCTCGATCGGCGACGTCTGCCCCGGCCTGCTCCCGGCCCCGGGCACCGGCACCGCGATCGAAGGCGAGCTGTACGACATCACCCTGGAGCACCTGCGGGACGTGATCCTGCCCGGCGAGCCGCGCGAGCTGGAGCTGGGAGTCATCGAGCTGGCCGACGGCAGCGCCTGCCTGTCGATGCTGCTGGCCCGCGGCGAGCTGGAGAAGGGCGCCCACAAGGAGATCACCGAGTACGGCGGCTGGCGCGCCTACCTGGCCACGCTGGGCCGCACCGCCTGAGACCCCGCCCACGAGGGTGTCCGGGGGCGGCGGGGACAAGTCCGTGCCCGGACACCCGCGGGGGAGCGGCCGCACGGCCGCCGGCAGGCCGGAGCGGCTGCCGGAGCGGGCTCGGCTGCGGCTCCCGGCGCCCGGCAGCGGCGTGGTGAGGTCACCCGCCCGCAGGGCCTTCCCGGCACGGGTCCGGCGCCTGCGGCCGTCCCGTTGTCGGTCCCCCCGGGCAGGATGCCGGGCATGGACGACGACACCTTCTGGCGCCTCCTCGGCGACGCCCGTGCCCAGGCGTACGACGACGAGCAGCAGGCCGAGAACCTCACCGGCCTGCTGGCGGCACTGCCGCCCGAGGAGATCGTCGCCTTCGAGCGGCTCTACTCCGGGCACCACGACCACGCGTACACCTGGAGGCTCTGGGGGGCCGGGTACGTCATCAACGGCGGCTGCAGCGACGACGGGTTCCACTACTTCCGCGACTGGCTGATCGCCCGCGGCCGGGCCTGCTACGAGCAGGCGCTGGCGGACCCGGACGGGCTGGCGGACATGTTCTGGGCCGAGGGCGAACTCGCCGAGGCCGAGTCGGTCGGGTACGCGGCGGCCAAGGCCTACGAGCGCGTCACCGGCGCCGAACTGCCCCGCCCCGCGGTCACCGCCGGCACCGCGCAGGCCGCTCCGGCCGGTGAGCCGTGGGAGGAGGAGGACCTCGCGGACCTGCTGCCGAAGCTCTCGGCCCGCTTCGGCTGACCGGCCGCCGGGCTGAGCTGCTGCCCGGCCACCCGGTTCGGCAGCGCCCGCCCGCTCCCGGGCACGCCGCAGCCCCGGACCCTCGCCGTGGGTCCGGGGCTGCGTTCCGCGCGCCCGAGGGGGGCTCACGGAGTCCGGGTCACGCACCGTCCCTGGGCGGACCCGGAGTTGCGGGGTCGCGGCCGCCGCCGGGCGGCGGCCGCGAGGGGAGGCCGGCTCAGCCGCGGGCCGCGAGGTCCTTGGCCGCGCGGGCGCAGGCCTGGGCGATCCGGTCCTCGTTGACGGTGGTCAGGATGCCCTTCTCGACCACCGGGTTGCCGTTGACCAGCAGCAGCGCCAGCGGCGGGAGGGCGCCCAGGGCGAGGGCGGCCACCGGGTCGGCGATCGAGGAGTGCATGATGCCGTCGATCTTCCAGAGCGCCAGGTCGGCGAGCTTGCCGACCTCGATCGAGCCGATCTCGCCCTGCCGGCCGAGCACCCGGGCGCCGCCCATGGTGCCCAGGCGCAGCGAGCTGCGGGCGGTGAGCGCGTCCGGGCGGCCGTGCAGCCGGTTGATCAGCAGGGCGTTGCGCAGCTCGGTGCCGAGTTCGCCGGACTCGTTGGAGGCGGTGCCGTCGACGCCGAGGCCGACCGGCACGCCGGCCTTCAGCATGTCCGGGACGCGGGCGATGCCGGCCGCCAGACGGGCGTTGGAGGACGGGCAGTGCGCCACGCCGGTACCGGTCTCGGCGAACTTGGCGATGTCGGAGTCGTTCATGTGGACGCAGTGCGCCATCCAGACGTCCTCGCCGAGCCAGCCCGTCGACTCGAAGTAGTCGGTCGGGCCCATGCCGAACAGCTCCTTGCAGAACTGCTCCTCCTCGGCGGTCTCCGAACCGTGGGTGTGCAGGCGCACGCCCTTGCGGCGGGCCAGCACCGCGGCCTCGCGCATCAGCTCGGTGGAGACCGAGAACGGCGAACAGGGCGCGATGGCGATCTGCAGCATCGAGTCGAAGGAGGAGTCGTGGTAGCGGTCCACGGCGGCCTCGGAGGCGATCAGGATGTCCTCGGTCTTCTCGACCGCGTGGTCCGGCGGGAGGCCGCCGTCCTTCTTGCTGCGGTCCATCGAGCCGCGCAGCGCGGTGAAGCGCATGCCGAGCTCCTGGACGGCCTCGATCTCGGCGCCGAGGATGTCGCCGCCGTCCTTCGGGAACACGTAGTGGTGGTCCGAGGCGGTGGTGCAGCCGGACTTGAGCAGCGCGGCGGCCGAGCCCTGGGCGGCTGCGTGCACGAGCTTGTCGTCGATCCGGGCCCAGGTCGGGTACAGCGCGACCAGCCAGTCGAACAGGATGTTGTCCTGGGCCAGGCCACGGGTGATCCACTGGTAGAAGTGGTGGTGGGTGTTGACCAGGCCCGGGGTGATCAGGTGGCCCTCGCCGTTGACCCGGCGCACCACGTTGTCCAGCCACTGCGGGGCCGGGCCGTCGCCGACCGACTCGATCTTGTTGCCGAGGACGACGACGTGCCCGCGGGCGTACTCGGTGTCGTTGGCGTCGACCGTGGCGATCGCGACGTTCTCGATGACGATCCGCTGGTCGGCGGGCGGGGGCTGGACTGCCATGGTGGGACTCCTATGGGGGGAGGGGGAGGGGGAGCGTTACGCGCCGTGGCGGTTGTACCGCTCCCCCCGCCGGTCAGGACGGTGTCGCCGTCGGCACGGTCGCTCCGGGCGTGTCGCCGGTGGTGGAGCGGCGGGCCGCTCCGGCGTGGTGGAAGAGCAGGTTGAGCAGGACGGCCATCACGCAGCCGGCCGAGATCCCCGAGTGCATCAGGGTCCGGACGGCCTCCGGGAAGGCGTCGTAGAACGTGGGCGCCGCGATCGGGACGATCCCGACCCCGAGCGAGACGGACACCAGGACGGTGTTGGCGCTGGACTCCATCCCGGCCTCCGCGAGGGTGCGGATGCCGCTCGCCGCGACCGTGCCGAAGAGCACGATCCCGGCGCCGCCCAGGACGGGCTGCGGGACGAGGGAGACCAGCGATCCGAGCACCGGGAAGAGCCCCAGCAGGATGAGGATCCCGCCGCCGGCCGCGACCACGAAGCGACTGCGGATCCTGGTCAGCGCGACCAGCCCGATGTTCTGGGCGAAGGCGCTGGCCGCGAAGCCGTTGAAGACCGGGCTGATCGCGGTGGCCAGGCCGTCCGCGCGCAGGCCGGCGGCCAGGGTCTTCTCGTCGGCCTCGCGGTCGACGATCTTCCCGAGGGCCAGCATGTCCGCGGTGGACTCGGTCATCGAGACCACCATCACGATGCAGAGCGAGACGATCGCCGCCGCGTCGAACACGGGGGCGCCGAAGTGGAACGGGGAGGGGAGCGCGAAGACCTTCGCGTCCCTGACCGCGCCGAAGTCGGCCAGGCCCAGCGGGAAGGCGAGCAGGGTGCCGATCGCCAGTCCGACGAGCAGCGAGAGCTGCTGCCAGAAGCCCCGGAGCAGCCGGTTGCAGAGGACCACCGCGACGAGGGTGAACGCGGCGAGGCCGATGGCCCGCATCGAACCGAATCCAGGGGCGCCGGGGGCGCCGCCGCGGGCCCAGTTCACCGCCACCGGCAGCAGCGAGACCCCGATGAGGGTGATCACGGTGCCTTGCACGACCGGTGGGAAGAATCTGATCAGCTTGCAGAAGTACGGCGCCGCGAGGAAGCACAGGAGCCCCGCGACGATCACCGCCCCGAAGATCACCGGAAGGGCGTCCTTCGGGCCGTGCTCCTCGGCTATCGCGATCATGGGTGCGACGCCGGCGAACGAGACGCCGTTCACGAACGGCATCCGGGCGCCGATCTTCCAGAAGCCCAGGGTCTGGAGCAGGGTGGCCAGTCCGGCGGTGAACAGACTGGCCGAGATGAGCAGGGCGAGCTCGGCGGGGGAGAGTCCCACGCCGGCGCCGACGATGAGCGGGGGCGCGACTACGCCCGCGTACATCGCGGCGACGTGCTGGAGTCCGGTGGAGAGGAGTTTCACCGGGGGCAGCAGCTCGTCCACGGGATGGACCGCCGGGCCGGACGGTGTGCCGGAGTGGGTGTGCGGCACACCGTCCGGACCCTTCGGTCCGTCAGGGGTGGAACCGCCGTCTGCGGTGCTGTTGGTGCGGAATGCCATGTCGAGCCCCTCTTGTGCTCATGGCTCCCGGCGCGCCCGTGGCGCTGGAGACCGGCTGAACTCGCCTGGGCCGAGGGTGGGACGGCGGTACAAGGATCCCTCGGCCGGTCTCTCCAGTTCCCCGGGCCGGCCGCCGTGAGGCGAGCACGATCTCCGGTTGGTGGGGGTGGAGAAACAACTGGTGCGGTTGAGCGGGGTGTTGCGCTGACATGCGGTACTGCCTGGCCCTGCGGTGGCGCGGTGGCAGCCGGTGTCCTGGTCCGCCGCCCGGTACCGCCCGGCCGGCCGGGGCCGGAGGGTGCGGCGGTGCTGGGCGGGGGTCATGACGTCGGTACCGTCGGTGCGGGCGGGGTCAGGCGACCGGGATGACCGGGACGACGCCCTCGCGGTGCACGGTGCCTTCGATCAGGCCGTACATGCGGTCCGCGGCGTAGTACACCTCGTTGTCGTTCTTGAGGCCGAAGGGCTCCAGGTCGACCAGGAAGTGGTGCTTGTTGGGCAGCTCCAGGCGGACCTCGTCCACCTCGGAGCGGTTGTTGAGGACCCGGGTGCCCATCGAGTGCAGGGTCTGCTGCAGCGAGTAGGAGTAGGTCTCCGCGAACGCCTCCAGCAGGTGCCGCCGTACGTGGGTGTAGGAGCGGTTCCAGTTGGGCTGGGCCTCGTCGTCCTTGCCGGTGAAGCCGTACTTCCAGCGGGCCGTCACCTGGGTGGCGAGGATCCGGTCGTACGCCTCCTGCAGAGTGGTGTACTTGTCCTTGATGTAGCCCCAGAACTCCGAGTTGGTGGAGTTCATCACGACGAGGTCCTTGAGGCCCGAGATCACCTGGACGGACTCACCGTCGTAGACGATCTCGGAGGTCCGGGTCTCGCCGCCGTTGCGGACGAACGAGTGGCCGACCTCCTCCGAGCCGATGAACCGGGCGGAGTTGTCCGGGGTCTTGATCCGGTCCCAGGTGTACTCCTCGATCCGGATCCGGGCGCGGTGGATCGGCTCGTTGTTGTCCACGAAGTGCTTCGCCAGCGTGATGCCGAACTGCTCCGCCGACTCGATCCCGTACTCCTTCGCGAAGGCGAAGACGGTGTTCTTGGTGGTGTCGGTGGGCAGGCAGTTGGCGTTGGAGCCGGTGAGGTGGACGTCGTCGAGGTCCCCGGAGAGGGCGACCGAGACGTTCAGGTCCTTGATCTCGTGACGGGTGCTGTCACGGTAGACGCGGACGATGCGGTTCTCCGCCTTGCCGTACTGGTTCTGACCGAGCACGTGGGCCATGACGTGGCTCCCAATCAATCAAGCGGTCTAGCTTCCGCGGTAGACCGAGTATCCGAACGGGTTGAGCAGCAGCGGCACGTGGTAGTGGTGCTGCGCGGGCGCGACCGTGAAGACGATCGAGACCTCGGGGAAGAACGGCGCCTCGTCCGACCCGGCCGCGTAGTAGGCGGCGGTGTCGAAGAGGAGCCGGACGACCGAGCCCGCCTCCACGGCCGGCAGGTCCTTGGCCCGGCCGTCGGAGTCCGTGGCGGAGGTGCCGAGCACCTTCCAGCCACCCTCGGTGTGCAGTGCGAGCTCGACCGGGACACCCTCGGCCGGGCGGCCGAGGCTGGTGTCGAGCACATGCGTGGAGATGCCAGTCATGGGTGAATTGACCTTACTGATGGCAGGAGTGACATGCGGTCAGACGGGTGATTCGTCCAACAGGCGGTTGATCCGGATGTCGTTGATCTTGCGCAGTTCGCCCCGGACGATCTCCGCCTCGGTGGCGGCGTCGTTGGGGAAGCGCTCGCGGAGGGAGGCGAGCATGGTGGCCGCGGTGCGGCCGGTCGCGCAGATCAGGAACACGTGGCCGAACTTCGCCTCGTAGGCGTCGTTGGCCTCCTGCAGGTCGGCCAGGAGGGTGCTGTCGACTCCCTGGATGCCGGCCTGCTCGCGCTCGGAGGTGGCGTCGCCCGCCTTGGGCTTGCCGATCCGGGCGTGGCCCGCCATCGCGTCGGCGAGGTCGGGGGCGGACAGTGCGGCCATGGCCGCCGCGTTGGCGGCGAGCAGCGCCGCACGGTCGGACCAGGGCCGTGCCGAGGCGACGGCGGCGGCCCATCGGGGGCTGGAGCAGATCTCCAGCAGGGTCTTCTCCAGCTCGGCGGCCGGGGCGGCCGCCAGTGCCCGGAGGGCGCCGGCGGCTTCGTCCGGTGCCGGAGGGCGGGACGCTGGGGGGTGGTTGGTCACGGGTGGACCTCCTGAAGAGTGGTGCCACCCGCAAAAACTAGATCCACCACCCCCGGGCGTCAACACTTTGTTGAACGGTTGGTGGTTACGTTTTGATCCGCGCCCGGTTACCGGCCCGTTTCGTGTGCGATTCGCCAAGTGCGCCCGGAGCGCCCGGTGGACAAACTGGGTCAACCGGCGGGACTCGACTGGTCAGCCGGTGTTCGGGCCGGCCTGTGCGTTCGCTCAGCCGGACTTCGAACCGTCCTGGCGGTTGAGGTAGTTGTACACCGTGAAGCGGCTCACGCCGAGCGCGGCGGCAACGGTCTCCACACCGTGTCGGACGGTGAACGCGCCGCGTTCCTCCAACAGGGCGACGACCCGCTGCTTCTCCCAGCGGTCCAGCTCGTCCAGCGGGCGGCCGTCGAACTGGCGGGTCATCTCGGCCAGCAGGCGGTCCAGCGCACTGCTCAGGTGGGGCAGCCGTACGGCGATGGCCGGCGCGCCGTCCCACTCCAGCAGGACGTCGTCGGACTTGGCCTCGTCGACCGGTACCGGCGTCGCGCCGACCGCGTCGAGCAGCGGCTTTATCGCCGCGGCGAGCGGGTGTTCCAGTGCGTTGCTCACTGCGTACCCACTCCTTCCGGGGTCTTGTCGTCGTCGAGCACGCTCAGCTGGACGGAGATCCGGGTCGCCCCGGCGTCCAGCGTCTCCCGCAGCAGCTTGGTGACGGCGTCCAGCACCTGCTGGGCCTCGCCCTCGGCGCCGGTGCCGAAGGGGCCGACGGCCACGGCCAGGCCGGCCTCGTCGACCACTCGCCGGGCCGCCACCGCGTGCTCGGGAAACGTGTCCAGCTCGAACGGTTCTGTCGTGAACTCCACCATCAATCGCACCTGCTCACTGTAGCGAGCGGTGCGACGAACGGGAGGGGCTGGTCGATCGAACAGTCGGCGACCCGCGGGGCGGGCCGCTCCGGTCCACTTCAACAAATTGTTGCGACGGCCTTGACACTCGCTCGCTGCGGCGGACATGCTTCCACCAAGCAGAATCCTTCTTCCGGATCGTGGAAGTAGGGACATCACCCCGGCGGCCGGTGGAAGGCCGGGGGAGACACGGAAGAAAGCGAAAGGTGATTGACGTGACTGCCGCCTCCCAGCACGCATTCCTGAACGGACGCGCCACGGTCAACCTGTCGATCCTGTTCAGCGAGCTTCCGCTGCTGGAGCGCCCGGCCGCCGCCGCTGCCGCCGGCTTCACCGCCGCCGAGCTCTGGTGGCCCTTCGGCGAGGAGCACACCCCCGCCGAGGCCGAGCTGGACGCGCTCCGCAAGGCCTTCACCGACGCGGGTGTGCAGCTCACCGGCCTGAACTTCCTGGACGACCTCACCAAGGGCGCCCGCGGCACCGTCTCCGTCCCGGCCGAGAAGGAGCGCTTCCGCGAGAACATCGCGGTGAGCGTCTCGCTCGCCGAGTCGCTCGGTACCAAGGCGCTGAACGCCCTCTACGGCAACCGGGTCGAGGGTGTGGACCCGGCCGAGCAGGACGAGCTCGCCCTGGAGAACCTGGTGCTCGCGGCCCGGGCCGCCCACGGCATCGGCGCCGTCCTGCTGATCGAGGCCCTCAACAAGCCCGAGTCGCCGGACTACCCGCTGGTCACCGCGGCCGCCGCGGTCGAGGTCGTCGACAAGGTGAACGCCGCCACCGGCCTCGGCAACGCCAGGTTCCTCGCGGACTTCTACCACCTGGCCAGGAACGGCGAGGACTTCGCCGCCGTCATCGACGCCTACGCCGACCGCTTCGGCCACGTGCAGATCGCCGACAACCCGGGCCGGAACGAGCCCGGCACCGGCGACCTCGACTTCGAGGACCTCTTCGCCCGCCTCGCCGCCGCCGGCTACACCGGCCGCGTCGGTCTGGAGTACCGCCCCTCGACCGGCGTCAGCGCCGACAGCTTCGAGTGGCTGCCCCGCGAGCTGCGCGCCGCGAACTAAGCCCTCCTCCTCCCACCCTCCCACGTACGAAGGAACGCGACGCATGAGCGCCTCCCGCAAGATCGCCTTCATCGGCCTCGGCATCATGGGCAGCCCGATGGCCGCCAACCTGGTCAAGGCCGGCCACCACGTCACCGGCTACAACCTCCAGCAGCCCGCGATCGACGCCCTGGTGGCGGCCGGCGGCCACGGTGCGACGAGCATCGCCGAGGCCGTGGCCGACGCCGAGGTCGTCATCACGATGGTCCCCGCCGACCCGCACGTCCTCCAGGTCGTCCTCGGCGAGGGCGGGGTGCTGGAGAACGTCAAGGCCGGCACCCTGCTGATCGACATGTCCAGCATCACCCCGCAGACCTCCATCAAGGTCGCGGCCGCCGCCAAGGAGAAGGGCGTCCGCACGCTGGACGCCCCGGTCTCCGGCGGCGAGGCCGGTGCCGTCGAGGCGGTCCTCTCGATCATGGTCGGTGGCGACGACGCCGCGGACTTCGCCGAGGCCAAGCCGATCTTCGACGCGCTGGGCACCACCGTGGTCCACGTCGGCCCGGCCGGCGCCGGCCAGACCGTCAAGGCCGCCAACCAGCTCATCGTGGCCGTCAACATCCAGGTCCTGGCCGAGGCCGTGGTCTTCCTGGAGAACGCCGGCGTCGACCTCGCCGCGGCGCTGGACGTCCTCGGCGGCGGCCTGGCCGGCTCGACCGTGCTGAACCGCAAGAAGGGCAACATGCTGAACCGCGAGTTCGCTCCCGGCTTCCGCATCGACCTGCACCACAAGGACATGGGCATCGTCACCGACGCGGCCCGCGCCGTGGGCGCGGCGCTGCCGGTCGGCGCGGTCGTCGCCCAGCTGGTCGCGTCCGCCCGGGCCAACGGCGACGGCTCGCTCGACCACTCCGCGCTGCTGCGCGGCGTCGAGCGCCTCTCCGGCCGCACGGTGGCCTGAACCGCGGTGATCCACCGCTGAGCCCCGCGCTCGGCAGCAGTACCCCGGCCCGGGGGTGCGAACCCCCGGGCCCCACAGACTCCTCCTGGTGGCGTGTACCTATCCGGTCGTGCCCGCGCCATCAGGAGGCCAGGTCCGGTCGGCAGGAGGGCCGGGGCTCATCCGCCCCCTGCCGATCGTCCCAAGCCGGTGGCGCGCCTCCCTGTCGGGGGCACTTCGGTCGTGCCTGTGCGCGCCGCCCGGCCCCCTCCCTCGCCGAGGGGAGCCACTCGTACGTCGGAAGCGGGACGAGTGGAACGGCGGGGAGGGGGTCGCACCCCGGCCGTGCCCCGCACGGCCCAGGCCCCGGAAACCACGCAAGGCACCGAAGCACCAGACGGGCGCAGACTCGGACCATCCGGTCCGCCCGCGGATCAGCAGCCCGACCCGGAAGTGAGGCCCACGCCATGCCCGCCACCCCCACCCAGGGCCATGTCGTCGTCGCCCCCGACAAGTTCAAGGGCACGCTGGAGGGCGCCGAGGTCGCGGCCCGCATCGCGGCCGGCATCCGCCGCGGCGCCCCCGGCGTCGAGGTCCGCGAGCTGCCCGTCGCCGACGGCGGCGAGGGCACCCTGGCCGCCGCGCTGGCGGCCGGCTTCACCCGCGTCCCGGCCAAGGTGGCCGGTCCGACCGGCCTGCCGGTGGACGCCGCGATCGCCGTCAAGGGCGACACCGCCGTGGTCGAGCTGGCCCAGGCCTCCGGGCTCGCCCGGCTCCCCGGCGGCCGGACCGCGCCGCTCGCCGCCGGCTCCTACGGGGTCGGCCAGCTGATCGGCCGGGCCGTCTCGCTGGGCGCGAAGCGGATCGTGCTGGGCCTCGGCGGCAGCGCCTGCACCGACGGCGGCGCCGGCATGGTCCAGGCGCTCGGCGTAGGGCTGTACGACACCGAGGGCGCCGAGCTGGCGCCGGGCGGCGCCGCGCTGCGCCGGCTGGCCCGGATCGACCTCGGCCCGCTCGCCGACGCGCTGAGCGGCGTGGAGGTCGTGGTCGCCTGCGACGTCGACAACCCGCTGCTCGGCCCCCGCGGCGCGACGGCCGTCTACGGCCCGCAGAAGGGCGCCGACGTCGAGGACCTGCTGATCCTGGAGGAAGGCCTGACCCGCTTCGCCGACGTCGTCGGCGGGAGCACCGGCCGGGACTTCCGCACCGCCCCCGGCGCCGGGGCCGCAGGCGGGGTCGGCTACGCCGCCCTCGCCCTGCTCGGCGCCACCATGCGGCCCGGCATCGAGCTGATGCTCGAACTGCTGGGCTTCGACGAGGCCGTGCGTGGGGCACGCCTCGTCGTGACAGGTGAGGGCTGCCTGGACGCGCAGACGCTCCATGGCAAGGCCCCCGCCGGCGTTGCCGCGGCGGCCACTCGGGCGGGGGTTCGGGTGGCCGCCGTGGCAGGGCGTCTGGAGCTGGCGGAGAACGAGTGGCGGGCGGCGGGTTTCGTCGCGGCCTACGCGCTCACCGCGCTGGCCGAGCAGCCCGGCGACAGCATGACCAAGGCGGCCGAGCTGTCCGAGGTCGCGGGCGAGCGGCTGGCCGCCGCGTTGCTCGCCGGTTGATTCCCGGTTTCCTCGTGGTTTCCTACATTGACGTTTTGTTGAAGGCGGGCCTAGGCTCCGAGCAATCGCAGCCAGCGGTGTGATGAGCAGACTTCAACTGCCGCCTCCACGGCCCCCGCCCGCCCTCAGCGGCCCCTTCACCCCCTCGTTCACCACCGTTCCCCCCTTCGCCCCGAAGACGGTCCACCCGGAGGTCCCGATGCCCCTCAGCGAGACGCCGCACCCCGACGGCCCCGCGGTGATCCGCTCCCGCCGCGTCGTCCTCCCCGACGGCGAGCGTCCCGCTGACGTGCTGATCCAGGGCGGCCGGATCGAGCAGATCGCCGCCCACGGCTCCCTGCTCGCCGGCGACCGGCACCTCACCGACCTCGGTGACACCGTCCTCCTCCCCGGCCTGGTCGACACCCACGTGCACGTCAACGAACCCGGCCGTACCGAGTGGGAGGGCTTCGCCACCGCCACCCGGGCCGCCGCCGCCGGCGGCGTCACCACCGTCATCGACATGCCGCTGAACTCCGTCCCGCCGACCACCACGGTCGACGGCCTGGACGCCAAGCGGAAGACCGCCGAGGGCCAGGCCTGGGTCGACCTCGGCTTCTGGGGCGGCGCGATCCCCGGCAACACCGGCGACCTGGAGCCGCTGCACACCGCCGGCGTCTTCGGCTTCAAGAGCTTCCTGGCCCCCTCCGGCGTGGACGAGTTCCCGCACGTCGAGCAGGCCGACCTGGAGAGCGCGCTCGCCGAGCAGGCCAGGATCGGCGCGCTGGCGATCATCCACGCCGAGGACCCCGCCGTCCTGGAGGCCGCCCCGCAGCAGCCCGGCGTGCACTACCGCGACTTCCTGGCCTCCCGCCCCGACGACGCGGAGACCGCCGCCGTCGCCCGGCTGCTCGACACCGCCCGCCGCACCGGCGCCCGGGTGCACATCCTGCACGTCTCCTCCGCCGCCGTCCTCCCGCTGCTGCGCCAGGCCCGCGCGGACGGCGTCCGGGTGACCGCCGAGACCTGCCCGCACTACCTCACCCTCGCGGCCGAGGAGGTGCCGGACGGCGACACCGCCTTCAAGTGCTGCCCGCCGATCCGCGACGAGTCCAACCGCGACGCGCTCTGGGCCGCCCTGGCCGCCGGCGAGTTCATCGCCGTCGTCTCCGACCACTCGCCGTCCACGCCGGACCTCAAGCTGCTCAAGGAGTACGGCGGCAGCGGCGACTTCGCCGCCGCCTGGGGCGGCATCGCCTCCCTCCAGCTCGGCCTGCCGGCCATCTGGACCGAGGCCCGCCGGCGCGGCCACAGCCTCTCCGACGTGGTCCGCTGGATGTCCGCCGGGCCCGCCTCGCTGGTCGGCCTCACCGGCACCAAGGGCGCCATCGCCGTCGGGAACGACGCCGACCTGGTGGCCTTCGACCCGGACGGCGAGTTCGCCGTGCAGGCCGCCGCGCTGCACCACCGCAACCCCGTGACCCCGTACGCGGGCCGGACGCTGACCGGCGCCGTCCGCACCACCTGGCTCCGCGGCCGGGTGGTGGACGTGGACGGCGAGCCGTTCGGCCGTCAGATCACCCGTTCCTGAACCCTGGAGACTCCACCGATGAGCACCGACCGGACCCCGAGCGCTCCTTTCACCGAGCTGGTCAACCTGGCCTCCCGTCTGCTCGGCGCCGGCTTGGTCGCCACCAACGAGGACACCTTCGCCGACGCGGAGAACCTGCTGGTCGCCAAGCCCGCCGAGTTCCGCGCGCACACCTTCGGCCACAAGGGCCAGATCATGGACGGCTGGGAGAGCAAGCGCCGCCGCGGCGTCAGCGCCGAGCAGCCGCACCCGACCGACGAGGACCACGACTGGGCGGTCGTCCGGCTCGGCGTCGGCGGTGTGATCCGCGGCGTGATCGTGGACACCGCTCACTTCACCGGCAACTACCCCGAGACCGCCTCCGTCCAGGCCGCCTCGATCCCCGGCCACCCGTCCGTCGAGGAGCTCGACGACGCCGGGTGGACCGACCTGGTGCCCCGCACCGCGCTCCGCGGCGACACCGCCCACGAGTTCGAGGTCACCGACGGGACGCGGTACACCCACGTACGGCTGAACATCTGGCCGGACGGCGGCGTGGCCCGCCTGCGGGTGCACGGCGAGGTGCTCCCCGACCCGCGCGAGCTGGACGGCCTGACCTTCGACCTCGCCGCGCAGGAGTACGGCGGCGTCGCCGAGGCCGCCTCGGACCGCTACTTCTCCTCCCCGCACAACCTGAACGCTCCCGGTCGCGCCTCCGTCATGGGCGAGGGCTGGGAGACCCGGCGTCGGCGCGACAAGGCCAACGACTGGGTCCGGATCGCCCTGGCCGGGGGCGGCGAGGTCCTGGCCGCCGAGGTGGACACCACCCACTTCGTCGCCAACGCCCCCGGCTGGGCCGACCTGGTGGGCTACGACGCCTCCACCGGCGGCGACCCCTCCACCGACACCGACGGCTGGTTCCCGGTCCTGCCGCGCACCCGGCTGCAGCCCGACACCCGGCACCGCCTGCGGCTGGACGCCGGCCGTCCGGTGACCCACGTACGGATCAACGTCTACCCGGACGGCGGCCTCGCCCGGCTGCGCCTGACCGGGAGGCTCACCGGGGCCGGCCGCGCCGCCCTCGCGCTGCGCTGGTTCAACGCACTTCCGGCCGACGAGGCCCGTACGGCCCTCGTCGAGGCCGGTCTTGAGGCGGAGGAGGCCAGCGCGCTGACCGCCGCCCGCCCGCTCGCGGACGCCGCCGCGACCACCGCCGCCGTGTCCGCGCTCCAGCCGGCCGACGGCCCCGACGGCGAGCAGTCCTCGCGCCGCCGTTCGGCGATCTGGCGGCTGCTCGGCGTCTGACGCCCTGCCCGGCCCGGGGTTTCGGACCCGGGCGGGCCCGCCCGACCGACCGTCTCCGCCTTCTCCACGCAACGCCTTTAACGACCTGAAGGACCCTCTCATGTCCAAGATCCTGACCACGGAGTCCGGCGCCCCGGTCGCCGACAACCAGAACTCGGCCTCGGCCGGCGAGTACGGCCCGCTGCTCATCCAGGACCAGCAGCTCCTGGAGAAGCTCGCCCGCTTCAACCGCGAGCGCATCCCGGAGCGCGTGGTGCACGCCCGCGGCTCCGGCGCCTACGGCTACTTCGAGGTGACGGACGAGGTCTCGCAGTTCACCCGCGCCGACTTCCTCTCCGGGATCGGCAAGCGCACCGAGGTCTTCCTGCGCTTCTCGACCGTGGCAGGCAACCTGGGCTCCTCCGACGCGGTGCGTGACCCGCGCGGCTTCGCGCTGAAGTTCTACACCGCCGAGGGCAACTACGACCTGGTCGGCAACAACACCCCGGTGTTCTTCATCAAGGACCCGATCAAGTTCCCCGACTTCATCCACTCGCAGAAGCGCGACCCGTTCACCGGCGTGCAGGAGGCGGACAACGTCTGGGACTTCTGGGCCCACTCGCCCGCCTCGACCCACCAGATCACCTGGCTCTTCGGCGACCGCGGCATCCCGGCCTCCTACCGCCACATGAACGGCTACGGCTCGCACACCTACCAGTGGGTCAACGAGGCCGGCGAGGCGTTCTGGGTGAAGTACCACTTCAAGACCAACCAGGGCATCCGCTCGTTGGACGGCGACCAGTCCGCCGAGGTGCTCGGCTCGGACGCCGACAGCCACCAGCGCGACCTGCACCAGGCCATCGAGCGGGGCGTGTTCCCGTCCTGGACGCTGTACGTCCAGCTGATGCCGGTCGCCGAGGCAGCCGACTACCGGTTCAACCCCTTCGACCTCACCAAGGTGTGGCCGCACGCGGACTACCCGCTGCAGAAGGTCGGCCGCCTGGTGCTGAACAAGAACCCGGAGAACGTCTTCGCCGACGTCGAGCAGTCCGCGTTCTCGCCGAACAACTTCGTCCCCGGCATCGGTCCCTCCCCGGACAAGATGCTCCAGGGCCGCCTGTTCGCCTACGCCGACGCCCAGCGCTACCGCCTCGGCGTCAACCACACCCTGCTCGCCGTGAACGCCCCCAAGGCGACCGAGGCGAACAACTACGGCCGTGACGGCCTCTCCGCCGTCAACAAGTCCGGCCGCGGCAAGAACTACGAGCCCAACTCGTACGACGGCCCGGCCCAGAGCGACAACGCGCTCGCCGCGCCGGTCGCGCTGAACGGCTGGACCGGCACGTACACCACGCCGGCCCACACCAAGGACGACGACTTCTTCCAGGCCGGCGAGCTCTACCGGCTGATGTCGGCCGGCGAGAAGACCCGCCTGATCAACAACATCGCGGGCTTCCTGGCGCAGGTCACCCGCGACGACATCGTCGAGAAGAACCTCGCCCACTTCCACGCGGCCGACGAGGAGTACGGCGCCCGCCTGGAGGCCGCCGTCGCCAAGCTCCGCGCGGGCGACGAGGGCTGATCCCGGCCCCACCGACCAACCCTCCCAGGCCACCCGGGCCCGCACCCGGGTGACCGGTGACAGGCCTCTCCTCCCCGGGCAGTGGAGGAGAGGCCTTTCGCCTGCCCGCGATCCGCCCGCGGCGGGCCGCCCGCGCCATCCGCCCGCGCCATCCGTCCGGGCGGCCCGCCGGCGGCGGCTGCCGAAAACCGATCGAACGCCGCTCACCTGCGCGGATATCCTCGGCCGATGACGACGACGCCACCCTCCTACCCCGCCAAGCCCCGCCCCGGCGACCGGGTCGCGGTGATCTCGCCCGCCGCCGGACTGCCCGGGATCCTCCCACTGCCCTACGAGTTGGGCCTGCGCCGGCTGCGCGAGGAGTTCGGGCTGGTGCCCGTGGAGTACCCCAGCACCCGGAGGATGGGCGCCACCGCGCGCGAGCGGGCCGCCGACATCCACGCGGCCTTCGCCGACCCGGACGTCAAGGCGGTGATCGCCAGCATCGGCGGCGACGACCAGATCACCGTGATCCCGCACCTCGACGCGGAGTTGATCCGGGCGAACCCCAAGCCCTTCTTCGGGTACAGCGACAACACCAACCTGCTGGCCCACCTCTGGAACCTTGGCATCGTCGGGTACCACGGCGGCACGGTGATGGTCGAGTTCGGCCGCCCGGGCGCGCTGGCCGGCCCGACCGCCGACTCGCTGCGGGCCGCGCTGTTCACCTCGGGCCCGTACGAGCTCCGCCCCGCCGCGGCCTTCACCGACCGGGGCGGCCGCTGGGAGGACCCGCGCACCTTCGACGCTGAGCCCGAACTGACACCCGGTGAGGGCTGGTTCTGGCACCGGCCGGACCAGGTGGTGGAGGGTGTCAGCTGGGGCGGCAACCTGGAGATCCTCGGCTGGCTGCTGATGGCCGACCGCGGCATCCTGGCGCCGGAGGCGTACGCGGGCTGCGTGCTCTTCCTGGAGACCTCGGAGGAGCAGCCTGCCGCCGTGGAGGTGTACCGGGTCCTGCGCAACATGGGGGAGCGGGGCCTGCTGCGGCAGTTCCCGGCGCTGCTGATGGGACGGGCGAAGGCCTGGTCCCACGAGCGGCCGCTGGACCCGGCGGCGGGGGCGGCCTACCGGGACGCGCAGCGCGCGGCGGTGCTGCGGGCGCTGGCGGAGTACGCGCCGGACACCATGGCGGTGTTCGACGTCGATCTCGGCCACACCGACCCGCAGTTGGTGATCCCGTACGGCGGTCTGGTCCGGGTGGACGGGCCGGCGAGGCGGATCACCGTGACCTACTGAGCCGGCGGCCCGGCCGCCGGGGGCCGGTGGCAGCCGTGGGGGTGACGCGCTCTTGTGTGGCATATGCCACACAAGTTGTGCGTATCACCTGCGCAAATATCTGCCGACCGGCCGTTAGCGGCGGCCCCCGGTGGATAGGCTGGAGCTGTCGCGGCCGGTCCGCGCGGGGACATCGGAAGGGGACGTCATGCCGACACCAGCCCGGGGTCGTCAGGCCACGCTGGACCAGGGTGTCCCTGGTCCGTTCGGCTCCCTGCAACACGCGCTGAGGCTGCTGGAGGCGGTCGACCGCCACCCCGGCGGGGTCACCACCGCCGGCCTCGCCCGCGAGACCTCGCTCCCGCCGGGTGAGGTCCGCCGGCTGACCGAGTTCCTGGAGACCGAGGGCTACCTGCAGTACCAGGAGGAGGCCTGGGTGCTCGGCGGCACCTTCGCCCTGCTCGGCCAGTACAACCGCGAGCAGCTGGTCAGGGTCCGGCTCAACCACAAACTGGCCGAACTGCGGGACGAGTTGGGTGCGGCGGTCTACTTCAGTCGCTACCACGAGGGCGAGCTGTCGGTGGAGGCGGTCTCCGCCGCCGACCACGCGCCCGCCGTCCAGGAGTGGGTGGACTTCCGGGCGACCGCGCACGCCAGTGCGATCGGCAAGTGCCTGCTCAGCCAGCTGGACCACGACTCCCGCCGGGACCACCTGTCCCGGCACCCGGTGGCCCGCCTGACCTCCAGGACCGTCGTCGACGCCGACCAGCTGATGCACCGTCTGGAGCGCCAGCCGGCCACCGTGCCGGTGCTGGACATCCAGGAGTACGCCCTCGGCACGGTCTGCGCCGCCGTGCCCGTGATCGCCGGCAGCACGGTCGGCTGCCTGGCCACCTCCATGCCGGTGGACAACGTGCACCGCCTCAAGGCCGCCGCCGAACTCCTCGCGCACCGCGCGGCCCCGCTGATGCTCGCCATGGCGGTCTGAGCGGGCCCCCGCCGGCCGACGTCCCCGACCCCGCCCCCGCGACGGCGCACCGCGACGGCACCGCCCTTGACCGCGGGGGCGCGCCCGCGATTCCGACGGTGCCCCGGACGCGGCACGCCCGTCCGTGCGTGCGTCGCGCCCGTCCGCCAGTCCGCCCGTCCGCGCGCCCCGGGCCTGTCGGTGGCGTCCGGCATGATCGACCCATGGTGGACAGGCGGCGGGCAGCGGCGGTGATCATCCGGGACGGGCACGTCCTCATGGTGCGGGAGCGGGGCCGGGGCCCGTCCGGCCGGCACGACGGGCACGAGTACTGGACGCTGCCGGGCGGTGGCATCGAGCCGGGCGAGTCCGCCGAGCAGGCGGTGGTCCGCGAGGTGGCCGAGGAGGTCGGCCTGGTGACCCGCTCGGTGCGCCACCTCTACGACACGCCCTACCCGTCGGGCTGGACGGCCTGCTTCGCGGTGGAGGTGGCGCCGGGCGAACCGCGCCTCGGGGTGGATCCCGGGCGCGACTGCGACTGCCCCCGGATGATCGGCCTCAGCTGGGTGCCGCTGCCGCGCAGTTCGGCCTCCGAGGGCCTGATGGTGCCCACCCTGCTGATGGCCACCCCCGAGGACACGGCCGGGTCACCGCGGTGACCTCGTACGGCCACCCGGCGGCCGTCACTCCGGCGTGTGAAGTCCCGTGCGTTCGCCGTCGGTGCGGCGGCGGGCTCGCTAGGGTCGCGCTGACACGTCATCTGTGACCGACGGAGCGTGACGAGCCGAGGAGCAGCCATGACCAGCCCGACCCGCCGCGCCGCCGTCCTCGCGCTGCTGGTCGGGCTGAGCGCCGTCTGGTCGGTGGCCGCGCCGCTGGCGCCGGGCGCGGCGGCGGCCGGGAGGGGCTGCGCCGTCGGGCCGGGGGACGGCGGCGCGGCGGCCCCGGACGCGGGCGGCGGGGCGGGTGCCACCCGCTGGCCCGGCGGTGTCGTCCCCTACCGGGTGGGCGCCGGCGCGAAGTCGCTGGCGAAGGCCCTCCGCGGGGCGATGCGCGAGATCGAGGGCAACTCCTGCGTGCGCTTCGTCCGGGCCGAGCAGCAGCAGAACTGGATCCAGTTCGTCCGCGGGGAGGGCTGCTACTCGTACGTGGGGATGGTCGGCGGCCGGCAGAACTTCTCGCTCGGCGAGGGCTGCGACTGGCACGGGACGGTCCTGCACGAGCTGATGCACGCCCTCGGGTTCTTCCACGAGCACATGCGCGGTGACCGCGACCAGCACCTCGTCCTCCACCTGGAGAACGTCGATCCCTCGCTGGCGGCCCAGTTCGGCAAGGTCAGGTCCGAGAACGAGGCCACCCTCGGCCCCTTCGACTACGACTCGATCATGATCTACGGCTCGAAGTCCTTCAGCCGGAACGGCCGGCCGACCATGACCCGGCCGGACGGCGGCCTGCTCACCGACCCCTATGCGCGGACGGGGCTGAGCAAGGGGGACGTGGGCAAGCTCAACCGGCGCTACCCGCCGGCCTGACGGCGGGCGCCCGGTCCGGATCCGGCCCCGGCGCCCGACCCGGGGGCCGCTGCGCCGGGGCCGCCGTCCGAGAATGGTCACGGGCCGGCCCGCCGGCCCGCCCGGGCCGCCGCCGCGCCGGCCGCGTCCCGGTGCAGACCGTCCGGCCCGAGCCCTGGAGCACCGCTTGTCCCAGCCCACGTACGACGACGTCAAGGCGGCCGCCGAGCGGATCGCCGGCCTCACCCGGACCGCCCTGGTGCTGCCCGCCGACCCGGGCGGCGTCGGCGGCGCCGAGGTCTTCCTCGCGCTCGACTTCATCCAGCACAGCGGCAGCTTCAAGGACCGCGGCGCGGCGAACTTCGTCGCCGCGCACCTGGCCGACGGCAGCATGCCGGCGGCGGGCGTGGTGATCGCCTCCGGCGGCAACGCCGGGCTGGCCTGTGCCTGGGCCGCCAAGGCGCAGGGCGTGCCGGCCACCGTCTTCCTGCCCGCCACCGCACCGCCGGTCAAGATCCGCAAGCTCCGCGGGTACGGGGCGGACGTCCGGCTGACGGGCAGCGAGTACGCGGACGCGCTCGAGGCCGCCCGGCTGTTCGCGGCCGAGTCGGGCGCGCTCGCCTCGCACGCCTACGACGACCCGTACATCGCCGCGGGGGCCGGCACCCTGCTGCCCGAGATCCTGGCCGCCGCGCCCGGGCTGGACACGGTGGTGGTGGCGGTGGGCGGCGGCGGTCTGTTCACCGGCCTGGCCGTGGCGGCCGCGGAGCACGGGGTACGGGTGGTCGCGGTCGAGCCGGCCGGCTCCCGCGCGCTGCACGCCGCCGTCGCGGCCGGGAGGCCGGTCGACGTGCCGGTGGACTCCGTCGCGGCGGACTCGCTCGGGGCCCGCCGGGTCTCCGAGACGGCCCTGCACTGGGCCGGGCGGGTGCGGGCCCGGTCGGTGCTGGTGGAGGACGCCGCGATCGTGGCGGCCCGCCAGGGGCTCTGGGACGGCCACCGCCTGGCGGTGGAGCACGGCGGCGCCACCGCGCTGGCCGCTCTGCGCAGCGAGGCGTACCGCCCGGAGCGCGGGGAGCGGGTCGCGGTGGTGCTCTGCGGGGCGAACACCGACCCGGCCACGCTGGCGTAGCCGGCCCCGGCCCGGTCGGAACCCCGGCGGAGCCGGCGCCGCAGCGCGCCGCTCCGCCGGGGTTTCGGCGGTGCTCCGGCCTCGAAGACTCTCGGTGGCGGCCCGGCCGGCTTATTAGACTCGATGTCGATAAGAGTGGTCGAAACCCTTGTCGCCCGCTCTACCCGCGAGTAAGTTGCCCAGAGTCGAGCCGCCACCCGCAGGTCAGGAGGGCCCCTCATGCCCCGTGCCACCCGTGCCGCCGCTGCCGTCCCCGCAGCACCCGCCCCCGCCGCCCGCACCGCCGCGGCCCCCGTCCTGCGCGCAGCCGCCGCGCCCACGATCCACGAGAACCTCGTCCTCGAACCCCGGGACGTCCGCTTCGACTGGTCCCGGCTGCCGCTGCACTGGATCCCGGACGAGCCGATGGCCACCCACACCATCAACGTGCTGCACCTGCTGCTGCCCGAGGGCGAGCGCTGGTTCGTCGAGGTGTTCAAGGAGGCGCTGCCGCTGATCACCGACGAGCAGCTGCGCGAGGAGGTGCTCGGCTTCATCGGCCAGGAGTCCATCCACGCCGAGGCCCACCAGGAGGTGCTCGACCACCTGCTCGCCCAGGGGCTGGACCCGCGCCCGTACGTCCGGCAGATCTCCTGGCTGTTCCGGCGGATCCTCGGCGAGCGCAGCGGGCTGGACCCGCGCCGGCGGCGCGAGAACATCATCGAGCGGGTGGCGTTCGTCGCCGCCATCGAGCACTTCACCGCCTTCCTCGGCGACTGGGCGCTCAACTCCCCGGGCCTGGACCGCGCCAAGGCCGACCCGACCATGCTCGACCTGCTGCGCTGGCACGGTGCCGAGGAGGTCGAGCACCGCAGCGTGGCGTACGACCTGATGGTCCACCTCGACCCGGGCTACCTGCGCCGGGTGCGCGGGATGGCGGTCTCCGGGCCGCTGCTGGTCCACCTCTGGGTGCGGGGCGTCCGCTTCCTGCTCGCCGCCGACCCCACCCTGGACGGGCGGATCCGCCCGACCTGGCGCGAGGCCCGGCAGATCGCGGGCCGCGGGATGCTGCCCGACCCGATCCGCTCGCTGCGCTCCGGCCTGCGCTACCTCAAGCCCGGCTACCACCCCACCCAGGAGGGCTCGTCCAGCCAGGCGCTCAGCTACCTGGCCACCTCCCCGGCGGCCCGCGCCGCCGCCGCCCACCACTGACCCGCCGCCAGGAGCCAGGAGAGCCGCCCCGGATGGACCTCACCACCCCGCCCCCGGACCTGTACGGCCGCCCGCGCGCGGACCGCTTCATGCAGCGCGTCACCGCCTTCGGCGACCGCTACACCCCCGCCCTGGGCAGCCCCCTGCTGCGCCGCAACCCGCGCCGCCCGCCGGCCCGCCCCACCCCGCCGCTGCGCCTGGCCGTCACCGCCCGCCGGACGGTCGCCGAGGACGTCGTCGAGCTGCGGCTGGGCGACCCCGGCGGTGACGAACTGCCCGCCTGGCAGCCCGGCGCCCACGTCCGGCTACGGCTGCCCTCCGGCCGCGAGCGGCACTACTCGCTCTGCGGCGACCCGGCCGACCGCACCGGCTACCGGATCGCGGTGCGCCGGCTGCCCGGGGGCGGCGGCGGTTCGGTCGAGATCCACGACGAGCTCGGCCCCGGCGCCCGGGTGACCGTGCGCCGGCCCCGCAACGGCTTCGCCTTCTGCGCCGAGCCCAGGGTGCTGCTGCTGGCCGGCGGTGTGGGCATCACCCCGCTGCTGCCGATGGCCCGCGAGGCGCAGCGCCTCGGTCTGGACTGGCGGCTGGTGCACACCGGCCGCAGCGCCGCCACCATGCCGTTCACCGAGGAGCTGCTCGCCCTCGACCCGAGCCGGGTGGCGATCCTCGACGACGACCGGCACGGCGTCCCCACCGGTGCCGGACTGCTCGCCCGGGCCGCCCGGGGCGCCGCCGTGTACTGCTGCGGCCCGGCGCCGATGCTGGCCGCCGTCCAGGGCGCGCTGGAGGCCTCGGCCGCCCGCGCCCTGCACTTCGAACGCTTCGGCGCGGCCCCCGTCCGGGACGGCCGGCCGTTCACCGTGCGGCTCGGCGCCGACGGCCCGGCGCTGGACGTCCCCGCCGACCGGTCGGCGCTGGACGTCGCCCTGGAGGCCCGCCCCGACCTGCCGTACTCCTGCCACCAGGGCTTCTGCGGCACCTGCCGGGTCCAGGTGCTGTCCGGCACCCCCGAGCACCGCGACCGCCGGCTGACCGCCGAGGAGCGCGCGGCCGGCGCCCTGCTCCCGTGCGTCTCGCGGGCCGCCGAGGGCGAGACCCTCGTGCTGGACCTCTAGCACCACGACCGCCCGACCGCCGCGACCGCCCGACCGCCGCGACCGCCCGGTTCGTGCCGACGCCCGACCGCCCGACCGCCCGGTCCGGGGCCGGCCCGGGCCGGTCCGGCACCGCAGCAGGCGCCCCCCGACGGCCCCGAAGGAACCCTCATGGCCCTTGCCACCGCACCCCTGCCCGCCTTCCCCTTCACCGAGGCCGACCTCGGCCGCTTCCGGGAGACCCAGCAGCTCGCCTACCACTGCGCCGAACAGGTCGCCGCCTGGATCGAACCCGGCGTCACCGAGCGCCAGGCCACCGCCGAGCTGCGCCGCCGCCTGGTCGCCGCCGGCGTCGAGGACTTCTTCCACGTCCCGTTCGCCTGGTTCGGCGACCGCACCGCCTTCCGGCACTTCCACACCCCGCTGCAGTTCTTCGCCGGCGGCCGCAAGCTCCAGGAGGGCATGCCGTACGTGCTGGACTGCGCGCCCGTGGTCGACGGCTACACCGCCGACATCGGCTACGGCGGCAAGGTCGGCGAGAACCCGCTCTGGGACCGCCTCGCCGCCGACCTGCGGGTCTACCGCGAGCTGATCCTGCGCGAGGTGAAGGCCCGCAAGCCGCTGGACGAGGTGTACGCGGCGGTGGACGCGCAGATCGCCGCGCACGGCTACGACAACCGCCACCGGGTCTACCCGGGCCGGGTGATCGGCCACCAGGTGACCCGGACCACCGCCCGCGGACCGGCCGGCGTGAACCTGTTCGGCTTCGGGGTGCGTACACTCCAGACGCTCGGACGCGAGCTGATCAGCGAACGCCTGCACGGCCGCTCCCCGCTCTGGGCGGACGGCCGGGCCTCCCGGCACGCGCCCACGCCGGGTCTGTGGGCGGTGGAGCCGCACATCGGCTTCCGCGACGTCGGCATCAAGTTCGAGGAGCTGCTGGTGGTCACCGAGGACGACGCCTACTGGCTCGACGACGACCTGCCGCACGTGCGGCGCTGGAGCACCACTGCCGAGGAGGCCTCCCGATGACCCCCCGCCGCCGCACCGTGCACTCCGCCGACGGACTGCCGCTCGCCGTCTTCGAGCAGGGCGACCCGGCCGCGCCGACCGTCCTGATGGTGCACGGCTACCCCGACACCCACGCGGTCTGGGACGACGTCGCCGACGACCTCGCCGCCGACCACCACGTGGTGCGCTACGACGTCCGCGGCGCGGGGGCCTCCGGTGTCCCGGCCGGCCGGGACGGCTACCGCCTGGAGCACCTCGCCGCCGACCTCTTCGCGGTCGCCGAAGCGGTCAGCCCGGACCGTCCGGTGCACGTGGTCGCCCACGACTGGGGCTCGCTGCAGTCCTGGGAGGCCGTCACCGAGCCCGGTGCCGAGCGGCGGATCGCCTCGTACACCACACTGTCCGGCCCGTGCCTGGACCACATGGGCTTCTGGCTGCGCGCCCGGTTCCGCCGGCCCACCCCCAGGCACCTGCGGCAGCTGCTCTCGCAGGGCCTGCACTCCTGGTACATCACCGCCTTCCACCTGCCGGTGCTGGCCCCCGCCACCTGGCGGTTCGGGCTGGCCCGGGCCTGGCCGCGGGTGCTGCGCGACCTGGAGGGCGTCGCCCCGCGCCCCGGCCACCCGCAGCCGACCCTGCGTCAGGACGCCGTGCGTGGGATCGAGTTGTACCGGGCCAACATGCGCCCCACCCTGCGGGCGCCCCGCGAGCGGCCCACCGAGGTACCGGTCCAGCTGGTCACCCTGACCCGGGACCGCTATGTCGGGGTCGCGCTCTCGGAGGGCCTGGAGCGCTGGGTGCCGAACCTGACCCGCCGCTCGCTGAACGCCTCGCACTGGTCCGCACTGCTGGAGAAGGGGTCCGTCGTGGCCGGTCTGGTCCGTGAGTTCACCGCCCGCACCGGGGCCGGGCAGAAGGCCGGGCCGCCCGAGGACGGCCGGCTGGTGGTCGTCACAGGGGCCGGCAGCGGCATCGGCCGGGCCACCGCGCTGGCCTTCGCCGAGCAGGGCTCCCGGGTGGTGGTCTGCGACCTGGACCTCGAAGCCGCGACCCGCACCGCCGAACTGGCCTCGCTGATCGGCCCGCCCGCGCACGCCTACCGGGTGGACGTCAGCGACGGCGCGGCCGTCGACGCCTTCGCCAAGCAGGTCGCCGCCGACCACGGGGTGCCCGACGTGCTGGTGAACAACGCCGGCATCGGCCACTCGGGCACCTTCCTGCAGACCACCGAGCAGGAGTGGCAGCGCGTCCTGGACGTCAACCTGTGGGGCGTCATCCACGGCTGCCGCGCCTTCGGCACCCTGATGACCGAGCGCGGCGAGGGCGGCCACATCGTCAACCTCGCCTCGGCGGCCGCCTACCTGCCGTCCAAGCTGCTGGCCGCGTACGCCACCAGCAAGGCCGCGGTGCTGATGCTCTCGGACTGCCTGCGCGCCGAACTCGCCCCGGCCGGCATCGGCGTCAGCGCGATCTGCCCGGGCATCGTCAACACCAACATCACCCGCACCACCACCTTCTCCGGCGTGACCGCGGACCAGCAGGCGGCCAAGCAGCAGCGCGCGTCCAAGCTCTACGCCCGCCGCGGGTTCCCGCCCGAGAAGGTCGCGGCCGAGATCGTCCGGGCCGTGCGCACCGGCAAGCCGGTCGTCCCGGTCACCTTCGAGGCCAAGGCCGCCCGCCTGCTGGGCCGCCTCTCGCCGGGGCTGCTGCGACTGGCGGCCCGGCTGAACGTGGGCTGAGCGGTCGGGCCGGGAGCCGGGCGGCGGCGGCCTACGGCGGACGGATGTGGTCAAGCGTCGCGAGCGGGCCTCGTTCCTGGACCGGCCGGCCAGGGGCGGGCCGCCCGCCCGTACCGGACCCGTCGCGTTCGCCGGCGTCGCGGTGCGGCACCACGACGCGACCACGACACGATCACGGCCGGCACGGGCCGGCCCGCCCGACGGGTCGGGCCGGCGGGTACGGCCGACTGAGATCGCCGGCCCGGCGCGTGTCAGGGCGCGCTCGCGGGCCGGCGGTCTGTTACTCCTGATGGGCACTGTCAGCACGCCCGAAGGAGGACCCCATGGCCACCGGCACTGTGAAGTCGTACGAGGCGGAGCACGGCTACGGCCTGATCACCCCCGACGACGGGGGGCCGGACGTGACCCTCTACTACGACTCCGTGGTCCGTACGGCCGTCGCCGAGCCGGGCGTCGACCAGCACGGCCGGGTGCTGACGGTCGGACAGCGGGTGAGCTACGAGGCCGCCGTGGAGGAAGGCCGTCCGGTCGCGGAGCACGTCCGGCTGCTCTGAAGCGTGCCGACGGCCACCGGGACCGGCAGGGCGGTCCGGCGGTGGCCGGGCGGGCGGTTCAGGCCGCGTGCGAGCGCGCCTTGTCCTCCTGCGCGCGGGCCAGGTCGTGGTGGATCGGGCCGTCCCCGGCGGAGAGCGGGAGGCAGCTGCCGCCGCGCCGGTGGGCGACGATCTCGGCGGCGACCGAGACGGCGGTCTCCTCGGGGGTGCGGGCGCCGAGGTCCAGGCCGATCGGCGAGCGCAGCCGGCCGATCTCGGTGTCGGTCAGGCCGACCTCGCGCAGCCGGGCGTTGCGGTCGCGGTGGGTGCGGCGCGAGCCCATCGCGCCGACGAAGCCGACCGGCAGGCGCAGGGCGCGCTCCAGCAGCGGGATGTCGAACTTGGCGTCGTGGGTGAGCACGCACAGCACGGTGCGGCCGTCGATCCGGTCGAGCTGGGAGTCCAGGTAGCGGTGCGGCCAGTCGACCACGACCTCGTCGGCGTCCGGGAACCGGCGGGCGGTGGCGAAGACCGGGCGGGCGTCGCAGACGGTGACGTGGTAGCCGAGGAACTTGCCGATCCGCACCACGGCGGCGGCGAAGTCGATGGCGCCGAAGACCAGCATCCGGGGCGCGGGGACGTACGACTCGACGAAGAACGTGACGGTGCCCAGTTCCTCCTCGTCGCAGGGGCGGCCGTCCAGGCCGAGGACGACCTTGCCGGTGCGGCCGGCGTCCAGCATGGCCCGGGCCTCGGCGACGGCGGCGCGCTCCAGGGCGCCGGTGGTGGTCGGCGCGGGGGAGAGCCGGCCGTGGTGGCTGTCCGCGGTGACGGCGACGGTGGCGCCGACCAGCGCGGCGGGGCCCTCGATCACCCGGGCCAGGGCGACCGGGGTGCCGGAGGCGATGTAGGCGATGCCGGCGTCCATCGCGGGGTCGGCGCCCGGGGTGATCGGCTGGACGAACACGTCCAGGACGCCGCCGCAGGTGAGACCCACCGCGAAGGCGTCCTCGTCGCTGTACCCGAAGCGCTCCAGCACCGGCCGGCCGCTGGTGACGGCCTCCTGGCACAGCTCGTACACGGCCCCCTCGACGCACCCGCCGGACACGCTGCCGACCGCCTCGCCGGCGGCGTCGACGGCCAGCGCGGCCCCCGGGTCGCGCGGCGCGCTGCCGGAGACACCGACGACCGTGGCCACGGCGAAGGAGCGCCCGGACGCGTGCCAGGCCTGCAGCTGCTCGGCGATGTCTTGCATGTCGGAGGCTCCTTACGCGGTGCAGGGGGCTGATGAGGGGGCCGCCGGACGGGGACGCCGTCCCCGTCCGGCGGCTGTGGTGCTAATGGACGCCGAGCAGTTCCTTGACCGGGCCGAGCGCGAAGTAGATCACGAAGACGGCGGTCAGGATCCACATCAGCGGCCCGGGCTCGCGCCACTTGCCGGTGCCGGTCTTGATGGCGACGTAGGAGATGACGCCCGCGGCGACACCCGCGGTGATGTTGTACGTGAACGGCATCAGGACGCAAGTGAGGAACGCCGGGATGGCGACCTCGCGGTCCGACCAGTCGATGTGCCGGGCCTGGCTCATCATCATCGAGCCGATGACGACCAGCGCGGCGGAGGCGACCTCGACCGGCACGATGCCGGCGATCGGGGAGAAGAAGAGCATCAGCGCGAAGAAGCTTCCGGTGACCAGCGAGGCGAGGCCGGTCCGGGCGCCGTCGCCGACGCCGGTGGCCGACTCGACGAAGACGGTCTGGCCGCCGGCGCCCGCCACGCCACCGACCGCGCCGCCGGCGCCGTCGATGAACAGGGCCTTGGACAGGCCGGGCATCCGGCCCTGCCGGTCGGCGAGACCGGCCTCGGTGCCGACGCCGATGATGGTGGCCATCGCGTCGAAGAAGCCCGCCAGGACGAGGGTGAAGACCGCGACCGAGGCGCTGATGGCGCCCATGCCCTGGCCGCCGAAGGCGCCGAAGAGGTCGATGTCGCCGAAGAGGCCGAAGTTGGGTGCCGCGACCGGGCTGCCGGGCCACTCGGGGACCGAGCTGCTCCAGGTGTGCTCCGGGAGGTTCACCGTCGCGTTCACGATGAAGGCCACCACGGTGCCGCCGGCGATGCCGAGCAGGATCGCGCCGCGGACGTTGCGGGCCAGCAGGATGAAGATCGCGATCAGGGTGACCGAGAAGATCAGGACGGGCCAGCCGGCCAGTTCGCCGGCCGGGCCGAGCGAGACGGGCGGGCCGTACGGGTCCGGGCCGTGGTGGATGAAGCCGGACTTCACCAGGCCGATCAGCGCGACGAAGAGGCCGATGCCGATGGTGATCGCGTGCTTGAGCGGCAGCGGAATGCCGTTCATGATCTTCTCGCGGAGGCCGGAGACGACCAGCAGCACGATCATCAGGCCGTAGATCACGCAGAGGCCGAAGGCCTGTGGCCAGGTGGTGTGCGGCGCGACGATGGTGGAGAGCGCACCGGAGACCGAGAGGCCGGCGGCGAGGGCCAGCGGGACGTTGCCGACCACACCCATCAGGATCGTGGTGACGGCGGCGGCCAGCGCGGTGGCGGTGGTCAGCTGCGCGTGATCCAGGTGCATGCCGTTCTTGTCGGCCCCGCCGAGCAGGATCGGGTTCAGCAGCAGGATGTAGGCCATCGCCATGAAGGTGGTGAGGCCACCGCGGAGCTCGTTCCCGAAGGTCGAGCCCCGGGCCGATATCTTGAAGTAGGCGTCCATGGCGTTCTTCGGCTGTGCTGCCGGGGGCGGCGTGGTGGCGTCGTCCTCGGCGGGTCTTTCCTCAGTGGTACCTGGCTCCGTCGGGATCCGGGTCATGTCCACTCCCAAGGTTCATAGGGGGTTGGGGTGGGCGAGCCGACCTGGTGACCAGTCAGAGCTGGTGCAGGGGGACTGTTCGACTCACTGGCGCACGCTGTGGTGGTGCGCACCGCTGCAGAACCCCGGCGTGGGAGAGGCAGCGGGAGAATGCTGTGCTTCAGGTCGTGCATGGCGTTGCTCTTCGGTGCTGGCCGGCGCCGTGGGTGCCGGGTGTTGCTGCCCCGGGGCGGCGGGGAAGACGGTCGCCGCCCCGGGGAGGTCTCGGTACCGGGCTACAGCGTCCCGGTGATGTGCTCGGGCCGGACCGGGATCCGGTTGAGCGCCTTGCCGGTCGCCTGGCGGATCGCCGCGACGATGCACGGCGTGGCCGAGACGGTCGGGGCCTCGCCGACCCCGCGCAGCCCGTACGGGGCGTTGGGGTCCGGGAGCTCCAGGATGTCCACCGGGATCGGCGGGGTGTCCAGGATGGTCGGGATCAGGTAGTCGGTGAAGGAGGCGTTGCGGACCTTGCCGTCCCGGACGATGATCTCCTCCATCACGGCGAGGCCCAGGGCCTGGGTGCAGCCGCCCTGGATCTGGCCGATCACGGACAGCGGGTTCAGCGCCTTGCCGACGTCCTGGGCCGCGGTCAGCTCGACCACCTTGACCAGGCCCAGCTCGACGTCCACGTCGACCACCGCGCGGTTGGCGCAGAAGGTGTACTGGACGTGGCCGAAGCCCTGCCCGGTCTCCTTGTCGAAGGGGACGGTCGGGCGGTGGTGGTGCTCGCGGGTCAGGTCGATCGCCTCGTCGCCGAGCAGGTCGACCAGCGGGATCAGCGCGCCCTGGGACTCGGAGACCACCTTGCCGCCGGCCAGCGTGAGGTCGGTCTGGGTCCAGCCGTAGCGCCGGCGGCCCTTCTCGATCACCGCCTGCTTGACCGCCTCGGCGGCGAGCTTCACGGCGCCGCCGGTCATGTACGTCTGACGCGAGGCGGAGGTGGAGCCGGCCGAGCCGACCTCGGTGTTCGCCGGGTGGATGGTCACCTGCTCGACCCCGAGCTCGGTGCGGGCGATCTGGGCGTGCACGGTGACGCCGCCCTGGCCGACCTCGGCCATCGCGGTGTGCACCATGGCGACCGGCTCGCCGCCGATGACCTCCAGGCGGACCCGGGCGGTGGAGTAGTCGTCGAAGCCCTCGGAGAAGCCGACGTTCTTGATGCCGACCGAGTAGCCGATGCCGCGGACGATGCCCTCGCCGTGCGAGGTGTTGGACAGCGCGCCCGGCAGGGTGCGGACGTCGATGTTCTCCAGGTCCAGCGGCGGCGGGAGCGGCATGTCCTTGACCCGCTGCAGCAGCTCGGCGACCGGGGCCGGCGAGTCGATGACCTGGCCGGTGGGCATGGAGTCGCCCTCGGACATCGCGTTGAGCTGGCGCAGCTCGACCGGGTCCATCCCCAGCTCGGCGGCGAGCTTGTCCATCTGCGACTCGTACGCGAACGCCGCCTGGACGGCGCCGAAGCCGCGCATCGCGCCGCAGGACGGGTTGTTGCTGTAGAGGGCGATGGCCTCCATCCGCACGTTCGGGATGTTGTAAGGGCCGTGGCCCAGCGAGGCGGCGTTGCCGACGACGGCGGGGGAGGCGGAGGCGTAGGCCCCGCCGTCCAGCACGATCCGGGCGTCGGCGAAGACCAGCTTGCCGTCGCGGGTGGCGCCGTGCTCGTAGGTCATCCTCGCCGGGTGGCGGTGCACGTGGCCGAAGAAGGACTCGTCACGGGCGTAGACGATCTTGACGGGCTTGCCGGTGCGCTGGGCGAGCAGGCTCGCGTGGATCTGCATCGACAGGTCCTCGCGGCCGCCGAAGGCGCCGCCGACGCCGGCCAGCGTGAGGCGGACCTTCTCCTCCGGCAGGCCCAGCACGGGGGCCATCTGCTGGCGGTCCACGTGCAGCCACTGGGTGGCGACGTAGAGGTCGATGCCGCCGTCCTCGGCGGGCACGGCCAGGCCGGACTCGGGACCGAGGAAGGCCTGGTCCTGCATGCCGACCTCGTAGTCGGACTTCACGATGACGTCGGCCAGCGCGCGGATCTCGTCCGTGACGCCGCCGCCGTGCACCAGCTTCTGGCTGTGGCAGATGTTGCCGTACCCGTGCGACTTGAACTCGTGCGGCTCGTGGACGTAGCCGTGCACCTCGGGGTCGAGGCACTGCTCCTCGGTGACGATCGGGGTCAGTACCTCGTACTCGACCTTGATCTTCTTCACCGCGCGGCGGGCCGTCTCCGGGTGGTCGGCCGCGACGATCGCGATCGCCTCGCCGTGGTAGCGGACCTTGTCGATGGCCAGCGCCGGCTGGTCCTGGATCTCCAGGCCGTAGAACTTGCTGCCCGGGATGTCGTCGTGGGTCAGCACCGCGTAGACGCCGGGGAGCTTCAGGGCCTCGGAGATGTCCACCGAGAGGATGTTGGCCCGGGGGTGCGGCGAGCGCAGCGCCATGCCCCAGAGCATGTCCTCGTGCCACATGTCGGACGAGTAGGCGAACTCGCCCTTGACCTTGAGCGTGCCGTCCGGGCGCAGCGGCGAGCCGCCGATGCCGTCCTTGCTCGCCTGCCGGATGTCCTGAAGGTTCTTCTGACCCTGGATGGTACGAGTACTCATTCGGAGGCCGCCTTCGCGCACTTGCGGGCGGAAGCGAGCCGCACCGCGTCCATGATCTTCTCGTAGCCGGTGCAACGGCACAGGTTCCCGGAGAGTGCCTCACGGATGTCCGTGTCGCTGGGCTGCGCGTCGTTGTCGAGCAGCGCGTCGGTCTGCACAAGCAGGCCGGGGGTGCAGAAGCCGCACTGGACGGCGCCGGCGTCGATGAACGCCTGCTGGACGAGGCCCAGCTCGCCGTTCTCGTCGGTCAGGCCCTCGACGGTGCGGACCTCGCGGCCCTGCACCTGGCCGGCCGCGACCAGACAGGAACAGACCGGGGTGCCGTCCAGGTAGACCGTGC